>PLZX01000051.1:4474-15681 GCA_003152325.1 Bryobacterales bacterium | reverse complement strand
GTAGAGATTATCAAGGGCAGGTCAGAAGGAGAACGGGTATATCGAGTCGTTGGATACGCACGTGACTCCGCGCAGTCTGTATCTAACTCAGCTCCGTGAGCGGCTTGGGGCGGCGGCAGTCCGGAACATTGCCGCCTCGAACCAGGGCGCCTGAATCACGCCGCGTTGGCATAAGGGATGCTCTGCCAGGACCGGCGCGCCGATGCGGTGCGCCACGCCGAGTACGAAGAAGCGTCGCCGCAGGTAGCAGCACTGTTTGCACGAGAAACGCAGGCGCGAAATTCCGATCTGACCGGGGTCAGGCGGGCGCCCTCAATTACGTCTCCTGTCATATTTGTTAGGCGCACCGGGCGTGGGAACGTTGCCGGCGACCTGCGCCCCACTGGCATGCGCCTGGGTCAATGCGGTGGTGAGGGTGAAGCCGGAGCCGGAGACCTGTGCACCGGCCGCGTGCGCAGACTTGAGCGGCGCCGCGACGGTGATGGTGGCACCGGCGCCAGGGCCGCCGCCACGGCCGCCTCTGCCGCCGAAGGTGGTGGCGGCGACAACCGCCGTCTCTTGGTTCGCGCCACTGTCAATGGTGATGGTCTGGCCGGCGCTGAAGCCTGCCGGGCTGGCGACCGGGATAACGGTCGCGTCCACGTTAGTGGCGGCGCCCACCGTGGTGGCGCCAGCCGTGCCTACCGTAGCGATGATGGCGGTCTCGAGGCTCGCACCCGAATCAATGAGAATCGTCTGGCCGGCGGCAAAGTCTGGCACGCTGGCGACTTTGATATTGGTCGCGCCGGCGGTTGAAGAGGCCGACAGGGTGGTGGCGGACTGCAACAGGAAATCGGTGCAGTTGCTGCCGGTGTCGGCGCCGTCCGGGAAACGGCCCGCGCTTCGATTGGGCGCGCTGGCGGCCGGCCCTCCGAAACCACCGCGGCCCGCGCCGGGCGCAGGCACGCTACAGCCGCCCTGCCCTGCTCCGGAAGCGGCTTGGTAACCCTCGGCGGCCCATGGGTCGACGAGGCCGCCGTAGTTGAGGCTGTCGACCACCAGGCCGGCGGCGTCCCGCAGCACCATGTTGCCGGCGCTGGGGGAGAGGGCGGGACCCCCGAACCACTGGTTGGGCTTCGCCGTTCCTTGGTAGCCCGCGGCGGTGACCTGGGCGTCGCTCACAACCGTGTCGATCGCGTGCTCCTTGGCCAGGGGGCTGTCGAGCGTGATGCCGGTTCCGAGCGGCTGGACGGGCTCGTTGCTCGAGTGGGCAAAGGCCGTCGCCGGCGTGAGGCTGATCCCCGTTCCCCGATCGCTGAAGGGGAGGTTTGCCACATGGTTGAACTTCAGCGGGGCGGCCAGATCGAGGCCCGTGCCTTGATCTACCGCCGCCTCCCTGTTGGGATGCGCCTTGGCGAGGGCCGGGGCAAATGTCACGCTGGAGCCAGCCGTCTCAGCGGCGCCGACGGCGGTGATGGCCACCGTTTCCTGGGTCGCGGGGGTGCCGATGGTCATCTTGTCACCCACGGTGAAACCGCCCCCGCCGCGGCCTGCTTGGACTCGGGCAGTGGTCGCGCCGGCGCTCGCATCGGCCGCGAGCGAACCGCGGCTCGACGAGGTGCCGACCTTCGTGACCGTCACGGTCTCGATCCCATGGCCGACGCTGTCGATGTCCAACACGATCTTGTCGCCAACCGAGATGTTGGCGGCGTTTGTCACGCTGATGTTGGTCGCGCCGGCGTGCGCGTCAGCCCCCAGAAGGGCTTGCGTGCCCGGCTTGCCGACCGCGGTGACCGTGGCCACCTCGTACTTCTCCACGGATCTTGCGACGGCGGGGTAGGTGGCGCCGTAGCCGAGGGCGATCTTCTCGCCGGCCACGAAGCCGGTTTGCTCGTTCCCACCACGCCCGCCGCCAGCGGCCGTGAAAGGCACGTTGGTCGAGCCGGCGGGGATCGTGATAATCGGACCCTCAGGGAGGGGTTGCCACAGCGTCGTATTGTTGCCGGCCGCTGTCCCGACGCTAGCGATCTTGCGGGTCTCCACGGCGGAGCCGGTGTCGATGCTGATGGTATCGCCGACGTTCATCCCCGTCGTGCTCCTGACGTGGATGGTGGTATCACCCTTGCGCACGGGCACCGCCAGCCCGGAGGTGGAGAGGCCCAGCAGGTAGAAGCCGTGAGCCGCGAGCTTCGTCCCGGCCGGGATCTTCACGTTCGAGAAGATCGCCTGCTGGGTCGGGTGCTGGGTCAGGGTCCAGTTGGAGATGTCGGCGGCGCTAGCGCCGGTGTTGTAGAGCTCGATGAACGAGTTCGTCGAGTTGGCCGGAGAACCGGAGCTAACAGCGAATTCGTTGATCTTGATCGGGCTGACGTTCCGCACCTTCTCGGCGATTTTCTCGGATTGCGTCCTGCCGTTCGTCGTCCACGAGGCGTTGCCGACCAGGTCGCCATTGAAGGCCGCCGGCCCCGAGGTGACCTTGAAGGTTGCGCTCACGCTCGCGCCCGGCGCGACCGGGGCAGCGATCGTGGTGGTGCCGGAGGCCACGGAGGTCCACCCTGTGGGCACGGAAAGGCTCAACTTGACGCCCGCCGCGGGCGCCCCTGTGTTATTCGTGAACGAAAGGGTGGTGTCCTGCGAGGAACGCGGTGAGAACGTCTGGAGTCCCGGCGGCGTGGCAGTCGCCGAGGCTGGCGCCAAGCTCAACCGCGGCGCCTCGTACTTGGCCGCCACGACGTTGGCCTGCACCAGCTGGTCAGTGGCGTCCGTCGGGAAGGTTCCGGCGGCCGTCATCGCCCCTTCGTAGAAGGTCCCCTGCGAGCCGACGCTGTTGTCCCCACCGTTGCCCAGGAGGATGGCTCCCTGCTTGCGCATCGGGTCATAGGTGGGGTTCACGCGCGGTCCGTCGAACATGACCGACAGGGCGCCCCGCTGGGCGTCGCCGCCCATGGAGGTCCAGTGGTGCGGTTCGCCCTTGGCCATCGCGGTCACGAATCGCCAGGTGATGTTTGGCAGGTTTGCGCAGAGTTTGTTGGATCCATCCGGGTTGACGCAACCCACGAGATTGTTCTCCTGGTCGGTCATGATCCACGGGCCGGGGGCGTTCCCGTGATACCAGGCGTTGGCGTTGCCGTAGTAGGTGGTTTCCATGGTGCCGTTGTCGTCGTCGCGGCTATCGATCTCGGCGTTGCCGTAGTCGAAGCAGCAGCCGGAGTTGTAGTGCTGGCCGTTAACGACCCAGTACTGCCCTTCCGCCTGGTCGTCGACCGCGGTGCCCTTCGGGTTGTCGTTCCGGAGGCCCATGCCCGGCTCGATGAAGGCGCCGTAGGCCTTGTGGCCCATGATCATAATCGGCGCCATGTCGGCGACCGGGATGTTGTTCAACCCACCCATGGCCGGGCCGCTGAATCCGCCGCGGGGCGCCTGGGTGAGGTTGTTGTGCTTGGGGGATTGGTCGTAGATGGTTGTGATCCAGCAGTACGTGTTGGCGCAAAACGCGTCCTGCGCGGCCGCGTTGGCGTATCCGCCCGCATCCGGTACCGGCGATGCCGCGGGTTGGACGACGCCGATGTCCAAGGTCTTGCCGTCCGACTGCCGCAGGACCTGGTAGAGCGGGCCGTTGTAGGAGGCGTACAGCGCGCGCGTGGTGCTGTGGGCGGCCGCGCAGGGGTCGGCGGCAGCGGCGTAGATGTCACATGGGCCCTTCGGCCTGGGCGGAGGAACATTGGCTCCCGCCCCGGCCTGTTGGGCCATCATCAACGTGGCGCCAATCAGCGTGAGCGCCAGTGCGATCATTAGCACAAGCTTGATTCTGGTTTTCATGTTTATCCTATTTTGCCTTGCTCAGAAATCTCATCGATGCTTCCCTGCCTTTTTCCGCAATCCCGGAGTTTGATTGTAATCGCTTGCTGCATCACATGCAAAGGCGATTTTGGCCGGTTGAGTGACAAGTCGAATTCGGCCTCTAACGACGGCTTTTGCCTTTCAGCCTCCTAACCAGGATGAGACGGGTGTTGTAGATGACCCGACGCTGACCGTTCTCCTGGAGCCGCGCGACCGCCGAGTATTATCGACGGCTGGGCATCGCAATGCGGGCGACACAGAGATTCACCGCGGACGATTCGCGACCGCCCAGTGTTGCCGGGTACCTTCGCCACCTTCGCCTTATCGAGTGGCAGCCGGGCGTCTCGTTCAATGCTGCCTTGTCGGATGCCATACGCGTCCTACTGAAGGAGGGCACCGAAGCTGCCGAGGTGTCTGCCCGAATAGCAGGCATCCCGTGTGCTTTCCCGGTACTTGAAGAGCACTTGTCCTCTCTGTCCGCCGAAGACCTCGCAGACACAATCACGCGCATCTCGGCCCTGGGCCACTCGCCGCTATTGCGCGTGGCTGAATTGCGACTGCTCTTATCGCAGACAGCGCGCTCACCAATTCTTGCTGATCGGGCCGCGCAGATCGTCGCGGAACTCGTCAGTCCGGAAGGACGGCGCGATGCGCAACTCTTTGAGTCTCTCCTTCGCTATTCCGAACATCTATGGATCGGCGACCCAAAGTACCGGGCGTTGGCGGTGCACATTCGGCTGGCACTGGTGTGGGCGCATACTCACCGGCTTTTTGCTCCTGCGGGGCGCCGGTGAGCTACACCTTCCTGCGGAAACGGCTGGAGCGCATGGGCTTCGCGCAACCAGGCGCGTTTTGATCGCGTGCAGTTCCAGAAGCTCGAAGGGGAAACGTTCGGCGCTCCGATATACAAGCAGGAGTGGTTCATCCAGCGTCGACGCCGGCTTTCAAAGCAATAGAGCGACCACCTGCCACCGGGGCCAAGGCCACGAATCCGACAAATAACCTAAATCTACTGATCGGGTGCGGAGGTCTGGAACATGGCCCTTGCTCGGGCTTCCACGGTTTTGGGTATGGCGTCCTCGTCAGACAGATCGTTCAGCCCGAGGACACCGGTCATGATCGGTTGTACTCTGAAATTGACTCATCTACCATGTGTAGAAGGAGATCGGTCGCCGCCCGAGGGCGGCGATTGCATTTTTAGGGCTTCCGATCCTCGTATTTTCTTTGGAGACTTCGCCGGCGGTTCTCGCCATAACCGGATAGTGACGATGTGGAACGCGCTAATGGAGTTCTTCGAGGCAAAGGAACTTTACGATGACCGGTATGAGCTACTGATGAGGGCGCGAGACATTCTGCGGTGATCCGCCAATCTACAGGGGGCTGCCATTGTCCCGGCTGGAGAGGCGGGTGCTGCACATCGACATTTTCCTGTTGCGCTGCTCGGTATCGACCGTCGTCCGCAGCCACCCGTTTTCTGGTGGTGTTCTCGAACGTAGCGCTGGACTTGGCCGTCTCGGACAGATCCTCGAAGCCCTTGGGCAAGTGACGCACCTTCAGTTGGCGTTCCGCAATTGCTGTGAGGAAACGAGTGCGCCTCGTCTTCGATCACGATCCAAATGAACTGTCGGAACCGGCGGCGCTCACGATCTTCGATCTCGCGCATGGCGTCGTCTGGTTTACGTGCGAACGCCGCCACATCCTGAGGCGATCCGAGCCGGTGGAGAAGAATTGCCGCCGCTCTCGTCCTGGCGTCCAAAAAATGGGATTTCGTAAAAGCCGTGGCCCACCTGTCAATCGTGGTGATGGAGAGCTACGCCTTGAAGGAACTCTCCGAGGCTGAGATGCGCCGAGCCGAAAAGCATGTCGCCAGTTGCCCCAAGTGCCCGGATCGTCTGGAGGGAGAACTGGGATGGGTGGCGGCGAGGCGATCTCCGTTCATGGCGAAGGTCAGGAAGATCGTGAAGGCCGAAGAGAAACGACCGGCGCAAGGCTGAAAAGGGTGGCGCTGAACAACCAGAATCTATTTGGCCCGGTGCATCCTCCGCCGCACTTTCCACGCAGGCTTTTGGGGGAAGTGGCAGGCGTGGTCTTAAAACAGGGTAGTGATGGTGGGTCAAGAACCCTCACCGCCCACGTCCTTCGGTAGCAATGGGTAGCAATACACCCGGCGTATCCGGTGTTTTGGGTGCATCAGGCGTGTTGATAGCACGCAACTTATGGATTCCAGGTCTGAAGCGAGGCTCCGAATCCCACCCTCACCGCCAGAATATTTTCAGTAACTTACGGGACCCTGGTCCATGCGAGCGACTGGCGCAAGCCAGCCTCCGCCCTACTCCACCTTCGTTACTACAGCTTCCACGTCAAACTTCCTCTGTGAGACCGGATCGTCGATCGACGCCACATGTGACGCCTTCCCTGGCGATACTGTTGCGTTCACTCCGATCTTAATCTGCGAGACCGTGGGTTGCAGCGACGCGGGACCCGGAACCGCCCCTGACGTATCCGGTTTGTGCGTCACGATTGTACTCACGTCGATCGTGGCGTTGATGGTCACTTTTCCCTGCTGCTGTTCGATGAGCCTGGTATCGATGTTCACGCCGGTGTCGAAGTACGAAAACTGCGTGTTGACTAGTGGGCTGACGCCCGAACCGCCCACACCCTGCTGGAACGATCCCGTCACCACGGGCACGCGATCTCCCACGCGAAATGTGCCCTGTCCCGTAGTGTCGATCAACATCGTATAGCGGCGGCCGTCCTTGGCCGCGGCATCGCTTCCATCACGAATTCGGAACTCAACCTTATAGGTAGCGGAAAGGATGCCATCCTTCTTCTCCTGGGCGGGCGCCGGCAACGCTGCTGCTGCCAGAAGCGCCGATGCAAGGACCTTCGCGGAACGTTTCACGTGTACCTCCTGACCCATTAGACGCCCAATTGCCGCCTCTTGTGGAGGGTAATTGGGGCTACCGCGTGCGAAGAGCGTACCCCCATCAAATGGCGGCTGCCCGGACGTTTGGACCAAGATCGCCGAACCAGAGACCGTTTTCAGTAAATGTCCAGATCTTTCGCCGACACAACCGCGCCTGCATACTTCTGTTGCACTTGTTGCAGTAGCGTGGCCTCGGTACATCCGCTGAAGAGCTGGTGATAGAGAACCAGCAGCTTGGGCTTCGCCTGCGCAGCGATTGCGGCCAGTTCGGCAGCCGAGGTGTGCGCTGCCTTGTAATACGCGCTGGCTTCCTGCCCTGACGGACTGCAATAGACTTCATGTACCAGAACGTCACATCCGTTGCACGCTTCCGCGACGCTCGGGGTGGGCGCCGTGTCGCCGGAAATCACAATGCTGCGGCCCGCAGTCTCGAACCGGTACCCGAACGCCTGGTCCCACGTGGCGTGCTTAACAAGGAAGGCTTTCACGGTGACGTTGGCGTCCTTGTACGCCACTCCAGGACTGATCTCATGCACGTTTACCTTGTATGCGTTGGCATCTCCGTGTTCCAGTCCATTGATTCGCACATCCATGTCTTTCTTCCAGGCGGCCATCAGGTGACCGGTCAGTTCCTGTGTTCCCTTTGGCCCGAACACCTCCAGCGGTTTCCCTCGGCCCACCACCGCGGGAGTAAAGATCAAATCGGGATAGCCCAGCGTGTGATCGGAGTGCAAGTGGGTCAGGAAGAGGAACGTGAGAGCAGGCGGGCGCAGCGCATTGATCTGCGTTCGGTCCGCAGCCGCCCTCGCGCGGCGCACCACGCCGGGACCGGCATCTACCAGGTAGGCCTGTGTCCCAGCCACCACTGCCACTGCCGGACCGGAGCGGTCGGGATCGGGATTGGGGGTTCCGGTACCCAGAAACACCACTCTCAGATCGACGGACGGAGTCCCAGCCGATGCGGCGGCTGCAGGCGCCGGGCGGAGCGCCGTCTCCGGCGCCGAAGGCGCGACTGTCGAAGCCAGTATGCGTTTTGCCGCGAAATGGGTGGCGCCTGACACGCCGTAAATTCCGTTCATCCCCGGATAACCGCCGGGCTGAACCTTCACCTCGCGTGTGAAGGTGATGATGTCACCTTTAATCACGCCCGAAAAAGCAATCGTGCGCCCGCCATCCGGGCTGTCGCACTTAAAAGAGACATTGTTTCTCTCAATGGCGCCGTCGTAGATCGCGGTGGCGCCGGTCAACGCCGTCGTAGTCGTCCCGGCGGATCCTCCCTGGCTCACGGTTCCCGTCATCCTGGCGCCCTCGGCATTCAACGTAAAGGTCCAGGGGGCAAACGCCACATCCTCAGCCCTCCACGTACCGGTGAGGCCGTCTTGGCCGGTGACACTTACCAACACGGCAAAGAACAATCCGACGAACCGCGACGCGCTCTTCATACCCACTCCTTTTCGCTGAGGAACCTCCATTTAGGCTACCCAGCTTTCGGCCAGCATACACCAAGTCGCCCTCCTTGGGATTCGAGCTGTTATCGTATGAATAAGCCATGCGACCAGCAAGCGTTTCCGCCCCGCTTCTGCTGCTTTGCGCTTTTCCTTTTACGCTGGTGTACGCGCAGAGCACTCCGGTTCTGGACATCCGATGGGACGTCGTCTCCCAGGTGTCGAAAACGATCCCTACCCTGCAGGTGGTCGTCAATCCGCTACTGCGGCGTGGATCCGCCATCCATGATTCGGCCTTTCGGTTCCTGCACGACTTGGGCGCGGAGTACGTCCGCTATGTCCCCTGGCTCCCGTATCCGAAACTCGCTGTTGCCGAGCTTGAGCCGGGGATGTGGGACACATCGCTCATCGACCCGATGACCATCGATTTCTTCAACGCCACGGAAGGCCATACCACCATTCTTAACTTCAGCACCATTCCCGCCTGGCTTTTCAAGACCGATAAGCCGGTGACGTATCCGGCCGATCCCGACGAGGCGACGTGGAATTACACTCAGGGCAAGGACCTGCGCGAAGGCGGCCTCCAGGATCTCGCCGATTACTACGCGCGGCTGGTGAGCTGGTATACCAAGGGCGGCTTTACCGACCGGCAAGGGAACCAGCATGCCTCCAACTTCCATTTCAAGGTTCCGTATTGGGAGATTTTCAACGAGCCCGAATTTGAGCATGGGATGTCACCGCAGGACTATACCGCGCGCTACGACGCAGTGGTGGCGGCGATCCATGCCGTGTCGCCCGAGACGAAGTTCGTCTCGCTCGCGCTCGCGGCTCCCAGCGTCCACCCGGAGATGTTCGAGTTCTTCCTCGACCACAAGAACCATCGTCCCGGTATACCGCTCGACATGATCTCCTATCACTTCTACGCAACTCCAACGGCGTCCGAGACGCCCGAGCACTGGCAGTACACATTCTTCAACCAAGCCGACGGATTCCTCAACACGGCGCGCTACGTCGAGCAGATCCGCAAGCGCTTGTCGCCTGAAACACGCACGACCCTGGATGAGATCGGCAGTATCCTTCCTGGCGATCCCGCGGGCAAAGAGACGATTCCCGATATCTACTGGAACGCCTCGGGAGCACTCTATGCGTACGTGTATCTGGAGGCTATGCGTATGGGAATCGATATTGTCGGAGAGTCGCAGCTTGTAGGGTACCCGACGCAGTTTCCCAGTGTGAGCATGGTGGATTGGAAGACGGGAAGTCCGAATGCGCGGTTCCGGGTGCTCAAACTGATCCACGACCACTTCGCGCCGGGCGACCAACTCGTCCAAACTCGTGGCGCGACGAGCGACGTCCTGGCGCAGGCGTTCGTTACGCCTAAGGGCCGCGCGCTGCTCGTTGTGAACAAGCGCAACGTGAAAAACACCGTTCGGCTAAAGGAGGAATGGAAGGATGCGGAAATGTCGATAATCGATTCCTCTGCGGCCTCGCATACGGCAGCGTTAGGAGGGACGGCAATTGACCTGGGTCCTTTCGCGGTCGCTGTAGTTTACGGGAAGTGAATAAGCCAGATCCGCGGCGTGGGCAGCTTCGGGAGAAGGGGGCAATCATCGTGAAGACCAGCCACACGGCACGTTACCTGCCAGCAGTGCTGCTGGTGGCCCTGGTTATGGCGCAGACGGGCCGGCCACGCGCCCGAGATCTGGGACTGACACCGGGGGTGCACGCGCCCGGGCCACTCAACGCCATCACCGATGTCGCCGGCGTGCGCGTGGGACATGTCACCCTGATCGAAGGGGACGATGTCCGCACGGGCGTGACTGCCATCGTTCCTGCGGATGGCAACCTATTCCAGAACAAGCTGCCGGGCGCGGTCTTCGTGGGCAACGCTTTCGGAAAACTGGCGGGGTCGACACAGGTGGAAGAACTGGGAACCATCGAGGTGCCCATCGTTCTCACCAACACCCTCAGCGTCGGCGCCGCGATGGAAGGGGTGATTGCATACACTCTGGCGCAGCCGGGCAACGAGCGGGTGACCTCGGTGAACGCGCTGGTCGGCGAGACCAACGATGGCGGCCTGAATGATATCCGCGGTATGCACGTGAAGCGCGAGAACGTCGTGGAAGCGATCCGCAACGCCAAGGGTGGCGCGGTAGTGGAAGGCANNACGGGCACGCGGACCGGCGGCTATACGGTAGGGGTGCTGGTGCAGACGAATTTCGGCGGGCATCTGACGATGGGCGGCGTGCCAGTGGGGCGCGAATTGGAAAGGGCTGCAGCGGCTGCCGGTGGAGATGGCTCGTGCATGATCGTGGTGGCAACCGACGCGCCGCTGACCGCCAAGGACCTGAAGCGGCTGGCTGCACGAGCGGTGTTCGGGCTGGCAAGGACGGGCTCCTCCTACAGCAACGGAAGCGGCGATTTCGCTATCGCATTTTCCACGGCGGCATCGATGCGGGTGAAGCAGACGGGCTCGCGGCCGGCGGCCTATGAGGCGCTGGGCGGTGACGCGGTTTCGCCGCTGTTCGATATGGCGCTGGAGGCGACCGAAGAAGCAGTTTACAACTCTCTGCTGCAAGCCACCACCGTGCAATCCAAGTTCGGGACTGCGGAGGCGATTCCGATCGATCGGTTGCGCGAGATTCTGACGCGGAAGTGAGGCAAGGCTGCGTCGCTATGCCTATTCCACCCTACCGCGATACCGGCGTGACGTTGTGCCAGTTGAAAGGGTCGCCGGGGCGCAGGGTCGAGTTCACCGACACGCCGGTGTTAGGGTTGTAAAAGTAGTTCGGGTTCGGACCAAGAGGGGCTTCGTGATGTTGGCCGGTCGCGGGGTCGGCGGTCCACTGCACGCCGTTGATGATGTCGTCCATTTGCATGGATTGGCGATGCCTGTCCGCATCCATCCTTTCGAAACGCTGTTGCTGGGCAGACATGTTCTCCTGCGTCTGTTTCAGAACGAGGGCGGTGGATTGACGGCTGAGGGTGGCCTGACGGGCAATCCACTCGGGGTTCAG
>PLZX01000051.1:0-4460 GCA_003152325.1 Bryobacterales bacterium | reverse complement strand
CGTGGTGCTCACCACGTCGCCTTGCGGAGTTCTGGCGATCACCTGCCGTTCGGGGGATAGCACCGGAGGGAGCGGGTCCGCGCTCTTGAGGTGCATGTCCTGGCACATGCCGCGGAACCGGCCCTCCGCGTACGTCACGGCGAAATCCTTGCCCGGAAGATACCTGGCTACGATGCCCCAATCTACTCCGGTGGAGTAGCGCATTCCCTCGGGCGCACCCAAATGCGGAACGGTGAACGCCGGCACGGCCGAGTCGCCGACGCGCAAATTGGTGTGGCCGTCGGGCGACGTCATGTCGATCAGGAAGCGGGGATTGTTGGCACCCAGCCGGTAGGCGCCTCCGCTGATCTTCCAGCCTTTCGGCACTTCGATCGAGAAGGCGTTCTCCTGGGTGTCGTGGACCGCCACCCAATCGGCTGGCACCTGCCCACCTGCCTGAGCCTTGCCGCCCTGCGACAGAGCGCTTCCGGCACAGACCGCCAGCCCAGATACCAAGAAGATGATCATTCGTATGTTCACGGTTGCTTTTTGGGCGCTGCCTTCTTTTTTGGTTGGTCCTGAGGAGGCACTGGGGGCCGAAAGCCGTCCGTGGTGACAGTCGGATCGTGCGACCCGGCGGCGTATGCCACCTTTATATCTCCGTCCCAACAGGTGCAATAAATCGCTTTATCAATGGAAACGGTCGTCGGCGGTGTGACTGTCTTCGAGCTCGCGGTGTTCGCCGCGCTGAAGACGGATGCCTGCACCGGAGGTGTTCGCGTCCCGGTAGTGTCCTTGATCAGCTCGTTGACCGCGACGTCGCGTGGATGCCCGTATTCATAGCCGTGAAATTGCGTCGGGCCCGCTCTGAGCGGATCGCCTGCGGAAATCACGCTGATACGTGGCGCGACCGTCGATAAAAAGTCCGGCGTGAATCCATTAGGGGAGCCATGATGCGCCTCCAGATAGAGATCGGCTTTGAGGAGACCTGTGGTTCCGTACTTGGTTTCCAGCATTGACATCTCGGGAACGCATTTCGCCAGGGGCACCGAGCACGCGGTTGTGCCGGAATCGTCATTTTCAGAGTCGCCGGCGAACAGGATGGTGGTCTCTTTGGTCACGATGCGGACCGTGATCGAGTCGTTGTTTGGATTTAGGCAGCCGCGTCCGCCGGACAGCAGCAGGATTTGCGGCGCGTCGATACCCGGATTCTCAAGAAGCTGAACCGGAAATCCAGCGGCATGAATGCTCGCATCCCTTATAGCCAGATAGCTGATGTGCTTCTGCGTGACCCAGGCCCGGGCATTCTTAAGATCGGGGAAGCCGCTGCCGCATTCCGCGCCATTATCGATCAGGGCGTGAACCGTGAAATTCTTAAGCACGTCCATGAGTAACATCGTGTGGTCGATATGGGGGTGGCTGATGATGAGCCCCTCGATGGTGTTGTTCCACGAAGGATGTTCGGCAAAAACCTTTTTGATGTAATCGACGAGGTGCTGCCGGTAGACCTCGCCGCTGGGATGGTCGCTGGTGGCTTCGCCGCCGGCGTCAATCATGACGAGGCCCGAATCGAATTCGACCAGAGCAGCGGCAGCCTGCCCGACATTGATGTAATGGACCGTCACTTGGGGCCACGCCGGAACACTTCCAAACAGGAAGCATGCCAGGGCGGTTATCAGGAAACCCCCGCAAGATTTGCTCATAGAAGTTGTGTAGAGTGTAGCATCGAATAGAATCAATAGCGCAGTCTTCAGTTGGTGAATCGGATGATCACATCGCGCTCGGCGGTGCGGCCGTGGTCGTCGATTACGCGGATGAGGTGCATGCCGTCAGCCGCTGGGGTCCACGGGATGGCTCCGTGAGCTACGCCGGACCTGGCGATCAGAACCGCACCGTCGAACCAGAAGACGCTATCCACGTCCGCCGCAGTGCTGGCTTCGAGCGGGATGGTTTCCGCGCCGGCCTTGTGGCGGAGGGTGTAGGTTACGCCTCGCAGCGGCGTGGCGATTTTTGGGATGTCGCTGCTGTCGTCCGCCGCGCAATCGGGAATGGCGGGAGCTTTGCGGCGGGGCATGCCTGCTTCGCGGAATAGCTTCATCATGTCGGATGGCCAGAATTCGAAGATCTCCTGCCGGGTTGTGTTGGGGGCGTAGGGTGGACAGGCGGGGCGCCCGGTGCCGATATCGATTGCGACCGCGCGGTGCAACTGGCTTACGCGGATGGGCGACTTGCCCGGAATGTACCAGGTCTCCACGGTTTGCGGGCAGTATTTGTTGGGGAGGTCGCCGCTCTCCGCGCAGACTGCCACGCGACTGACTCCTGGCGGTGGTTCCTGCGGCCTGGTGATCTCGTCCGGTTTCTGGAGATTCAGGGCATCGGCTATGCGGAAGAACAGCGGAGCGGCGGCGTCAGCACCTACGAAGCTGGGGTTGCCCTGGGCTTCGAAGTCGCCGATCCAGACCACCAGAACGTAAGGCCCTACGATGCCTGCGGACCAAGCGTCGCGGAAGCCCCAGGAAGTACCGGTTTTCCAGGCGACGGGCCAACGGCCGGGCGGGGCCAGGGAACCGTCTTCGCCGGGCCGGGGATTGCGGCTCAGCATATCGACGGTGATAAAGCTGGCTTCGCGGCTGAGGAGGCGGACGCCATCGCGCTTTGGCTCCATTGGCATGGTGCGGATGGGCTGCATCACGCCCTGGTTCGCGAGCATGGCGTAGAGCGACGCCAGTTCTTCCATGGTGACTTCGCCGCCGCCCAGCGCTAACGCGAGCCCGTAGTACGATTCGGCCTTCATGTTGCCGACGCCCGCGCTCTGTAGGAACTGGTAGAGATCCGGTTGCCTGAGCTGGGTCGAGACCCAAACCGCCGGGATGTTGCGGCTGCGAATGAGAGCTTCCTGCGCGGGGATGGGGCCGACGAAATTGCCATCGAAGTTTTCCGGCGTGAACGGGCCGAACGAAGTGGGCGCGTCGCGCAGGATGCTGCGTGGGTGAAGCACGCCCTGATCGAGAGCAAGCGCGTAAATGAATGGCTTGAGCGTTGAGCCTGGGGAGCGCTTCGTGAGGACACCGTTGATTTGGCCGTGAATCCCCTCGTTCGCGTAATCGGCCGAGCCTACCCAGGATTTGACGGACATGTCGCGATAGTCCACCAGCAGAGTCGCCACGTTGCGGATGCCGCGTTCGCCGAACTGATTGAGGTAGCGCTCGATTTGCCGTTCCACCAGGCGCTGCAAACTGCCGTCCAGGGTGGTGCGGATGGGGCCGGAGAGGCTGGGATTGGCATGCAGGACGGCGTCCGTGAAGTGCGGGGCGTGCAGCGGCAGGCTGGAATCGGGTTGGGCCAGGACCGATAGTTCGAGTTGGCGGCGCTCGGAGTCACTCGGGCGATTTTGATTGCGCCAGAAGTTTGCGAGCTGGGTGCGCGCAGACAAGAGCGTGCTCTGCTGGATGCTGCGCCCCGACCTGGCGGCGGGCCGCTGCGGGATTACCGCTAGGGTGATGGCTTCGCCAAGATCGATTTGAGAGGGAGGTTTGCCGAAGTAGATGCGGCTGGCCGCGCCGACTCCCTGGATGTTGCCGCCGAACGGTGCGAGATTCAAATAGGCTTCGAGGATACTGCGCTTGGAGTAACGCGCTTCGAGCCACAGAGCCGCGGCTGATTGTTTGAGCTTGCCCGCGGGAGTCCTGGTGTTCAGGTGGTATAGCAGCCGGGCGAGTTGCATGGTGAGAGTGGAGCCGCCCTGGCGGCCGTGGCCCAGCCAGGTTCTTCTTGCGGCGCGGATCAGGGAGACCGGATTGACGCCNNTTCTTTCAGTGGAGTCCACAGGCGGTACTGGTCGTCGGGAGCCAGAGTCGCGCGGAGGAGTTCGCCGTCCGCCGACCATATGGTCGTGGACTGAGGAACCTGGTCCCGGAGCGGCCGGCCCGGGTATAGACGGATCAACAGAAGGATGGCGAGCAGGCTGAGGAGACCCCGCGTCTTGATGGTCATCACGGTTTCACTATTTCCAGCCTGGAGGCCTGGCTCATGCCGGTAATCTGGCGGTTGTACATGCCTTCTGCGAAGGCGGGAGGGGATTGGAACACGCCGACGTTGGTGGCTCTTACTTTGTAGACGTAGGTTGCCGCATTCTTCGTGGCGTCGCCGTACAAGACGACGCGGTCATCCCGGACGTCGACAAACTGGGGGGTCCAGTTTGAGCCGGGTCCCGTTTGGCGATCGAGCGTCGGCTCGACGCCGCCGGGCAGCAGATCTACTACCGCAATCTGGTTCACCCGGTCGCGATTCGTGGTTCTGATACGCAGGCGCACCCAAAACTCCTCGCCTACCTTGACCTTTGCGATCACGTTGCCCTTCATGTCGAGAAACTCATGGATCACTTCCAGGTCATGATTGATTTCCGATGCGGGCGGGTTGCGGTCAAAACCCGATTCATTGACGGAATAGTAAGCCGCCAGCGAACCCTCCTTGGTAAATTG
>PLZX01000237.1:19299-33196 GCA_003152325.1 Bryobacterales bacterium | reverse complement strand
AGCAGTACGCCGAACTCAGCGAATTTGGCGACGCCATCAAGGAGTATTCCAAGGCCCTCGAGACCAGCCGCAACAGTTCTCTGGCGCACTACCGCATCGGCGAGATTTACTTCCTGCAAGCCAGTTGGCAGAGTTCCCTGAACGAATTTCGCGAGTCGCTCAACGGTGATTTAGAGCCCAGGTGGACGGAAGTCTGGGCCCAGATCAACATGGGCAAGATCTACGACATCAGCGGCGCACGCGAGCGCGCCGTCAACGCATACAACCTCGCCATCCGGACGAAGGACGACACTCAGGGCGCGCAAGCCGAAGCCGCCAAGTATTTGAAAACTCCCTTCGAGAAACCGAAGCGCGCCGACCAGTAGAACGTCCGGCTAGAAGTGTTTCCGCAGATCCTCGAACTGGTCCAACAGCAGCAATTGCCCCAGGCCTGAACGGATCTCCTGGTGCTCCAGAACCCAGGTATGGGCGTGTGGCACGAAGATCGCATTGAGGCCGGCTTCGAGTGCCGGGTTGACGTCCGATTTCGGGCTGTTGCCAATCATCCAGGTGCGCCGCGGGTCGAGCCCCCGCTCCTCCACCAGGCGCCGATAGGCCGGGGCGTCCTTCTCCTTCACGATGGCCGCATGACTGAAGAAACCAGCCAGGCCGGAGCGGTCGATCTTCAATTTCTGCTCCTCGGGATGGCCCTTGGTGAACAGCGTCAGGTCGTGCCGCCCGGCCAGATACTCGAGAGTTTCGGGAACACCCGCGATCACTTCCATGGGGCATTCCAGAATCCGCCTGGCCAGTGCCATCACGGCGTCCAGGTCCTCCGGGTGGACGGCGCGCTCCGCCAGGTGCTGGTAGGTTTGCTGCAGGTTGCGGGCAAAGTTCAGCGTCCCGTAGCCGTGGATGCGATTATTAGCCTCTTCGATCTCATCCAATACGTTGCGCACCTGTTGCGGGGTAAGAGAGGAATGGCCCAGGAACGCGACAAACTCTTCGAACGCACGTTCGAAGTAGATATTGTTCTCCCAGAGCGTATCGTCGGCATCGATCAAAAGGAATTGTCGGGTCATCGTCGCGGGGGTTTGGGCGCCAGGCGGAAGGGAACTTCGAACACCGCATCCACTTCCACCGGGACACCGTCATAGCGAGCCGGCTGGAAGAGCCACTTGGAGAGCGCCTCCTGAGCGCTTTGGTCCAGCCGGTCGTCTAGGTGTGAAAGCAGCGTCACCGAACCGACGTGGCCGTCCTTGCCGATCACGGCCCAAAGGCGCACTTTGCCTTCGACGCGCTCATCGGCGGCGGAAGCGACGTACTTGGGGTCCACCTTGCGAAGCGGCTGAGGCGGCTCGACGTCGGCCGGCGGACCACCCGGCGAGACGTCGTGTTCCGCGAACCACACCAGCCAGCTTCCGGAATAACTGGTGACGTTGGGCATCTGGATGGCCATGGTATACACCGCACGGCCATACAGGCGCGGATCGGGCGCGGTGGTGACGCGCGTGGCCGGGTGGCCCGCGGAAGGAACGGTTGGGACCGGAGGCCCGTGAGCCGCGCGCGCAGCCGCCGCCAGGCTCTCCGGCGACGTCGGCGAAGCCCTTGCCACCAACACCGGACGATCCTCCTTTGTGCCGCCAGCCACCATCAAGCCGGGAACTTGCAGCACAGCAGTCCCCGAACCATCCTGGCCGCCCTCGGGATTGAGCTTGGGACCGGCGGAAAAAGCGGCCGGGCGAGAACCCGGAGGCTTGGGCACTTCGGCAAGCTTGACCGGTTCTAACCCGACGATGGCCAGGGCGGCTTGCGCGTTTCCGGAGTCCGTGCCGGTCAGCACCGGTTGGATCTCCGGCACGGCGGGCAATACCACGGGCGCAGCGTCGATGTGTGGGGCGGGCGGCGCCTTGAAGGGAAGCGCGGTTGGATGGTCCGGCGGCGGCAAAACGGGCAGACTCGGCGTGGTCCGCGCGGCGGCAGCCTGCGGCGCATCCGGCAGCGCGGGCGCAGATTGCGGCTTGACCGCCGGCTCGGGTGGCGGCATAAACCGGCGCACCGGATGGGGCTGCTCGAGCGCGACAACGTTGGGCAGAGGCAGCGGTTTGGGAGTCTGAACCTCCGGCGCCGGCGCCCAGATCAACTGCGGCGGACGGGAATCATCGCGCGCGCCCGCCACGATGTTTTGCGGGAATTTCCGGGTGGCCCGCGGCGGCCGCGGGTCCGAGGAAGACTGCGCCGGACGGATATCCGGCAGACGATCGCTCAATTTGTACCAGATGAGGCGATCTTCGTGAGGCCGGATGGCAATGTCGTAAAGCGAACGCGGCGGCTGAGAGATCGCAGGACTCAACGCCACCCATGCCAGCAGCGATCCGTGGACGCCCAATGAGACCGAAAAGGAGAAGGGCCGGCGCATCCCTCACGACCCCGGGAGCTTGCCGCCGAACCCATTGGTTGGCGCGATAGCCTTCAGGCGCTCGATGGTCCGCTGGCGCGGGATGTATTCCGCCAGGAAGTGGTTCAACTGTTTCAACCGCCCGCCTTCGGAGCGGGCACGCAGCAGGCTGCTCAGAAAATCGAGATCGGGCAGGCCCTGTGCCAGTTGGAAACTGAGCTGCCGGTCGGCCATGTTGGGCTCGCCCGGCGCCTGCGAAGCCGGCAGCGCCGCCAGATCTTTGTAATGCAGGAGGGCTTGGGCGCGCAGCTCAGGCGGCGCGGCGTCGGCGTCCTCGTCGTCGAAGAAGCTGACTTCGGCCTGCAGGTAGTCCTTCTCCTCGTTGATCGTCACGATCTCAAATCGCCGCTGGCCGCGCGTCAATATGTCCATGCGGCCGTCCGGATACATCTGGAGCAACTTCTCCACTTTGACGGTACAACCGGCGTTTCCAATGCCGTTTTCGTGGGCCAGCACGATTCCAAACTCGGATTGATCGCGGATCGCGCCACCCACCATTTCCTTGTAACGCTCTTCGAAAATATGCAGCGGCAGAGGCGTGCGGGGGAAGACCACCACACGCAGAGGAAAAAGCGGGATGAGCCCCGGCGGCATGCTAATATTATGACGGTTTGGCGGCTGAAGCAGCAATGTTCCTATCGGTCACATGAAGATTGACGGCAAGGTCGCGCTCATCACCGGAGCGTCGGAAGGCATCGGCGCGGCGTGCGCCGCGGAGCTGGCGCGCGCGGGGGCCAGGCTATCGCTCGCCGCCCGGTCGCAGCCGGGTCTGGAACGCGCGGCGCCGGCGGGCGCGCTGGTCACGGCGGGCGATCTCGCGCTCGCCGAAACGCGCCGGCGCGTCGTGGAGCGCACCATGGAGCGTTTCGGGGCGATCGACATCCTGGTCAACAACGCGGGCGTGGGAAGCTACGTGCCTTCCTGGTGCGCTCCCATGGAGGACGCGCGCCGCCTGATGGAGCTGAACTTTTTCGCACCGCTCGAGATGGTGCAATTGGTGGCGCCGCACATGCGCGCGCGCGGCCAAGGCACCATCGTCAACGTGAGCTCCATCGGCGGCAAGATGACCCTTCCGTGGGCCACGCTCTATAGCGCGTCGAAATACGCGCTGGGCTCCTTGACCGAAGGCCTGCGTATGGAGTTGAGGCGCGACGGAATCAAGACGATGCTGGTTTGTCCCGCTTTCGTAAAGACCGGATTTCAGCAGCACGTTTTGGGCGGCACGGCGCCGGCGGATGTGATTCGCGGCCGCCGGTTTGCCATCACTGCGGGGGAATGCGCGCTGGCCATCCGGCGCGGCCTGGAGCGCGATGCCCGCACCGTTCTGCCGCCGCGTGCCGGCTGGCTCCTGGTGGCCCTGGCGCGGCTGTTCCCGGCGGCCATGGAAGCGCGCCTGGCGGCAATGAACGGGACCGCATGAACCTCAGGCTCAAACGAACTCCCGGACTCTACGTGGTGGGTTTCATGGCCTCCGGCAAATCGACCATCGGCCGGCTGCTGGCGCACCGGCTGGGTTGGAGTTTTTTCGATATCGACCATGAAATCGAAGCGGCCGAGAAGATTACCATCGCGGAGATCTTCGACGCGCGCGGCGAGGCGGAATTCCGGCGCATCGAAGCCCAGATTCTGCAACAGCACGTGCGCTGGATCGAGCGGGGCCGGCCCGCCGTGCTGGCGCTAGGCGGTGGTGCATTCGCGGAGCCGCGCAACCGCGAGCTGGTGCTGGGCAACGGCATCGCGGTATGGCTGGATTGCCCGTTTGCCGTGGTGCAGCGGCGCGTCACCGAGGCATCCCACCGCCCGCTGGCCCGCGACCCCGCGAAATTCGCCGCCCTCTACCAGGCGCGCCGCGAAGCCTATGCGCAGGCTGACTTGCACATTGCGATCGAAAGCGATGACCCGGCCACGGCCGTGGAGGCTATCCTCGGTCACGCGATCCTCCGATGAGCGCAAGTCTTCTGCGCCGCCACGCGCTCTCCATCTTTCGCGCCGCGCTCGCGGCGGCCGATCCGGCGGATGCGGTGACTCGTCATCTGAAGCGACTCGACTTGGCGCCGTTCCGCAACGTCTATGTGCTGGGCGCGGGCAAAGCGGGCGTCTCCATGGCGCAGGCGGCCGAACGCGTGCTGGGCCGCCGCATCGCGGCCGGTTTTGTGAATGTGAAGCACGGGGACGGGATGCCCGGCCGCGCGATCCGTCTGCGGCGGATTGAGTGGAACGAGTGCGGCCACCCCGTGCCGGACGCGCGCGGCACGGCCGGGGCGGAGCGCATCGCGGAAATCGCGTCGCGCGCGGGCAAGCGGGACTTGGTCGTCTGGCTGGTTTCAGGCGGCGCTTCCGCGCTGCTGCCCTTTCCGGCCGCTCCCGTAACGCTTGAGGAAAAGCAGGCGGCCACGCGGCTGCTGCTGGCATCCGGCGCCGACATCCACGAAATCAACGCCGTCCGGAAGCACATCTCGCGGATCAAGGGCGGACAACTGGCGCGGATCGCGGCGCCCGCCGCGGTGGAAGCGCTGCTGCTCTCGGATGTGATTGGGGACGATCCCGATGTGATCGGCTCCGGACCCACCGCACCGGATGCTTCCACCTTCGCCGGAGCTCTCGCGGTGCTTCGCCGCTACGGCATCCGCGAGCGCGTGCCGGCCGCGGTGCGCGAGCGGCTGGAGCGCGGCGCGGCCGGCGAAATTCCCGAGACGCCCAAACCCGGCGCCGCGTGCTTCCGAAGGGTGCGCAACACCATCATCGGCAGCAACCGGCTGGCGCTTGGCGCGGCTGAGCGGCGCGCCCGCGAGCTAGGATACCGGACACTGGTGCTGGCGAGCGGGATTCAGGGCGAGACGCGCGAGATCGCCCGCATGCATGCCGCCATCGCGCGGGAAGTTGCCGCCGCCGGGCGTCCAGTGAAGCCGCCCGCCTGCATCATCTCCGGCGGAGAAACCACGGTGACGCTGCGAGGCAGCGGCCGCGGCGGGAGGAATCAGGAGTTCGTACTGGCCGCCGCCATCGATATCGCCGGGCTGAAGAACGTCGTGGTTTTCAGCGCGGGCACCGATGGCACCGACGGCCCCACCAACGCCGCGGGCGCGGTGGCCGACGGCAATACCCTACGCCGCAATCCCGACGCGCGCCGCTACCTTGAGAACAACGATTCGTACAGCTACTTCCAACCGCTTGGCGACCTGGTGATCACGGGGCCGACCCACACCAACGTGATGGACGTGCGGATCGTTCTGGTAGGATCGGCGAAGTGAGCTTCTGGCGCAAGGAAGGTTCAACGAGTGATTTGACCAGAGGACAGCGCAGAGCCCTTGAGGAATTCGCGGAGTTGAGGATTTCGCTTGAAGACCTCCGGCGGCGGCTGCACGGCGTTCTGGAGTTCGACTTCAAGGACCAGGAACGCAGCCTGAAGACGCACTATGGTGGTACCCCCACTCCAGGAGTCCGCATCGAGCTTGAGCATATCCGGGAGGCGATGGAAAAACACGCCAGGGAAGAAGTAAGCACTCACGACCTTGCGGACTGGGCCACTATGTTACTGCTGAATGACGCCTACGACTGGGAAGGTCCGGACGAGGAGAAAATCGCGGACTGGCTTAACGAAATCAGCATTCTCACGCTGAGAACCAACAACGAAGCCGGTGAGTGATGCGAGAAACGCGGCGCGGGTATCGGGAAAAGGTGACGGACGCATTTTCGTGAGAATCTCCCCATCCGTTCGGCACTCTACTATTATGCCCCGCCGTCCCCGCGTCGTCTTTCCCGGCGTAGCCCATCATATTACCCAGCGCGGCAATGACCGTCAACCGGTTTTCTTCTCCGCCGACGACCGCCGTTTCTATTGGACCTTCTCACCCGCCACGCCACGCGTTCCGGCACACGCATTCCGTGCTATTGCCTGATGACCAATCACGTCCATCTCGTTGCCTTTTTGGTAGGATCGGCAGAGTGAGCTTCTGGTGCAGAGAGGTGGTCGCCGGTGGGGCAGGCGCTTTCGCCTGCCAACCCTGATCACAGTGTGCACGCGCGACCAGCCAGTAGGACAGGCCTCCTGGCCTGTGCAGGCGAAGCCCGGCGCCACGGCAGAAAGCTAGTGAGAAATGCGGGCCAACACGGTTGACAGGTGGTAGCTTTTAGGCTACTGTGAGCAGAGGTGGTTCAGCTCGAGATTCTCCTATATCGCGAGGGCCGTTCAACTCCGTTTTTGGAGTGGCTTCGCTCGTTGAAGGATGGCCGGGCGGTTGGTATTGTGCGCGCACGTCTCAATAGGATCCGGCTGGGCAACTTCGGAGACTGCAAGTCCGTTGGTGGTGGCGTCCACGAACTGCGTATCGACTTCGGTCCTGGCTATCGAGTCTATTACGGGCGGGAAGGCTCGTTAGTTGTGGTTCTGCTTTGCGGGGGAAACAAGCGGACGCAGGCCCGCGACATTGTCACAGCGCAAGCGTATTGGAGGGAGTATTTGGATGCCAAAAAAACTGGTTAGCACCGAATCTTATCACGAGAGTCTTTTGGAGTCCCTCAAGAACCCGGACGAGGCAGCTCAATACCTCAACGCCTGCCTGGAGGACGACGATGATCGTGTGTTCCTTCTGGCTCTTCGTGATGTTGCCGAGGCCCGCGGCGGTATAAGAGCACTATCGCGCGATGCGCATTTAAATAGGGAGAGCCTTTATCGAATGCTCTCCAAGTCCGGCAATCCATCCTTGGACAGCTTGTCAGCAGTTTTGAACGCATGCGGTCTTCGGCTGGCGGTTCAATCCACTGCACTCCGCCGCAGGAAACGGCGAATCGCGTAATACCGAAGAAAGTGGGCCATCGTGTCTTGTGGGTTTGACAAGAAACGCGTCCCCTTTACGGAGATTGTTCTGGTAGGATCGGCGAAGTGAGCTTCTGGCGCAAGGAAGTGGTTGAGTTCGCGCTCGATCGGGAAACCCGCACGCACGTGGAGGAGCAGCGCGCCTGGATTGCCCGCGAGCCGGCCAATCCGCAGCCGTATTGCAACCTGTCGCAACTCTACCGCATGGAAGGGAAGCAGGACGAAGCCTTGGGGCTTTTGCTCGAAGCGGTACGGCTGGATGCCGGCCACGGCGGCGCGCACCTCGCGCTGGCGGAGATCTATGCAGTGCGCGGCGACAATCCGGCTGCCTGGCGCCACGCTCGCCTGGCGGAGCATGCGGGCTTGCCGCGCGCCGTGGAACTGCTCACCCGTTACGGAGTGTCGGAATAACCGCCACCCTCGAATGGGGGTGCTCCTGGCTGCAATGTTGACTGTGAGTAGGCGGCCGTCGTTATCCAAAGAAGGCTACCGAACCCTGGTCATTCAGCCGATAAGTGAATAGGACACTTGTCATGATCCGCGGCCGTACTATCTGCGCTGGTGTAATGCTCCTCCTGACGCTTGCCGGCAGGGGGTTGGCACAGCAGTATGGTTTCCGGCACTATGGGGCGGCCGAAGGGCTGCAGAACCAGGTCATCTTGTCTTTGGCGCAAGATGGCGCCGGTTATATCTGGGCGGGATCGGAAGGCGGTCTGTACCGCTATGACGGCGCCCGCTTTCGACTGATGGGCGAGGCCGAAGGGCTGCCGTGTGCCGCGGAAGTTCATGCCCTGCATGTTGCGGCCGATGGCGCGTTATGGGCCAACACCTGTTCGGGGATCTTCCGCTTCGCGGGCGAGCGATTCCACGCCGTCTCCGGGTTGAATGAAATGTTGTCCGGCGCGCAGCGGATGGCGGATGTGGCGGGCGGCGGAGTGCTGGTGGCCGCGCCGTCCGGGTTGTACGAAGTGTTGCCGGGTGCCAGCGCCGATTCCTTTTCCGTTCGCCACCATCCACTGGGGCCGGAGCTGGACAACAAGCCGGTGCGCGGAATCCTGCGGCACGCTTCCCAACTCTGGTTTGGTTGCGGGCAGCGGCTCTGTGTCGAAGAGGGCGGGCAGGTCTCGGTGTTCGGACCGGAGAACGGATTGCCGGAAGACTCCTGGGATGGGATCGGCATTACGCCGGATGGTTCGGTGTGGACCAGGAGCCCTAGCCGGCTGTACCGGAAACTGCCGGGAGCGTCGCGGCTGGTGCAGGAAAAGCCGGACATCGCATCCAGCGCCTTCTGGGGCGCCTTGACGATTGTTAGGGATGGATCCGTCATGGTCCCGACCGACCAGGGATTAGCAATCGGCAGCGGAGGACGGTGGAGCGCGGTGGACGACCGGCAAGGGCTGCGCAGTTCCATGACCAGTGCAGTGCTGGAAGACCGCGAGGGATCGCTCTGGATTGGCCTGGTGGGAGCCGGGGTGGCCCGTTGGTTGGGCAACCGCGAATGGGAGGGCTGGACCAAGACTCAAGGCCTGCCGTCGAACCTGATCTGGAGTATCCGGCGTGACCGGAAAGGCTCTCTCTGGGTGGGGACCGCTCTCGGTCTGGCACGGCTGGACGCCTCTGGGCCGCCGAGGACCTGGACCCGGAAAGACGGTTTGGGGGGAGATAACGTTCGATGGTTGGGCGACACTTCCGACGGCGCCGTCTGGGCGGTCATGAAGCCAGGCGGTCTCGCGCGCATCGATCCGGAAACCGGGAAGATTCGTAACGTGGGCCCGGCCCAAGGACTCACATGCGGCACCGTGCACCGCGGCTTCATCGACCATCTGGACCGGCTCTGGCTTGCGACCGCTTGCGGTGTCTTCCGCAACGACTGGCCGGTTGCATCCGATCGCTTCCTGCTCATCGAACAACCGGAATCGCTGACACACGCGGCGTGGGCGGTTACGGAAGATAGTCAGGGCACAATGTGGATCACTGCGCCCGACGGGCTCTGGAGCCTGCGCGAGGGCGGCTGGCGGCGCTACGGGAAAGCGGAAGGGCTCCTCAGCGACAACCCATATATCGCGATAGTCGCCCGGGATGGCGCCCTGTGGTTGCGCCACCGGTACGATGCCGGAATCGAACGTGTGGAGTTTTCAAACGACCGCATCGTACGTGCGACAGAGGTGGTTCCGGCCGATGGCAAGTCGGTGGACGTCACGGCCTTTCACGGTTTTGACGTCTTCGGACGCTTGTGGCGGGGCAGCGCGAATGGAGTATCGGTGCTCGACGGCGGTGCCTGGACCTATATGAGCATGGAAGATGGCCTGATCTGGAACGACTGTGACGGAGAAGCCTTCTGGGCCGATGCGGATGGCAGCGTCTGGATTGGAACCAGCGGCGGGCTGGCGCACTATCGGCCCCACGGCTCCGCTGCCATGGCACCGCCGGTCGCCGATCCGCTGGTGACCGAAGTTGAGATCAGCCCTCGGACGCGGGTCGTCCGGGCGGCATTTTCCTCACTCGACTATAAGAACGAGGAGGTAGTGCGATTCGCCTACCGGCTGGACCAGGGGCCCTGGACCGACACCGCGGAGCGGAGCATCTCCATCGCCGGGCTCTCGCCAGGCGCACACCAACTGGCGGTCCGGTCGCGGATTCGCAATGGTCCGTTCTCGGCGCCGGTAGTCGCGGACTTCCGACTGGAGCCGAGGTGGTGGGAGACCTGGTGGCTGCGGTCTATCGGCTTGTTGCTGATAGCCGCCGCTGTGTGGGCCGCCGTCTTGGGGAGGCACCGGATGCTGCGCCGGAGGAACCGCGAGTTGGAGTGCGCGGTGCGCGAACGGACGGCCGAGCTCGAAGCCGAGCGCCTCAACGTGCTGGAAGAGAAACGGCGGGCGGATGACGCGAGCGAAGCCAAGGGCCGTTTCCTGGCGAACATGAGCCATGAGATCCGAACGCCTTTGAACGGTCTGATCGGGTTGAGCCGGCTGCTCGAGGACATGTCCGTTTCTCCCCAGGCGAAGGAGACGGTCCGGCTCATTCGTTTCTCCGGGGATGCGCTGTTGAGCGTAATCAACGACGTCCTGGATTTCTCCAAGGTGGAAGCCGGCAAGCTGGAGCTGGAAATCGCCCCCTTTCAGATCCGGTGCTGCCTGGAAGAAGGTATAGGGTTGTTTCGGGCCCTGGGGGCTGAGAAGAATCTGCAGCTCGACTGCCATTTGGCGCCGGACTTACCGGTGTGGGTGGCCGGCGACCAAAGCCGGTTCCGGCAAATCGTATTGAACTTGCTGTCGAATGCGCTCAAGTTCACCAGTGCCGGAGAGATTGTGCTCAGCGCCGCGGTGGAGCGCCAGGATGCGACATCGCATTTCCTCAGCATCGAGGTTCGCGATACCGGAATCGGGATCGCACCGGAGCAACTGCCTCGCGTGTTCTCGTCTTTCAGTCAGGCCGATTCTTCCATCAGCCGCCGCTATGGAGGCACTGGCTTGGGCCTGGCGATCTCGAAACGGCTGGTCGAGCTGATGGGAGGCGACATCCAGGTGGAATCGAAGCCCGGCGAGGGCACGCGATTCCGATTCACCGTCCTGCTGGCGCCGGCGCAGGCGCCCGCGGAACAGCCCAAGAGAGCTGTGCCAAAGCCCCGCCCGAGCCCGTTGCGAGTGCTGCTGGCCGAGGACAATAGGATCAATCAGAAGGTCGTCCTAAAGCTGCTGGAGAAAATGGGAGTGCAGGCGGACCTGGCCCGGGACGGCGCCGAGGCCATCACGGCAGTGCAGGGGAATCAGTATGACCTGGTGCTGATGGATGTGCAAATGCCGCTAGTGGACGGTGTGAAGGCGACGCTGGAAATCCGCAGCCATGTTCCCGCCGATCACCAACCCTTCATCTGCGGGCTCACCGCGCACGCCACCACAGAGTACCGCGACATCTGCCTGCGCGCGGGGATGAACGGATGTCTGACCAAGCCGCTCGATCCGGAGAAACTGCGGGGGCTGATCGCGCAGTTGTCGGCGCGACCTGTGCCGCCGGAACTTGCGTCGGGCGATCCTGGCGCGCTGGAGCTGTCCACGCGCTCCGTCGCACCGGAATGAATCACTGCATGTGGCGGTCGCATTCGGCGATGCCTTCGAGCGCCAGTTTCAGGCGGCGGGCCGTCTCGGGGGTCTGCGGTTTCCAGGTCTTCCAGCGGGTCACATTCTTCTGGAAGAGCAGGCGCGCGGAACCGAAGTAACCNNGCTAGCAGGCGGTCGAGCAGTGGCTGCCCATTGCTGACGATGGCGGCCACCTCATCGGACTTTCCATTTTGCAGCAGTTCTTCCGCCTGGCGACCCATGGAGGCTAATTCCTGGACGGCTCGGCCGTAGGAGGCTTCGGTAGTGGGATCGGTTTTGGGCTGGTCGGCCGGCGGAGCGGAGCAACCGCAGAGCAGCGCGGCGGCCAGCGTGACGTAAAAGCGCACTGCCTACAGCATAGCCGAGCCGAGACCGTGAGGGCGCGTTGCTTCGTCGATAATGGAAGGGAATGGCAAAACCGCAGAACCCGCCGCAGTCCCGTCCCGCCGAGAGCCGGGCGGCCACCACGATTCGCGAGATTTTCGAATCGGGGCGGCCGCTGACCTATATCCGATCGGCCGAGGAGCAGCGCATCGGCCGCCTGCTGCACGAAGTGGCGCTCGGCCTGCGCGCCTCCACGCCAGTGCCGGTTTGGGAATGGCGGCTCACCGAGGGCATGCGCAAGGAAGACGGACCTGTAGAACCGGGCACGCTGGCGCCGCGCGCGGCGCTGGACTTCATCGTGGCGCACCAGGACGAGGCCATCTTCCACCTCAAGGATTTTCATGAGCCGCTGCGCGATTTTCCGGAGATCCGGCGCCGCCTGCGCGACGTTTATGAAAGCTGTTTCGACCGGCGGAAGTTCGTGGTAATTTCCTCCCCGGTGCGGTTTATTCCGGAAGAGGTGGAGCGCAGCCTGCTCTATCTGGAGCTTCGCCCGCCCGATCTGGTGGAGCTGACGGACTTCCTACGCGACCAGATGCGGCAAGCGCCGGTGAGCGAAGCGGTGCTGGAACAGGCGGGGCGCGCGCTGCTGGGACTGACGCTCGACGAATCGCGGTACGCGTTGCGCCGCGCCCTGGCCAAGACCCCGCAACTGGGACCGGACTCGCTGCCGGCCTTGCTCGAAGAAAAGCGCCTGCTGGTGAACCGCAGCGGCGTGATCGAGTATATTGCCGACGGCACCAGTCTGGCGGAGGTCGGTGGACTCGAAGGCCTGAAGTCATGGCTGCTGGAGCGGCGCAAGCTGTTTCAGATGCGCGACACGCTGAGCAACGAAATTGTGCCCAAGGGCCTTCTCATGATGGGAATCCCGGGCTGCGGCAAGAGCCTCTCGGTGAAGGCCATCGCCACTTGTTTCCAGCTTCCGCTCTATCGCGTGGACATGGTGGAGATCTTTTCCGGCCGTCATGGCAAGCCCGAAGGCGCGTTTGTGGAGGCCTGCCGGATGATGGAAGACATGGCCCCCGCAGTGCTGTGGTTCGACGAAATCGAGATGGGGATCACGTCGACCGAATCGAGCGGCGAGCAGGGCCGCATCTTCGCCTTCTTCCTCACCTGGATGCAGGAAAAAACGCGCGGCCTGTTCGTGGCGGCGACCGCCAACCGCATCGATCTGCTGCCCGCCGAGATGATTCGCAAGGGCCGCTTCGACGAAGTGTTCTTCGTGGATTTGCCGGTGGATGAAGAGCGCATCGAGATTTTCAAGATCCATCTGAGCATCCGCGGCGTGGACCCAGCCCAGTTCAACCTGAAGCAGTTGACCCCTTTCACCATCGGCTGGACCGGCGCGGAGATCGAGCAATGCGTGGTGTCTTCGCTGACGCAGGCGCGCCTGAAAGACCGTGAGATCGACGAGCAGGACTTGATTGACGTAGCGGTACGGATCGTACCGCTCTCGCGCACCATGAAGGAGCAGATCAACCACATCCGCGGCTGGGCCTTCGAGCGGGCCGTGAAGGCGTCTCCGCAGGCGTTCGACCGGTGAAGTGGGAATCGCTCGGTCGCGTACTGATTGAATCGGCCAAACAGATCGCCCAGCACATGAGGGGTGAAATCGACCTTCCCATGAAGGTAGTGCGCGTGGTGCCCGGCGTAGACGTTCGTGCCATCCGCGAAGGGCAAGGCCTCACGCGCGAGCAATTTGCGGAACGCTACCCGGCCCGCCGCGGTGCGAAGGGCCTAGCGGTTCCGTTGCGGGAAAATGGGTCCATGTCCGATCGGCTGACCACAATTAACCCTGTCAAGACTTTCAAGCAATTCGTGACCGCCGTCAATAGTCACGATGTAAGAGCCCTCACGGCGCTCATGACAGCGGACCATGTGTTCGTAGACTCGGTGGGGAATCGGGTGTGCAGCGCGGCCTCCATGGAGGTTGGATGGCGTGGCTATTTCGCGATGTGTCCGGACTACTGGATTCAGACGGACCATGTGATGGCGGAAGGTGGCGCGGTGTTAGCGGTGGGGGAGGCTGGTGGGACTATAGACGGTGTTTCGTGGCGGACGCCCGCGGCTTGGCAGGCGGTGATCCGCGACGGCAAGGTTGTGGAATGGCGGGTGTTCGCGGACAACAAGCCGGTTTACGAGATCTTGGCGAGGCGGCAGCAG
>PLZX01000237.1:0-19250 GCA_003152325.1 Bryobacterales bacterium | reverse complement strand
GGCGGAATGGGCGTCAACTGTCCATCGCGAATCGGACTCTCCAGGTACCCCGTGCCGGTCGCATATATCGAGACAATCGAGCCGAGCTTCGCCGGGTTGCCCGGGGTGTTGACGGTCCCGTCCTGGTTCACGATCGCCCCCTGTCCACCGAGAACAAAGATCCCCGGATTGACTTCCGACCAGTAAGCGTCGAGCAGCGGTGCGCTCTGATCCTGGTATTGGACCTCGACGACCGAGGTGACCGGCAAGGCGAACGGGGCCACCGCGTGAATTTCTCCAGCCTGCACGAACAACAGGGGCGCCGGCTTGCCGTTGATCAGCACTTGCACGCCGCCGAGCGATGTCGGGTACTGACCGGACGCATCCGGTGCTGCGCCAACTCCTTGCGTGGGACCAATGCCGTAACCGAAGACCACGAAGATCTCGCCCGGCGCGACTCCCGCACCGACCGTTCCCGACGCCAGGTTTTCCAGGCAGCCGAAATTCATGGTGGGCGGGACGGCGAGATCCAGCGGCAGCGTGGCGCCCGATGCGCTCCGGTACAACAGGAGGTGGCCGGGCGATGCGATGGCAACCGCGCTGTCATCGCCTTGACGGAAGTAAGTGGCGGCAACCACGCTGCCCGCCGGATTGGACTCGATCACAAAACTGCCGCCCGACGGCAAGCACGCCTGAGCCAGCAGCGGAGCGGGAGTAATGGGAAGCGTGCCCGTTCCGTGCCCAAAAGCGTAGGCGATTCCGGAGCTATCAACCACGAGGGAATCGAACTGGGTCTGGCCGATATCCGTTTCGGTCAGGATGCGGCTACCATCGGCGGACAATTGCAGTAAGTACGCGGTCCCCAGGGGATGGACAGGCGGAGTCGCCACCGGCGCGTCAACGAACAGGGGCGCCGGACTCACCCCCAGGAATAGGTTGCCCGAAGCATTTACGGCGATAGCGGCACCGGAGCCGTAGATTTTCGCGTTGATGTTCGGCAGGAACGTGGAAAACAACACCGTGCCGGCCGAAGTATCGATCGCGGTGACGTACGGTCCCCCGTTCGCGCCGGGAGTCGATGGTTGCGAAAAACCCGTGAGATAAACATCGCCCCGGCTATCCATGTCGAAGGCCTGGACGGTCGGGTCCGAATATGTGGCGTAGGTTAACGCCGCGCCCGTCGCGCTGAGCCGCGCAAAGAAACTCGCGCTGGTCTGATGGTTCAACGCGCCCGCGGTGACCGGGAAATCCGTGGAAGAGGTGGTGCCGGCCACGAACACGGAGCCGGAGGCGTCCGCGCCAATCAGAGCGGGGACGTCCGAACCGGAGCCGCCCAGGAGCGTGGAATACACCAGTGTGCCGTCGGAGGCGAACTTGGACACGAAGACATCGCCGCCGGGAGCGACCGCCACCGGGCCAAACGGCCCTGGTTCCTCCGAAACCACGGCCGGTCTGAGCGGGCCGGCATTCTTGGGTTGCACAGCCCCGGCGGTCACCGGAAAATCCGCGGAGTACGTGTAGCCTGTGACATATGCATTGCCCTGGGCGTCCGTGGTGATGGCAGTGCCACCATCTTCGCTGCCGCCCGCCAGGTACGTCGCGTAGAGAACCTTGCCGCTCGGGTCCTGTTTGATCACATAAGCGTGATTGCACGAGACGGTGGTCGGCGGATCGAACGGCGAAAGCTGATAGGTGGCGCAGACACCCCCTAGGGCGCTCTTCTGAAATGCGTTCGCCGTCGCGAGAACGAACACACCCTTTCCCGTCCGCCAGACGTTGCCTGCACTGTCGACGGCCATAGTGCCACTGCTGGTTGCCGGGAAGATCGGCGTTACAAGTAGCAGCACTGTAAGAACGGGGACGGCATTCATGCAACTATCCCACCAGCACCCCTCGTTCCATCTAATGGATCGAGGGGCGGTGGGACTGCTGTGTGTGGGGCGCAATGCCACGCCCGCGCGTCAGAACTCAGCCGGGAGTGACCACTGTTCCAGCGCTATGGTTGGCCCGTCGGCTTAGTCGCCGGCTTGGCCACCACGGGCTTCGGCTTGGGCGCCCAGAAATCCGGGTCGGCAGTGATGAATTCCTTCGGCGGATTACTCATCTTCGGGCTGACCGAGAACAAAGTGCTTTCGCTGCTGACGACGATGTCCGCCATCAGCTTGTTGTACCGCGCCAGATTGTCCGCGCCGAAGGCGTCGGCCATGCTCATGGGTGATGGTGGTGGGTCCATCGCCTTGAGCGAATCCATGCCGCTCAATATCAGGTAGGTTCCGGCGGGCAAGCCGGAGTTCACGCTGTAGATTGTCCGGCGCTGCTTGTTCCCGCTCTTGGCCCATGCCGCGTTCAACAATTTCCTCATCTCCGCGAAGTCCGCCGCATGACCCGGACGCACCCGCATCATGTTGATACCGACAAATCGCATCTTGGCCATGTTCGACGGCACGGGCAGGTAGCTCACGTCTGGCTGGTAGGTGGCGATGATTCCGCGCTCGCCCGTGCGCACCTCTCCATCCTGGGCATCCAGTTGGTCGAGCGTGGTCTTCAACGGCTCTGTCTCGGCCAGGTGAATGGCTTTTTCCATGGACTCGTAGGTATCGTACCTCTCGAGAAACCAGGCCTGGCTCGTGCCCGTCATGTTTTCCAGCGCCAGATAACTGGGGTAACCGCTCTTGGAGAAGGCGCGAACATAAGCCGACTCCACCTTTTCGTGCGCCGCGCTCTTTCCGGATTTAATATCCTCGCGAAAGATCCGCAGCAGGTGAGTTGGTTCCTGTGATTGTGCTTGAATGAGCGAGGCTCCCGCCAGCAAGAGACCCGCCGCAACCATGTGGACGGCTGTGCGTTTCATTTTGTTTGTAATCCCCTCATAGGTCAAATCTCCGGGGTTTGCTTTTGGCTCCCCGGGGTGTCCGCCAAGTATATACGAAGTGCTAGCCCTCCGCGCGTGTCGGGACCATAGCCCTCGCCCCTGCCCACAGCACTACGGCCAGCACCAGCGCCAGCGCCGGGACCACGTACATGGCCTGATGCAGACCGATGGCTTTGGCAGCTTCAGTCACGGCGGCGGCGCCCGCGGCATGGCGCGCCAGGCGGTCGCTCAACATGCCGGTGAGCAAGGGGCCGAAGGCTGCGCCGCCCAGGTAGGTCACCAGGAGATAGACCGCCATGGCGGAGCCCCGCAGGTTGGCCGGCACAATGTCGTTGATTGCCGCGTAGACCAATCCGTAGTACATCTGCAACAGGCCGTAGGCGGGCATAACGAGCGCGAGTGCGATGGCGGCACTTCCCGCCGGCATGTGGATGCCGGCGGCGGCGAGGGGAGCGGCGGCTAGCGACGCGGCTGCGGCCAGCAGCAGGCGGCCATTGGCGCGGTAGCGGATGATGCGATCGCCGTAGGCGCCCGCCGCCAGGGCTCCCAGAATGCCCGCCGCTCCCGAGCCAATACCCGACCAGAGGCCCGCCTGCCCCACCGTCAGACCGTGGTAACGCGTGAGCAGCGCTGGGAGAAAACTGCTGAAACTGTAGAGCGCGAAATTCAGGACGGCGCCGGAAGCGGAAATCCACGCGAGCGCCGGAATGCGCAGCAGGGCGAGCGGCGCGGCGGCGCCAGCGGCTACCGGCACCGTGACGCGCGAAGGCTCGTGCAGCCAGAGGAGCGCCGGCACCAGCAACAGGGCGGGCGCCGCGGCGATAGCCAGCGCGATGCGCCAACCGTGGGACTGCGCCACCTCGCCGGTGATGCCGGCGCTCAGCATCACGCCCACCGGCACTGCCATCATGAAACCGGCCATGGCGCGGGCGCGTCGGGCGGCGGGCACCAGGTCGCCGATCCAACTGTTGGCGGCCGGCGCGCAGACCGCTTCGCCAATCCCCACCCCCAGCCGGGAGGCCGCCAATAGTGCGTAGCTTGCCGCCAGGCCACCCAACCCGGTCAGCCCGGCCCACACGGCCACCCCGATAGCTAGCAGCTTGCGGCGGCTCCACGTATCGGCCAGGCGGCCCAGTGGCAGCCCGGCCACCGCGTAGAGCACGATGAAGACGGTGCTGAGCGCGCCCAGTTGGGTATCGGAGAGCGAGAACTGGTGGCGCAAGGGCTCGGCCAATGCGGCCAGCGCCTGGCGGTCGTAGTAATTGAGAACGTTGACTAAAAAAAGAACGGCCAGTGCCGGTCCAACCGCCTTGGATCTCACTGGCCGATCATGCTACCACAGCTTGATTTCAGTTTCCTTGAGGTCTTTGAGTTGTTTCTCCAGCTTGTGATCCTTGAGTTGCTTCTCCGGCTTGTCGCCGACGGCCGTCCCGGAGTCTTCGCTGGGCGTGCTCCCTTCCTTGCGGACCGAGATGGAGCCGCGTTCGGTGGTGATGTGGATGGTGGGCCCGTCGCCTACCCGGCCCTTGATGGTGGCGCTTCTCCCGTCCGACTCCTGGCGGAGCTGCGAGCCATAGTCGTTGACGGCCTCGCCGCGCTGGGCGGTGGCGTCCAATTGAAATGACGCCTTATCGGGCAGCACCAGCTCAATCCGGCCGGAGCCGGCGCGCGCTTCAATGGAGGCGAGAGGCACGTGGCCGGGGTGCAGTTCGACGTCGCCGCGGGCGGTTTCGAGTTCGAGCGATTGCGTGAACTGCTCGATGCGGACGTCGCGCGAGTTGGCCACCAGCCGGACGGGGCCCACCAGGTCGGTGCCGTTGAATTCGCTGAGGTCCATGCTGATGTGGCCCGGCACGGCGGCCACGTTGAGCTCGGTATTGCGCGTGCCTTCGAACTGCAGCGGCTTGGATAGCTTCTTGAAATCCAGGTTGCCGTTGTAAGCCCCGCTGATGGTCACCTGGCCGTCGATGTTTTCGAGTTCGATATCGGAGCCACGGCCCTGCACGTCGAGCCGTCCCTTCATGTCCACGGCGCGGATCAGATCGCTCTTGGCCATGTCGAGGCGGACGTTGCCTCCCACGCGGGCCAGGCGGACGTCGCCCTTATCGGAGGCCAACTCCACGTCGCCCCCGACGTCGGAGATGTCGAAATCGCCATTGTGGCCCCGAGCCTCAACGGCCAGGGAGCGTGGTACCGTGACGTCGAGTTCGTCGGAGATCTGCTGGCGATCGGGAGTGTGATCCTGGTTGGTGCGGATCAGCAGGCGGTCGCCCTGCGGAATGATCTCCACCGGGGTGTTGCCGTTGGTGCGGTCGGCTTCTTCGCGGGCGTAGGCGCGAATGGTCTTGTGGCCGCTGACAGTGATGTCCTTGACGTCGGCGCCGGTCACCCGGATGTTGCCGCGCGGGTTTTCGAACACGATGCGCTTCACATTAGCGGCGGGAGCGGTGGCTGAGACGGGGTAATCGAACTGCGCCCCCCACCAGTCGAGTCCGTTGTTGATGTGGAAGAGCATGCCGTTTTGGCGAGCTGCCCAGGTCAGCGAGCCGGCCATGCAGACCAGAATCACCAGGACGATTTCACCGCCAGTGAATCCGCCGTGGCGCGCGTCCCGCCAGAAGGCCACTTCCATCAGCCGCAACAGGCCCCAGCCGATCAGCAAGAATGGCCAGTACTGCGCGACGATGTCGAAAATGGGCGCTTCCGGATGAAGGTTGTGCCAGAGGAACAGACCGCCGATGATCAACAGGATCAGAGGTCCGGTGAGGGATCGCCTTCTCATACAGTGCCTCCTTCGCCGCTCGCAGGCGTGGATGGCGGGGCATCGGCGCGCGGCGGCGCACTCGATCCGAATCCGCCCTTAGACGATTCGGATGAGGACCCGGTGGTGCTTGAGGCCGGAGCCGGGGGCGCCGGGGCCGGCCCCGTCTGGCTGTAAGGACTCTGCGCGTAACCGGGGGCCGTGTAACCGCCCGGCCGCACAGGCGGTGGCGGCGGCGCTGAGGTTTCCACGCCGCGTTTCAACAGGCTCAGCAGGCCGAAGACGATCAGGATCACGGGCCAGGTCTGGTCAAAACGATAACGCGTAAAATTATTGAGCGCGAACAACCCGCCGATGGTGATCAGGCAAATGGGGCCGCGAATGGCACGGACTACCGATCCGTTATAGTCGCTCATGGCGGCTCTCCTTCGCGGCGGCATCTTCTCCAAAGAACCGCCCGGCCAGCAGATAGACTCCCAGGGCGATCAGCAGCACCGGCCAGAAGCGCGTCACGCGTTCGAAATCGAACAGATCGAGTGTGTGGAGCAGCAACACGGCGCCCAGGCCGATGAGTATGACGCCGGCCAGAGGAACGTGGCTTCGGCCGCCGCGCAGGTCGAGGATGCTGGAGTATTCGTCCACCGGTTCGCCGGCTTGGCGCTTGCGCGCGGTGTGATAGGACTCGAAGGCCATGTAGGCCCACCAGGCAATCACCAGCATGACGAAGATCGGCTCCAGCCCGTTCGCGGCGCGGGAGTTCGCAATGCTCATGAGCATGCCCCAGATGATCGCGTGGACCAGGCCTTTGGCGTATTGCCCGTTGTAGATGGCGCCGACTCCCGGAATGGTGCCGAGGAATAGCGCCAGGCCGGGAGACACGTCCGGGCGGGCATAATTGGGCGCCGCCGCAAAAACAGGCTGCGGTGGCGTCATGACTGGACCCGGAGCAGGTGGAGGCGGAGGCGCGGGAATGTGCTCCGCGCAATATACGGTTCCTAAAGCATCCCGCCGGCAGGCGTCGCAAACCGGCTTGCCGCAGGTGCGGCAATAAGCCGTGGCCGGTGTTTCAGGGTGATTCTGGCAGTTCATATGTGTCCCCTAGTGTTTTCCCCCGTTGGCATCTGATGATGGCACTCCTCCGGACGGAACCGGAGTAGAATTCGCCGGCAGCTTGTGTTCGTCCGTCTTGCGATCGGGCGTTGCCTGCTGTGAGGCGGGCTGCTGCTCGGTGTTCTGTTGCTGCCACTCGTGCAACGTAGTCTGGATCTGATATACGAATTTCAAGCTCTCAATAAACATCTGCGTGCGATTCTTGACGCGATCGATGCGGTCCGTGAGGCCGTTCCACACCTTGGCCGGCTCCAGGTCGGACATGCGCAATTGGCGCACCGGCGCCATTTGCGAAAGCAGCGAGAACGACAGGATGGTCATGGCGGCGCCCATCGCGAACTTGGGCTGGAGGATGGGGCTGAACCAACCCGCCAGCCGCTTGCCGAAGCTCTTCGAACCCGCTTTCTCTTTGCTCCACGGCGGATCGAAGAGAATCCGCGTGATGAGCTCCGGCGCGGGCTCCACATCCGCGACGGTCCCGATGAAGGCTACCGCGGCGGCGGAATCCTGAGCCAGTTCGGCGCAGACGGGACATGCGGCGAAATGGCGCTCGAGCTCGGCCTTTTGACCGGCCGGGAGCGTGCCGTCCACGTAATCGCAGATGAGGATTTCAATCTCTGCGCAGTTCATACCGCCAGCTTCTGCTTTCGCAGCAGCCGGGTCAGCTCGACCCGGCCCCGGTTGATTCGCGATTTCACCGTGCCTTCAGGAATCTGCAAAACGTCGGCGATTTCGCGGTATTCCATTTCCTGCAAGTCGCGCAGGATGACTGCTTCGCGCAAATCCGGCGACAGCTTCTGCAGGGTCGCCTGGAGAATCTCACTGGCCTCGCGGCCGGCGTAGGCATGATCGGGGCGGACGGCCGCCGCGCCGCCGGTTTCCTCCATCATGGGGAGTTGTTCTTCGATCGAATCGGTGACGCGCTCCTGCCGCGTGCGGCGATAATGATCGATCAGCAGGTTGCGGCTGACGCGGGCCAGCCATGTGCCGAAGGAGCCCTCCGTGGAGCGGAAGGTCTTCAGCGTGCGGAACACCCGCAGGAAGACTTCCTGCGTCAGATCCTGCGCTTCCGAACCGCTTCCCGTGAAGCGATAGCACAGGCCGTAGACTCTGCGTGTGTGGAGCCGGACGAGATCCTCCCAGGCGGTCTCCTCTCCGCGCATGCATCTTGATACGAGGCTTGAATCCGGGTCCAAGGTATTTTCTACCAGATTGCGGCCTCCGCGAACAGCGTCCAGGGTGGCGACAGTACTTCCGCTGGCCGGCCGATTTACGAAATTTCCAAAAGCCACTGTCGCGGATGCCATGGCACTCGTTCTTTCATATGGAGAAACGAGGCTTTATCATGATAGGTTCAATTTTTCCGGTATGCCAGCACTTTCGAGACATACTTGGGTAGGAGGCCAGTGATTCACCGCCATACCTGGAAGTGGCTGACCGGCTGCGCGCTGGCGATCGCGGCGCTGGCGTGGATCCTGTACAGCCAATGGCCGAAGCAGGGCTTCGATTGGCAACTGGCCGCGGCCAGCGTGATGCGGCTCCGCTGGCAGTGGCTGCTGGCCTCGTTGGTGCCCATTTATGCCACCTATTGGGGCCGCGCGCTGCGTTGGGCGGTTTTTCTGAAGCCGCTCAAACCGCGGCCGTCGATGAGAAAGCTTTTGACAGCCACCATTATCGGGTTTACGGCCATCACCCTCTTCGGGCGGGCGGGGGATTTTGTGCGGCCCTACCTGATTGCGGTGAAGGAGCAGGTGCCCGTGACGTCGCAATTGGCGGCATGGCTCCTGGAACGCGTATTCGACCTGTTGATGGCTTCTCTACTGCTGGGCTTTGCGCTGTCCCGGCTGCAGGGCTCGGGCCTGCATGTGGGGCCCACCTTCGCCTGGATACTGGCCTTCGGCGGGAGGATCGTCTGGATTTCGTGCATACTGGTGCTGGTGGTGTTGCTCAGCCTGCGGCATTTCGCCGAGCCGGCGCGGCGACGGCTGATCGCGGCCTTCCACTTTCTGCCGGAAGCGCGCTTCCAGCGGGTGGAGCGGCTGCTGACCGCATTGGTGCAGGGGGTGGAATCGACGCGCAGCGACGCCGCTCTGCTGTTGATCCTGGTGTATTCGGTACTGGAATGGGTGCTGATCGCGGCCTGTTACTGGTGCGTGGCGCAGGCATTTGCCGGGAGTATTAATATTACATTTGTAGATATATTGATTCTGATGGGCTTTGTAACGTTTGGAGGAGTGGTGCAGATCCCCGGGATCGGCGGCGGCACGCAGGTGGCGGCGGCTCTGGTGCTGACGGAACTGTTCGGAACCAGACTGGAACTGGCGACGTCGTTCGCAGTATTCCTCTGGATTATTACATTTGTAGCAGTTGTGCCGGCGGGTTTAGTCCTGGCGTTGAAAGAGGGGCTGGATTGGCACAGCCTGCGGCAGATTGGCCGGGAGGCGGCAAAATGAAGTGTCCGTTCTGTAACCATTCGGAGGACAAGGTGGTAGATTCGCGGGAGAGCAAGGAAGGCGATGCCATCCGGCGCCGCCGGGAATGCCTGTCATGCGAGCGGCGCTTCACCACGTATGAGCGCATCGACGAAGTTCCTTACATGGTGATCAAAAAAGACGGCCGGCGGGAGAAGTTCGACCGGCAAAAAGTGCTGGGTGGACTGCTGAAGGCCTGTGAAAAACGGCCGATAGGCATGGCGAGGCTGTCGGAGGTGGTCAACCAGGTCGAGTCCAAAGTGAGCGACTCGCCTGACCGGGAGATTTCTACTATAGAAATAGGAGAATTCCTGATGGACAGTTTGCGGGATATGGACAAGATTGCCTACGTCCGTTTCGCATCGGTCTACCGGGATTTTCAGGATGAGGAAGCTTTCTTCAATGAACTCAAGAACTTAATGCGGCACAAGCTGCCGTGAGGCAAAGTTCTCGGGTTGGTTCGGAAAATCGATGTAACCTAAACGTTTTTAAGACATCTTTAAAATTGAGCTTAACTTTGCGGGGGAATGATGATATCATCAGTCGAAAGTCGAACCCCGAAATGCGGCCAATCTTGCGCACAGTTTGTGCCGAGCCAACAGGTTGAACTTTTTCCAGACAAGTACCCCATTTTCAAGAAATCCGGCATGGCGGATGAATGTTCATGGGGGAGGTGAGTCTTAGTGGACCATTTCGAAGATCAATTCTTAGCAGACAGCCCCGAACATCTCGGCCTTAATTTTGAGGAGGAGACAACCAAGTTTTTCGATCCCGAGGCTGCACATGAAGCCGATTTCCTGCACCCGCCGCCGGTAGAGGAGTCCATCTACACGGACGACCCGGTGCGGGTATACCTGAGGGAGATGGGTGCCGTACCGCTGCTCACGCGCGAGGGCGAAGTCGACCTGGCGCGGCGCATGGAGCGCGGTAAGTTCCGGATGCAAAAGGCGATTAGCCGCTCGGCCCTGGTGCAGCACGTAGTTGTGGAGATTTCCGAGCAACTCAAGAAGGCTACGCTTGAACTGGATGGCGTGGCCGACCTTGGGGACGTCGAAGAGGGCACTCCGGCCGATGTCAAGGTCCGGCAGGACGCCGCTCGGTTGTTTGCCGATGTCGTGGTGCTGTACAAGAAACTTCATCAGCTACAGGACAAGTTCGAGACCACTCCGCTGGCGAGCAAGAAGCCCCGTAAACGCTTGCTGGCAAAGCTCAACCGGGCTAAAGTGGAGGTTTCGCTGGCCATCCGCCACTGCCCCTTCCGAGTGAACCGTTGGAAAGAGTTTTCGCGTGAGATCGAGCGGGCCGTGGATGAGATCAGCCACCTGGACAGCGAGATCAAGAAACTCGAAGTCCGCAACAACCCGGTTCAACAGGCACGCCTGCGGGAATTGAAGAAGGAAATCAGGAAGCGCGAGGCTGCCGCCGGCGCCACTCTGCCCGAGTTGCGCCACAGCATGACGGTGATCCGCCACGGCGAAGCCGAAGCGGAGCGCGCCAAGAAGGATCTGGTGGAGGCCAACCTGCGGTTGGTGGTTTCCGTGGCCAAGAAATACGTGAACCGCGGACTTCACCTGCTGGACCTGATCCAGGAAGGCAATATCGGGCTGATGCGCGCCGCCGACAAGTTCGAATACCGCCGCGGCTACAAGTTTTCTACCTACGCCACATGGTGGATCCGCCAAGCCATCACGCGAGCCATTGCCGACCAATCCCGTACCATTCGCATACCCGTTCACATGAACGAGAGCATGAACAAGTTCCTGCGCGCTACACGCGAACTGGAGAAGGAACTCGGTCGAACTCCTACAAACGACGAAATTGGTCGCCGGATGGACATTCCGGTAGAGAAAGTCCAGAAGCTGAAGACCATCTCGCGCGACCCGGTATCGCTCGAAACCCCGGTCGGCCGGGATGGCGAATCGGCGTTGGGCGACCTGATTGAAGATCGCTGGGTGGGTTCGCCCGTCGATGCGGTGATTGAAACCAACGTCCGTGACGAAACGGCGGGGATCCTGAAGACGCTTTCTCCCAAGGAGGAGAAGGTGATCCGCATGCGGTTCGGCATCGGGTGCGAGCGCGAACACACGCTGGAAGAGATCGGTCAGGAATTCGACGTGACGCGCGAGCGCATCCGGCAGATCGAAGCCAAGGCCTTGCGGCAGTTGCGCGCTCCGGAGCGGGCGCGGCGGCTGCGGGCGCTGATGGCAGCGCGATAATTCACGCGCCTGCGCGGCGGGCCGTGGCATCATACATACATGCACCTGAGAGGGATTCTTCTTTGTGCGGCGTTGTGCGCCGCTGCGGCCGTGCTGTTCCAGGCCGCGCAAAACCCCCAATTACCGCCGCCTTACGCCACCAAGTCGGCCAACAACGGTCCGAAAGTCATTCCGCAACCAACCGGAGCCAAGCTCAGCGTCCCGGCCGGTTTCCATGTGGAAGAGTGGGCCGATGATTTCAACGTTCCCCGCGCCATGATGCTCGGCCCGAGCAATGAGATCCTGCTCGCCGATTCCGGGCGGCGCCCCGACAACTCGGGAATCGTTTACGTCCTGCAAGGCAAAGAGCGCAGGAAGCTGATCGAGAAATTGAATCAGCCGTTCGGGTTGGCGATGCTAAACGGCTACCTGTATGTGGGCGAGTGCGATTCGGTCAAGCGCTACAAGTACGACGCTAAAGCCATGACCGCCGGTCCCGGGGAAGAAGTGGTTTCGCTCGCTGGCCAAGGCAGCCATCACTGGACGCGCAGCCTGCTGTTCGACCGCGCGGGGAAGTATCTGTACGTGGGCGTTGGCTCAGCTTCCAATGTGGCGACCGGCGAGGACCCACGGCGTGCCGCCATCAGCCGCTACAGCGTAGACGGCTGGAAGCACGAAATCTTCGCGGCGGGCACGCGCAATCCCATCGGTATGCGCTGGTATCCCGGCACCGACACCCTGTGGGCCGCCGTGCAGGAGCGCGACGATCTGGGCGACGACCTGGTGCCGGATTTCTTCACGCACATTCAGCAAGGCGGTTTTTATGGCTGGCCCTACTCCTACATCGGTCCCCACGAAGATCCGAGAAATGCGGGACTGGCGCCGGCGCTGGTTGCCAAAACGATTGTCCCCGATGTTCTGTTGGGCGCGCACGTCGCCGTGCTGGATTTCCTCTTCTATACGGGGAAGGAGTTCCCAGCTGAGTATCAGGGTGGTGCCTTCCTTTGCTTCCATGGCTCCTGGAACCGCTCCATGCGGGTGGGACAATCGGTTGCATTCATTCCATTCAAGAACGGCAAGCCCTCCGGTCCCATCACCGAAGTGGTGAAGGGCTGGATGATTGCGCCCGACCAGCGCGCTGTGTGGGGCCGGCCGGTGGGATTGCTGCAATTACCCGATGGCAGCCTGCTGATTTCCGAAGACGGCAATGCGAAGATCTACCATCTGACCTACACGGGAAAATAACGTTTGCGAAGGCTTCTATTGGTTGGATGCACGTGGACCGCCGCGTGGGGCGCCACGCCTTTTCCGCACCGCCTGCACTTGGGCATGGGGATGAAGTGCCTCACCTGTCACGCCGCCGCAGCGAGCAGCACGAAGGTTCAGGACAACCTGTTGCCGGCGAAGGAGGTTTGCCTGGAATGCCACGATCAGGCCGAAATCCCAGCGCCCCCGGCCACTAACCTTACCCGTTTCAGTCATGCCCTGCACCTGAAGATCGGCGACGTCGCGCCGTTTCTGGCTGCTGCCATTGCCCACAAGAACTACCTGCAGACGCCGGGCGATCAGACCTCGTGGATCCGCACCCGCCTGGGAACGCACGATCCCTGCCAAGCGTGCCACCGCGGTCTGGAAGAATCGGACCGGGTCACGCACGCCGCGCTGCCTCAAATGGCCGATTGCCTGGTCTGCCATACGGTGATCGAAGCCCCATTCTCCTGCTGGGATTGCCATGCGCCGGACGCCGAGCTGCGGCCGGCCAGTCACACCGAAATTCCTCATTTCATGGACGCCCACAGTTCCGGAAGGCTGCAATTGGATAAGTCCACCTGCGCCCTCTGCCACGGACGCAATTTCCGATGTATGGGATGCCACTAACCAGCGGCAAAGCGCCATCGCTCGGGCGGCGCCAACGTGTAATTTTGACCGCTGGACGCCAGAATGTCACAGGGCGGCGCACAATCCGTCTGATAACAGAGAACGTACTTCCTGGTAGCTGGATTGCTTAGAACAAGTCAAAGGAGGAGAGAGCTATGCCGATCGTCAAAATTACGGGACAGGGTTTAGCTGCGATTGGGCTTTCCGTCGCACTCCTTTGGGGCTGCCTGATCGGGGAATGGGTCATCACGCGGGATGCCAACAGAGAGCGTACGCGTGTGGTCCGCGAACTGGAGCAGATGCGGCTCGAACGGCAGGCGTCTCCGGTATCCGCACCGGTACTGCACCGCGTGCTTCGGGCTCCGGTGACCCTCGGGTAATATTTCCGAAAGCGACGGGTTGTACAATTGCAACGATGGCGAAATTCGTTGCGGTCCTATTCCTGTTGCTTGTCGCCGTGGGATGCGGCAGGAAACCGGCTGAGCAATTTGCCGCGCTCTCCGAAGAGTTCGTTTACACTACGTTGTCTTTTTCGCCTTCGGCTGCTACTGCCGCAGGGCTACACAAATACCAGGACCGGGCCCTGGACGGCATACTGGACGACATGGGCCCGTCGAACCTCGCGCGCCAGCGCAGCTTCTACATGGGGTTTCGAGAGCGTCTGGAACGGCTCAAGCCGGATGAGCTTGCAGCCGAGGACCGCGCCGACTGGAAGATACTGGAAGACCAGATTTCCTTAGCCCTGCTGGAATTCGACGAGATCCACAACTACATGCACAACCCGGCGACGTATGTCGAAACGCTGGGGAANNGCTCTTTTCACGCCGTATATTCTGGAGTACGCGCCCCAGAGCGAGCGCGTGAACCACATTATTTCCAGGCTGAAGATGGTCCCTCTTTTCCTGGACCAGGCCAGGAGCAACATAACCTCGGCGCCGGCCATCTGGGCGAACGTGGCGATAGACGAGAATCAAGGCAACATCGACATGGTGGACAAGACCATCCGGGTCTGGGTGCCGGAAGATCGGCGCGAGGCCTACTCGCGCGCCGCGCAACCCGCTCTGATGGCCATGCGCCGGTTTCAGGATTACCTCAAGGGGAACCTGGCGGCTCGCAACGATTACGATTGGCGGCTGGGCGGCAAAAGCTATCCGAAAAAATTCCGTTACTCGCTGGAGAGCGGAATCGAGGCGGACAGCGCGTTGCTGATGGCGGAGACGGAACTGAAGCAGGTGCGCGAGCGGATGCTGGCGCTATCGCTGCCGTTGCATAAGCAAATGTTTCCGGGGCATCCGGAACACAACGATTTAGCCGGCGAAGCGCGGGAAAACCAGGTGGTCGGCGAGGTGCTGGCGAAAATTGCAGACCGCCACTCGACGCGCGAATCCTACATGGATGACGCCCGGCAGGATCTCGCGGAAGCGCGCGCCTTTGTGGAGAGCAAACAACTGCTGACCCTGCCATCGCGCGCCAATCTCCAGGTGATTCCCACGCCGGAGTTCATGCGGGGCGTGTACTCGGTGGGCGGCTTCAACGCCGCGCCCGCGCTCGAGCCGCAACTGGGGGCCTTCTATTGGGTAACTCCGATTGCGCCGGACTGGCCCAAGGACCGGGCGGATTCCAAGCTGCGCGAATACAATTTCTACAAGTTGAAGCTGCTGACCATTCACGAGGCCATGCCCGGCCATTACGTGCAGATGGAGGTGGCCAACAATGTGCAACCGCCGGGTCGGCGCCTGCTGCGTTCGGTCTTCGGAAACGGACCGTACATCGAGGGTTGGGCGGAATTCGCGACCCGTACCATGATCGAGGAAGGCTATCTCGACCACTCGCCCGAGCTGGCGCTCACCTTCGACAAGGAAGAGTTGCGCGTACTGTCCAACACGATTCTGGATGTGCGGCTGCAGATGCTCGACATGAGCGATCAGGAGGCCCTGGACCTGATGGAGCGGCGAACCTTCCAGGAGCACGAGGAAGCCGTCGGGAAACTCCAGCGCGCCAAGCTTTCCTCCTGCCAGTTGCCGATGTACTTCCTGGGCTGGCGCGGCTGGAGCCAGGTCCGCAACGACTACCGGCAGGCCAAAGGATCCGCCTTCAGCATCTCCGCCTTCAACGATCGGGCGCTCAAGGAAGGAGCGGTGCCGCTGCCGGTCTTGGGGGGACTGCTGAAGTGAGGAATGCCAGCCGGCTCAAGCGTCTATAATGGTGAGGCAGAAGTCTGGGATGCAGGAAAACGACACTCCCGATGTTCCCCCGCCGGCGGCCCCCGGAACAGTCTCCCACAGGCCGTTCCTCGCCGTGCTGTGGCATGCCCTCTCGTGGGTGCGCGACCTGGCTTTTTCCGTGCTCATCGCGGTGGTCTCCATCATCTTTATCTACCAGCCGGTGAAGGTGGAAGGAACCAGCATGACGCCGGGACTGGCCGACCAGGAACGGATTTTTATCAACAAGTTCACCTACCGTTTCGGGCTGGGAAATATCGAGCGTGGGGATACCGTGGTATTCAAGGCGCCGGTGGATGAGGAGAAGTCGTACATCAAGCGCGTGATCGGGCTGCCCGGTGACCGGGTGCGCATCGAACAGGGGCAGGTGTATGTCAACGGCCGGCCGCTGGTGGAGCATTACATCCAGGAGGACTATCGGGACTTGGGCAGCATGGAGGAAAAGGTCGTCCCGGCGGGCAAGTATTTCGTGCTGGGCGATCACCGCAATTCCTCGAGTGACAGCCGCGCCTGGGGCTGGGTGCCGCGAGAACGGATTTACGGGAAAGCCGTGTTCGCCTACTGGCCGCTGGCCAAGATGGGCCGGCTGAAATAGCGCAGCGGCGCTTAGCAGGCCAGGTCTTCCCGCTCCAACTTGAACTTTTCCAGTTTCCCCAGCACGGTGACGGCGATCTGGCCGGGGTTGAAGAAAGTCTTCGCGATTGACTGCACATCTCCGGCCGAGACCGCTTCGATGCTCTCAACCAGTTCGTCGAGCGAGAAGAACTGGCCGAAATACATCTCCTGGCGGGCCAGATTGGCCATGCGGCTGGAAGTGGATTCCAGGCCCAGCATGAGCGAGCCTTTGAGGTGGTCCTTGGCGCGGCGCAGTTCCTCCTCCGCTAGGGGCTGCTCTTTGAGGTCGCGGAATTCCTTCAGGATGGCAGCCACCACTTTGGGCGTGGAGGCGAGCGAGGTCCCGGCGTAAATCGAAAGGCAGCCAGTGTCGCGATAGGGGCTCAGTTCCGAGAAGACGGCGTATGCCAGGCCCTGGCGTTCGCGGATATTCTGAAAGAGCCGCGAGCTCATGCCGCCGCCGAGCAGCGTGTTGAGCACGTAACAGGCGAAGCGTTGCCGGTGCGGCAGTGGATAAGAGGGCACGCCCAGGCAGAGGTGCACCTGCTCCAGAGCCTTCTTGTTGCGCAGGGAGATGCGCGCGTGGGTGGTTGGCGCGCTGTCTTCCACCGCGGGCCCGCCCGGCGCGATCGATTCGAAATGCTGGCTCACTAGCGCGACCAGCCGGTCGTGCGTCAGGTTGCCGGCCGCCGTGATCACCAGGTTGGCCGGCGCATAGACCGCGCGATAGTAACTCTGGATCGCGGCGTGGTCGAGTGCCTTGACCGTCTCCATCGTTCCCAGAATCGGCTTGCCGAGGGAGTGATCTTTCCAGAAGTTGGAAGAGAAAATCTCGTGCACCAGGTAATCGGGGCTGTCGGCCTCCATCTTGATCTCTTCCAGGACGACGCCCTTTTCCTTCTCGATGTCCTCTTCGTCGAACCTGGGGTGCAGGACCAGGTCGGCCAGAACATCGAAGGCCAGCGAGAGGTGCTGATCGAGCACCTTGGTGTTGAAGCAGACCAGTTCCTTCGCGGTATAGGCGTCCAGGTTGCCGCCGATGGAATCGACGGAACGCGCGATGTCTTCGGCGGAGCGCGAAGTGGTGCCCTTGAACAGCATGTGCTCGATGAAGTGCGAAATGCCGGTCTGCTGGGGCGCCTCGCGGCGCGAGCCGGAACCGATCCACACACCCACCGAGACGGAGCGCACGTGCGACATGGTTTCGGAGATTACGCGCACGCCGTTAGAGAGCGTGGTCATCGCGATGTCCCTCGCGGGATTGCCGGTTGAATTCATGTGGGAAGAGACGGAAAAGCTCTGCTTCCATTGTGACACTTCCGGGTGGGGCGGCGCCAATCGGCTACACTGATCCTAGGATGCCGCAGCCGCTGGTGGGGATGGAGCTTTCGGATTTGCGCGAGGCCCTGGGACCGGAACGGCCCGGATACCGCGCGAAACAGATTTACGAAGCCCTCTACCGCGGGCAGGCGTCGGATTTCGTGCAGATTTCGACTTTGCCGGCGGCGATGCGGGCCGATCTGGCGGCGCACCACAGCGTCGGCTTGCCGGAGATCGCCCGTGTCTACCAATCCACGGACGGCACACGTCGCTATTTGCTGCAATTGGACGACGGGAAAACCGTCGAGACGGTTCTGATGCCGGAAAGCGAGCGCGACACCATCTGCATTTCGAGCCAGGTGGGCTGCCCGGTGGATTGCAAATTCTGCATGACGGCGCTGCTGGGCCTGGAGCGCAGCCTGACCGCGGGGGAAATTGTCGGGCAGGTGCTTCTGGTTGCGCGCGAGAATCAGCTCCGGCAGGACGGCGGCCGGCTCAACGTTGTGATGATGGGGCAGGGCGAGCCGCTGCTGAACCTGGAGAACGTCACTAAGGCTGCGCGCATTCTGCTGGACCCCGAAGGCTTCGGGCTTTCACCGCGGCGCCTTACTGTATCCACCGCGGGCATCGTGCCCAAGATCGACGAGCTGGGGCGTGAGCCGGTGCGGCCGAAGCTGGCGATCTCGTTGAACGCGTCGACCGAGGAATCGCGCCAGGAGCTGATGCCGATCACGCGCAAGTACCATTTGAAGGACCTGATGGAGGTCTGCCGCCGGTATCCGTTGCGGCCGTGGGAGAAGCTGACGTTCGAGTACGTGTTGTTGAAGGGCGTAAATGACAGCGACGCCGACGCGCGGCGGGTGGTCAGATTGCTGGCGCACCTGAACTGCAACGTGAATCTGATTGCGCTGAACCCCGGCCCGGAGATTCCGTATGAGACGCCGGCGGCGGAGCGGGTGGCCAGTTTCCAGCAGATTGTGCGGCGGGCCGTGCCCTGTTTTGTGCGCAAGCCGCGGGGGCTGGATATTTACGCGGCCTGCGGACAATTGAAGCGGGCCAGCGGAAACTGATTCGGAGTCAACTGCTTCAGATCTTCTGCACGCGTCTGAGAGTGTACAACTCCGGCTTCATATTCTGGTTTTCAAACCGCTTCCAATCGTCGTTTACATGGATCAGCTTGCCGCTGATGTGGTTGGAGCGTTCGGAAGCCAGAAACAGGGCCAGTTGCGTCTGCTTTTCGGGGGGAATGCCGCCGGTGATGCGCACCTGCTCGGCCTCTTCGATCTCCTTGCGGCCGGCTCTCTCTTCGCCCGCGTGCAGGATCTCGTCGGTCATATGGCTGTAGACGCTGCCCGGCGAGATGCAGTTGACCTGGACGTTATGGTCGCTGACTTCGATGGCCAGTCCTTCGGCGAAGCGGACCGTGGCGGCCTTGGACGCCGCATAGGCGCCGAAATTGGGACGCGTGTGGCCGGACCCGCCGCCGACGATCAGGATGATCTTGCCGGAACGCTTTTCGATCATCGGCGGCAGCGCTGCGCGGCAAGCGTTCACGGCGCCGATGAGGTTGGTCTGGATGGTGTCGGCCCAGGCTTCCGGCTTGGTGGAGAGCAGTGGGCCGATGGGCCCTTGCACCCCGGCCGAGACGATCAGGACGTCCAGTCGCCCGAATTCTTTGAGCATCAGCGCGACCGCGTTGTTCATCTCGTCCAGGTTGCGGACGTCGGCGGGAAGCCGGAGCGCCCTGCCGCCGGCCTGTTCGATCTCGAGTTTCGCGAGGTCGAGTTCGGCTTTGCTGCGGGCCAGCAATCCGATATGCGCGCCGGC
>PLZX01000020.1 GCA_003152325.1 Bryobacterales bacterium | reverse complement strand
ACGGCCTGCCGGATCCACCAGGTTGCGTAGTTTGAGAACTTGTAGCCGCGGCGGTATTCGAACTTGTCAACCGCCTTCATCTCGCCGATGTTGCCCTCCTGAATCAGGTCGAGGAACTGCAGGCCGCGGTTCGTGTAGCGCTTGGCGATGCTGACCACCAGCCGCAGATTGGCCTCGATCAGTTCCTTCTTGGCGGCCTCAGCCTCCTGGTGAGCCTTGGTAATGATTTCGAGGGTGCGGCGCAATTCCGCCGCCGATCCGCCAAACTGCTCCTCCAGTTGCTGGAGCTTCAGGCTGTGAGCCCGCTGCTCTTTGCGCACTTCCTTGAGGCCCTCGACGCGGCCGGACCACGTCTCGAGCTTCTTCTGGATGCGTGTCACCTCGCCCTCGAGGGGCTTGAGATCTTCCACCGCCGCGCGAAGGCGTTCGATCAGGTGGTGGATGACCGGGCTCTGGAACTTCACCGAGCGAACCAGCCGGGAGGTCCGGATCACCAGCCGGCCGAGTTCCCAGAGCTGCCGCCGGTACTGCTTCGGCTTCATGCCGCGCGGCACCGCCTGCAGTTTCTGGCGGCACTGCAGAATCTTCTTGTAATGGCGCGAGATGTCTTCGATGGATTGGGCGAACTCCAGCCGCTTCTCTTCCACCAGCTCGTCGGTGAGAATGGGGTCGGCGATCTGAACCACGTCACGCGCCGAGATGACGTCACCCGCCATCTGGTCGCCGAGGGAGATGATTTCCTGGACCACGAGTGGTGCGCGCGACAAAGATTTGAGCGCGGTGTTCTGGCCATGTTCGATGCGCCGGGCGATTTCGACTTCGCCTTCGCGGGTGAGCAGCGGAACGGTGCCCATCTCGCGCAGGTACATGCGGACGGGATCGTTGACTTTTTCGCCCAGGCCGGCGGGCAGCTCCAGGTCGACAAGCTCTTCGCCCTCTTCGAGTTTCCGTTCGAAATCCTTAGGCTCTTCGAGAATTTCGATGCCCGCGGTGTCGAGGCCGGCGAGGATATCGTCGAGCTCGCCGCCGGCGGACAGGTCTCCGGGCAGAACTTCGTTCACCTCGTCATAGAGGACGTAGCCCTTCTCCTTGCCCAATTGCACGAGCCGTTGGAGACCATCACTTTTGTCGTCAAGCGCCACCGAAGCCCCGTAACTCCCCGCGAGTAAGAATCGAAATTATTGTACACCACGGCGCGATGCCGAACGAGGACACCTCAAATCTTGCCTCCCGCCGTACGTTCTAAAGACTGTAATTCCTTTAACAATCGCATGACTTCGGCGGTGTTGCCAGCGCGCTCGACCTCTCTGATGCGAACCTTTAAATCCCGACAGCGGCCCTGGTCGTCGGAGCGGCGCAGGCTTTCCAGGCACTGGCGGCCATATTCCAGCGTGATTTCGCGGCCCTCCACTTCTTCGGAGAGAACGGCTTCCGCGAGCGCGCTCTGGTCCTCCGGCTCCAGGCGGCTGCTGACCGCGTCGAAGGTGAGGTTGGCGCCACTCGAGTGTATACCCAGCACCGCCTGATAAATCCGCCGCGTGGCCAGGCGGTCGAGGATATCGAGTTTTTCCAAATCGGCGAGGAGCAGTTCGCGACCGTTCACGCCGGAAAGCAGCACGCTCAGCAGCCCCTTTTCGTCGACGCGCACGGGCTCCTTCGGCTGCCGGATGGTGCTTTCCTTGCGATCGGAGACATTCTTCAGAAAACTATCGAGCACCAGGCCGCGGTCCACCCCGATATAGCCGGCCACGGCATTGGCGATCGCCATGCGCTCCAGCCGGTCGTGGACGCGCTGCACCGCCGGCAGCAGAAACTTGAGCACTTCGACGGGGCCTTCGGTGGTCTTCATGTCGAATTTGGCGCGCGCCCGATCCGCCAGCCAGTAGAAGTACCCCTTGGCGCCGTCGAGCTGTTTCTGGTAAGCCGCCGCGCCGCGCTCCTTGCAGTACTCGTCGGGATCGAGATCGGCGTCCAGTTGCAGAATGCGGACTTGCAGTCCCTCATCGAGCAGCAGACTGATCGACCGCTCCGCCGCCTTGGCTCCGGCCGCGTCGGGATCGAAATTCACGATAATTTTCTCGGTGTGCCGCTTGAGTGCCCGGACCTGCAACTCGGTGAGCGCGGTCCCGCAACTGGCCACTACCGGGCGAAAACCCGCGGCGGTCACCCCGATCACGTCCATGTAGCCTTCTACCAGCACCGCGCGCTCCTCTTTGCGGATGGCTTCCTTGGCGCGATGGAGGTTGTACAACACGTGACTCTTCTTATATATCGGCGTTTCCGGCGAATTCAGGTACTTGGGATTGTCTTCGTCCGCCAGCGCACGGCCGCCAAAACCGATGATTTTCCCTGATTCGCTATGGATGGGAAACATCAGACGGTTGCGGAAATAGTCGTAGAAGCTGCCGTCATCGCGCCGGCGCACCAAGCCCGAGGGCTCCATCTGCAGCGCCGTGAAGCCGCGCTGTTCGAGCAGGCGAAGCAAAGAGCGGCCATTGCGATCGGAGTAGCCGAGGCCGAACTGCTCGATGGTTTCGGGCCGCACGCCGCGGCGGGCCAGGTAGGCGCGCGCGATTTCGCCCGCTGGCCCAGCCAGTCCGGCGCGGAAATTCTCCTGCGCCAGTTCATGCATCTGGTAGAGCGCTTCGCGCTGGCGGGAATCCTCATCGGCGTACTGCGAGCGCTTGGGCATGGGAATGCCGTTGCGATCGGCGAGGCTCTTGAGGGCTTCGAAGAACGGTATGCCCTCGAGTTCCTGGACGAAGCGGATGACGTCGCCCTTGGCCTGGCACCCGAAACAGTAATAGAACTGCTTGGCCGCGTGGACCGAGAAGGAAGGGGTCTTCTCCTGGTGGAAGGGGCAGAGGCCTTGATAGCGGTTGGCGCCGGCCTTCTTGAGCCGGACTTTTTCGCCGATGACGCCGACAATGTCGACGCGCGATTTCAGTTCCTCGACGAAGTCCATGGCCCCTGGTTCATTATCCCGCATTGTGCCAACCGATACGGGTGACAACCGCGGCATAACCGACGATAGCCTTGACCGGTGCGGCCATACCCACGACACTTCAGTCATGCTCGGCAACATTCTCAACCACCTGAGCCCCTACGCGCGGGTCCTCACCGCGGTGATGCCCTTTGTTTTGGCCATCGCGCTCCGGTTCATCTATGGGAAGAACCGAGCCACCCAGGTGCTGCTGTCGATCAGCACCGCGTGGTTCGCGGTCAATGTCTTGCTGGCGCCGTATTCGCTCAGAATGCAGCAGGATATCGCACAAGTGCGCGCCTGGTTCCGGTAGGTGCGGCTTGTATGAGGGCGGTCCGGGTTCCACCGGCCGCCGTTGTCCCTGCGCCGCAACGCACTTTTAGCGCACCGCCTCCGGTAAGCCAAACGGGCATGCGATCCGCTACAATGACAGTGTATAAGGAGGCCGTATGGAACCCACTGGCATTCAAGCCGCCGGTTTATTCGGCCTGGGCGGACCCGAGATAGCTGCACTCTGCTTACTGGCCGTGCTGTTGTTTGGCGGCAAGAAGGTCGGAGAACTCGGGAAAGGTCTAGGCGAAGGGATCCGCAACTTCAAGACTGCCTTGAAGGGCGACGAAGAAGAGAAGAAGTAGGAAACTGGCTTCGAGAACAGCCCGCAAGTGGGGCTGGGTCCAGCTCGGCTTCAAGAGATCCAA
>PLZX01000113.1 GCA_003152325.1 Bryobacterales bacterium | reverse complement strand
GCGGCGCCCACCGAGCAGTTGATCGCGCTGGCGCGGCGCACGCCGGGGCCGATTTGGGTGCGGTGCTTCCCACGGGTGGACTACATCGCGAAGGAAGCGGCGCACCTGGGCGCCGGCTACGCTCCCGGAAACCTGGTTTGGACGCGGGAAGAGGCGGAGCGGCGGCACGCCACGGCGGTTTTCTGTTTTGAGGAAGGCAACCGGTATAATGGCACGACTCCGCGTTGAGACGTGTCGCGAAAATGGTTCAGTATCGGAGTGCTGGTGGCCGCCGAGCTTCTCAGCATGGGGGTTTGGTTTTCGGCGTCGGCGGTAGTGCCGGCATTGAGCGCCGCCTGGGGTTTGCATGACGCGGGCCGCGCGTGGCTGACGCTGGCGGTGCAGGCCGGGTTTGCGGTGGGAGCGCTGCTGCTGGCCATCTTCAACCTGGCCGACCGCACACGGCCCGACCGGCTGCTGGCGGTTTCGGCTCTGGCGGCGGCGCTCTTCACGGCGATGATTCCGGCACTGGCGGAAGGGCTCGCATCGGCCTTGTGCCTGCGCTTCCTCACGGGCTTCTGTCTGGCCGGGGTGTATCCGGTGGGGATGAAGATTGTGGCCACCTGGACGAAGACGGACCGGGGGCTGGGGATCGGGCTGCTGGTGGGCGCGCTGACCATCGGGTCGGCGGGACCGCAGCTCCTCAATGCGGTGGGCGGGCTGCGGGACTGGAAGTTCGTGCTGTATGCGGCGGCGGCGCTGGCCGCTGCCGGCGGTTGCATCACGGCGCAGTGGGTGCGGACCGGTCCCTACGGCGGGAAGAGCGCGCGCTTCCGTTGGGATTACGTGCGCGTGCTGCTGGGCCAGCGTGCGCTGTTGCTGGCGAACCTGGGTTACCTGGGGCACATGTGGGAGCTTTACGCCATGTGGGCGTGGCTGGCGCTGTACCTGACGGCGGCACTGCACTCGGCGGTGGAGGCCAGTTGGCTCACCTTCGCGGCGATTGCGGCGGGCGGGCCGGCGAGCGTTTTGGCGGGGTGGCTGGCGGACCGATGGGGCCGCACGCGTACGACGGCGCTGGCCATGGCGGTGAGCGGCGGGTGCGCGCTGGGAATCGGCTGCGTCTTCCATGCGGGGCCGCTGGGGCTGGGGGCGGTGGCGGTGGTGTGGGGGTTCGCGGTGGTGGCGGATTCGGCGCAGTTTTCCGCCTGCACCAGCGAACTGTGCGAGGCGGAGTACATCGGGACGGCGCTCGCGCTGCAAAACAGCCTGGGCTTTTTTCTGACGATGGTGACGATCCGGCTGGTACCGCAGGTGGAGCGCTGGGTGGGAATGCGGTGGTCGCTCGGATTCCTGGCGATTGGGCCAGCATTCGGGATTATGGTGATGCTGGCACTGCGGAGACGGCCGGAAGCGGCGCGGATTGCGGGGGGCCGGGGGTAAATCTCAGTGTTTTACCGGATTTACCCCGTAGTTAAGCTGTGGCATTAATCAGCTATTAGCATCTGAAAACCTTTTGCGTTGCATTTTGTGGAGCCGAAGGCGCGGTCATGGGATACAAAGAGTTTCACCGGCGGTCGATCGAGGATCGCGACGAGTTTTGGGGCGAACTGGCGGGGCTGATCGACTGGAGCCGGCCGTTCGACCAAGTGCTGGACTATTCCAACCCACCCTTCGCCACATGGTTCGTGGGCGGGGAGACCAACCTCTGTTATAACGCGGTGGACCGGCACCTGGCGGCGCGGGGGGACCAGGCGGCGCTGATCTACATTTCGACCGAGACCAACCAGGAGAAGACCTACACGTACCGCGAGTTGCACGTGGAGGTGCAGCGGATGGCGGCGGTGTACCAGAGCCTGGGGTTGGGGAAGGGCGACCGCATCCTGATCTACATGCCGATGGTGCCGGAGGCGATCTTCGCGATGCTGGCGGCGGTGCGACTGGGGGCGATCCATTCGGTGGTGTTTGGGGGCTTCGCTGCGCACTCGCTTGCGACGCGCATCGACGACGCGCAACCGAAGCTCATGATTATCGCCGACGCCGGTATCCGGGCGGGCAAAGTGACGCCGTACAAGGCGATGGTGGATGAAGCGCTGTGGCTCAGTGCCACGCCTCCGGAAAAGGTGATCGTGGTGAATCGCGGGCTGGACCCGACATTCTATGCGGTGGAAGGGCGCGACCTGGATTACGACACGCTGCGGGCCGAGCACATGGACGCGCAGGTGCCGTGCTGTTTTGTGGAATCGAGCCATCCGTCCTACATTCTCTACACCTCCGGGACGACGGGAAAACCCAAGGGCGTGCAGCGGGATACGGGCGGCTATGCGGTGGCGCTGGCGGCGTCGATGAAGTATATCTACGATGCCCGGCCGGGCGAAACGTATTTTGCGACCTCGGATATCGGCTGGGTGGTGGGCCACTCCTACATTACGTACGGACCGCTGATTTACGGGATGACAACGGTGGTGTACGAAGGCCTGCCGATCCGCCCGGATCCCGGTATCTGGTGGAAGATTGTGCAGGACCATAAGGTGTCGGTAATGTTTTCGGCCCCGACGGCGATTCGCGTGTTGAAGAAGCAGGACCCGGCATGGCTGACCAAGTACGACCTTTCCAGCTTGCGGTATTTGTTCCTGGCGGGCGAGCCGCTGGATGAGCCGACGGCCAGATGGATCGCGGAAGGGCTGGGCAAACCGGTCTACGACCATTTCTGGCAGACGGAGACGGGTTGGGCGCTGATTACGGGGATGCCGGGCGTGGAAAAGACGCCAGCGAAGTTCGGCAGCCCGTCGTTCCCGGCCTACGGCTACGATGTGCGGCTGCTGCAAGTAGGCAGCGGAGAAGAACTGGGAGCGAACCAGAAAGGCGTGGTGTGCGTGGTGCCACCGCTGCCGCCGGGCTGCATGACGACGGTATGGGGCCAGGACGACCGCTTCCGGGAGACGTATTTCACCAGCTTTCCGAACCGCTTGATCTACACAACATTCGACTGGGGCATACGCGACGAAGACGGCTACTACTTCATCCTCGGCCGCACCGACGATGTGATTAATGTGGCCGGCCACCGGCTGGGCACGCGGGAAATCGAAGAAGCCGTGAGCGCGCACCCGGGTATCGCCGAAGTGGCCGTGGTGGGCGTGGCAGATGAGTTAAAGGGCCAGTTACCCCTGGCCTTCGCGGTGGTGAAGGATCCGGCGACGATCGCGACGCCGGAGCTGCGGGACAAGCTGGAAAGCGCGGTGATGGCCACGGTGAACGGAATCCTGGGGGCCATCGGGCGGCCGTGCGCCGTACACTTTGTTACGCAGCTTCCCAAGACCCGTTCGGGCAAAGTGCTGCGCCGGTCCATCAAGGCCATCGCCGAAGGGCACGATCCGGGTGATCTCACCAGCCTCGACGATCCGATGGGCATCGAACAGATTGAGCGGGCATGTGCGGTGCCCGAATTGAAGGCAAGATAAACAGGCAACCGAAGCAAAAAATTCAGTAACAGGAGATTCAGCCGTGGCAAGCAGCACCATGCAAGTAAAACAAACTCAAGGCGCGCCAACAACCGGGATCAGCCGATGGTGGCGGGTGGTGGGCGGGCTCTCGATGAACCTGGCCCTTGGCACTCTTTATGCGTGGAGCGTATTCGTAGCTCCCCTGGAGAAACAATTCAAGTGGAATCGGGCGCAAACCTCCTGGGCATTCACCTATGCCGTGGTGGTGTTCGCGCTTACCTTCGTACTGGCGGGACGCATTCAGGACAAATTCGGCCCGTTCTACTGTTCGCTCGCGGGCGGCATCCTCGTCAGCCTGGGATTCTTCCTGTGCTCGTACACCACCAGCCTCACTTACCTCTACGTGTGCTTCGGAGTGATCGGCGGTTTGGGCAACGGCTTCGGCTACGCCACGCCGATCCCCGTAATGGCCAAATGGTTCCCCGATAAACGCGGTCTCGCCGTCGGCCTGGCGGTGGGCGGCTATGGCGCCGGATCGGCGATCTTCGGGCCCCTCGCGGGGAAGGTACTGATTCCCGCGTATGGCCTGGCAACGACATTTCAGATTCTGGGTGCAATCTTCCTGGTGATGACTATGATCGGCGCGTTTCTGCTGAAAAACCCGCCGGCCGGCTATAAACCTGCCGGGTGGAAGCCCGCCCCGGCATCCAAATCCGCCGCCACCACCTACGAATTCAGCCCCGGTGAAATGCTGCGCACACCCACGTTCTACTTGATGTGGATCGCTTACGCGCTGGGATGCTCGGCCGGTCTCATGGTCATCAGCCAACTGGTGCCGTTCGCTACGAAAGCCGGTATCGCGGCGGGCGCGCTTACCTACATGACCCTGGTGGTGAGCGCCTGCGGCAACGCTTCCGGCCGCATTCTATCCGGCTGGATGTCGGACAAGCTCGGGCGCATCAACGTGCTGCGTACCATGATCGGCATCTCGATGATCGCCATGCCGGCGCTTTACGCAGTGGGAGGCAACGTCGCCATGCTGTACCTGGCGGTATTCGTGGTCTACTGGTGCTACGNNTGGGGCGTGGCCGGCATCATCGGCCCGTGGATTGGCGCAAAGTTGTTCGTCAAGTATCATGACTACCAGGCGGCCTTTTACACCGCGGCCGTGCTGGCCGCCGTGGCGCTGGTATGTGAAATGCTGGCCAAGCGGCCGGCAGCCAAACAGAGCGCAGCTTAAGCATCAGCATTAATCATAATTTCAGAGACATGAAAGGGTAAATTGACATGGCGGACATTCTTGAAAATCGTAACGTGGTGCGTGAGACCACCGAAGCCCAGATTGCAGTCCACTGGGGCGAGGAGGAATTGTACTATCCTCCCGCTAAATTCATCGGCCAGGCGAATCTGACCGATCCTGATGTAAACAAGCGATTCAGTGAGGAGAATTTCCCGGATTGCTTCCAGGAATACGCGGAGATGCTGACGTGGGACAAGCACTGGGACACCACGCTCGACACCAACGACCCTCCTTTCTGGAAGTGGTTTGTCGGCGGAAAGATCAACGCCTGTTATAACTGTGTCGACCGGCACCTTGCCAAGTACAAGAACAAGGCCGCTCTGATCTGTGTGCCGGAGCCAGAAGACGAAGCGCCCATAACGATTACCTATCAGGAACTGTATGTCAGGGTAAATGAGATGGCCGCGCTGCTCCGCGACTTTGCAGGACTGAAGGCGGGAGACCGCGTCACCATTCACATGCCCATGCTCGCCGAGTTGCCGATCACCATGCTGGCGTGCGCCCGGCTGGGGGTCATCCACTCGGTGGTATTCGGCGGCTTCAGCGGCGAGGCCTGTGGAACGCGAATTGCCGATTCCGGCAGCCGGGTCCTCATCACCATCGATGGCTACTATCGCAACGGTAAGATGGTGGACCACAAGCTCGGCGCGGATATCGCCGTTGCCGTCGCCGCCCAGGAAGGCCATACCGTGGACCAGGTCCTGGTCTGGAGACGGCACCCGGGCGTGTATGCCTCCAATTCGCCCATGGTGGAGGGCCGCGACTCCTTCGTTGACGACGAACTGCGGAAGTTCAGCGGGAAGAGAGTGGATCCCGTGCCCATGGATTCGGAAGCCCCGCTGTTTCTCATGTACACCAGCGGCAGCACCGGGAAACCCAAGGGATGCCAGCACCGTACCGGCGGATACCTGGCTTATGTGACGGGCACGTCTAAGTACATTCAGGACATCCATCCCGAGGACGTGTACTGGTGCATGGCCGACATCGGTTGGATCACAGGTCACTCCTACATTGTTTACGGACCTTTGGCCCTGGCCGCCACCAGTGTCATTTACGAAGGTGTCCCCACTTACCCCGATGCGGGACGGCCTTGGAAGATTGCCGAGCGCCTGGCCGTCAACATCTTCCATACATCACCCACGGCGATTCGCATGCTCCGTAAGGCCGGAATCGACGAACCGACGAAATACGATATTCACTTCAAGCACATGACCACCGTCGGAGAGCCGATCGAGCCCGAGGTCTGGAGGTGGTTCTACAACGTTGTCGGCAAGCGCGAGGCAGTGATTGTGGATACCTGGTGGCAGACCGAGAACGGAGGATTCCTGTGTAGTACCAAGCCCGCGCTGAATCCCATGAAGCCCGGGAGTGCCGGCCCTGGCGTGCCTGGAATCTATCCGATCATCTACGACGAGATGCGTCAGGAAGTCACTGCCGGATCGGGGAAGGCGGGCAATATCTGCATTCGCAATCCCTGGCCGGGTATCATGCAGACCATTTGGAATGATCATAAACGCTTTGTCGACGTGTACTACGAAAAGTATTGCAAGGACCCCAAGAGCAAGGATTGGCATGACTGGCCCTATTTTGCCGCTGACGGGGCGTTGCTGGCCGCAGACGGGTATTTCCGCATTCTGGGCAGAGTGGATGATGTGATCAACGTCGCCGGTCACCGGCTGGGGACGAAAGAGATCGAATCCGCATGCCTGACGGTTCCGGAAGTTGCCGAAGCTGCCGTGGTGCCCGCGGTGGACGAGATCAAGGGTCGCGTGCCGGTGGTCTATATCTGCCTGCGGCCCGGTCTGAAACCCAACCAGGAGACTATCGACAAGGTCTCGAAAGCCATCGAAACCATCATCGGCAAGATCGCCCGGCCGAAGGCCATCCACATCGTACCGGATATGCCCAAGACCCGCTCCGGCAAGCTCATGCGCCGTGTGCTTTCGGCCATTACGAACCGCATGAACACCGGGGATATCACCACCTTGGCCAATCCGGATGTCGTCGAGAAGGTCCGGGAACTGGTCCAAGGGAAGGATCTGGTCGCCGTGCAGGATGGCCCGGAAGACCTGAAGCAGTTTGGGAGTCAGGAGTAAGAGCCGGCAGTTTCGGAAGCGCCAGCGGGCAGCAGACCGGAAAGGACAGGCCGGGAGGCCTGTCCCACTAGGATTCGCGCGTGACCAGGGCGTCTTCGGGGTAGGCGTGCATGCCGAACTCGGGGACGTCCAGGCCTTCCCGTTCGATTTCGGGCGGGACGCGCATGGATTTGAATTTGTTCACGGTCTTGAAGACGGCGTAGGTGCCGCCGAAAGCCCACAGCGCGGTGAGCGTCGCGCCGCCGAGCTGGCAGAAGAACTGGCTGGCATCGCCGTAGAGCAGGCCGGTGACTCCCTGCCCGGCGTGCCCCAGGTAGGTCGACGCGCCGACTCCATTCCAACCCGCGCCATAGGTGCCGTCGGCGAAGATGCCTACCGACACCCCCCCCAGCAAACCGCAGAATCCGTGGACGGAGATGGCGCCGCAGGGGTCGTCGATTCTGGTGACACGCTCGTTGAAGAGGACGCCGCCGCAGACCAGCAGGCCGGCGAGCACGCCGATGACGACCGATGCGGTGGGCCCGACGAAAGCACAGGGAGCGGTGATGGCCACAAGGCCAGCGAGCATTCCGTTGCAGGCCATGGTGACATCGGGTTTGCCGAACATCATGTACCAGAACAGCATGGCCGTGGCCGAGCCGGCGATGGCGGCCAGGTTGGTGTTGACGGCCACGACGGAAATGCGGAGATCGGTGGCGCCCAAAGTGGAGCCGGGATTGAAGCCCATCCAGCCGAACAGCAGGATGAAGGTGCCGGTCACGACGTAGACCAGGTTATGCGCAGGGAAGGCGCGCGGTTTGCCGTCCTTGCCGTACTTGCCGAGCCGCGGGCCGAGCACCACGGCCAACGCCATGGCGCAGAAACCGCCGACCGCGTGCACCACCGTGGAGCCGGCGAAATCGACATAACCATGGCCGAGATGCAAAGTGGAGCCGACCTGGGAGAGCCAGCCGCCGCCCCACACCCAGCAGCCGAAGACCGGGTAGAGAATGCCGCCGACGAATAACTCGCACAGCAGAAAAGCCCAGAACGTGATGCGCTCGCAGATGGCGCCCACGATGATGTAGCCGGCGGTTTCCATGAAGACCAATTCAAACAGCATGAGGCAATTGCTGCTGGCGTCGTAAGCCGGGCCGGTGAAGAAGAAGCCCTTGCCGCCCAGGAATCCCCACTGTCCGCCGCCGAGGAGGAAGTGGTTCAAGGTTGCGGCGCCTCCCAGATTCACGGGCGGCGCGTTCACCGCCACGGCTCCGAATTGAAATGCGTAGCCGATGGCGTAGTAGGAGACGAAGGCGAAGACGTAAGCCGCGAAGTTCAGCATCATCAGATGGCCGGCATTCTTCTTCCGGACGAGCCCGCAGGTGAGCAGGGCAAAGCCGCACTGCATGAAGAGCACCAGGTAGCCGGTGTTGAGGGTCCAGGCAAAATTGGTGGCGACGCGCAGGTGGCCGACGGAATCGGCCAGCTTGACGGCCAGCGGCTCTTTGGCGGCCTGCGACTGGTAGTCGTCAAAATCCTTCTTGCTCCTGGCGTAATCGGGAGCCTTCGGATCGGTGGGTGCCGCGACGGTGAAGGAATTGCCGGCGGCGTCCACGACGCTCGACTTATCGCCGGTCGAGATGCCGGCGGGGTCGGCTTTTGGTCCGTCATCCGCCAGACAAACGGGAGCCGCGCGAAGCAGCAATACAGCGATGGCAAGACGATAGACCAGACGATTCGTCATGGTGATTCTCTCCTGATCTCGGTGAGATGGATGAGGACGGCGCAGGCCTGGCGCGTCCTAACAACGTTGACGGCGGGGTCAACGGCCACGGGCAGAGGACTTAGTCAAGTGGAACAAGCGGGTGCGGGAACTGTCAAGAAGATTTTACTGGGGGGTGCCGATAAAACATTTTGCTACCAGGGAGTAAGTGAGACTCGGTGAGGTTGACGCTGGGTTCCGAGGCGCGTAAGATCAAAGGTATCCGCGCCCGCCTTGGTTCCCCTATGAAGATTCTCGCGTGCGCACTCTTGCTCTCGGTTTGCGGTCTCGGACAGGCTCAGACTTACTCGTATTCCACCTTCGACCCGCCCGGCTCCACATCCACTCAGGTCAACGGAATGAATAACGCGGGCCAGATCGTCGGCTCTTACCGGGATGCCACAGGCGCCACGCACAATTTTCTGCGCAGCGCCGATGGCGCCACCTACATCACCATCGAAGCCCCAGGATCCAAGCCCGCCACCACTACCACCGACGCCATCAACAACCTCGGGCAGATCGCCGGGAACTACGTGGACCCATTATCCGGCTTCACTCACTCCTACATCCGCAGCGCGGACGGCGGCGCGTTCATCACGTTCGACATTCCGAACCTCGGGCCCGGCGGTGGGCCGAAGGGAATCAACGACCACGGCGAGATCACCGGCACCAGCGTGGATCTCTCGGCTAGCGGGGCCTTGGGCTTCATCCGCGGCGCCAACGGCATTTTCGCCACCATCGACATGTTCGCCGCCGGGATCCGTCCTGAGGCTATCGACAACAACGGCGATATCGCGGGGTTTTACATCGCCGGCGGCTCCGGCGGATTGGACCATGGCTTTCTGCGCAGCTCTGCCGGCGTCTACACCACTTTCGATCTGCCCGGCACCAACAGCGGCGGGCGCCTCTACTCCATCAACAACCGCGGGCAGGTGGCGGGATACGGGGTCCACTACAACGGTTTTGCCAGCAACACCGACGGCAGCTTCGCCATGCTCTCCGTCCTGGGTAACCAGACATTTCCGGTCGCCATCAATGATAACGGCCGCGTGGCGGGCTACTATAGCGACGGCACAACGGAGCATGGCTTCCTCGCGGTACCAACCACCGGCAGCACGCAGCCGGCCATCCGTGCGACGCCGGCCGGGGTGATTTCGGCGGTGGCCTTCGGCGGCGCATCGACTATCGCGCCCGGCACCTGGATCGAAATTTACGGTCAGAATCTCGCGTCGACCACGCGGCAGTGGCGCACGTCCGATTTCACGGGCAACACCGCGCCAACCTCGCTCGACGGCGTCAGGATCTCCATTAGCGGCAGCCCGGCGTTTGTTTCCTACATCAGCCCGGGACAAGTGAACGCGTTTGTGCCGTCGACCGTCAACGCCGGAACAGCCCAGGTGACGGTCACCAACGGGTCGCAGACCGGCATGCCCTTCAATGTCACGGTGAATGCCTTCCAGCCGGCGATGCTGGCGTGGCCGCACACGGACAATCCGCAGTCGCAATATCTCNNGCCCAAACGGGGGACACGATTATTCTCTTCGGTGTGGGCCTGGGACCGGTGACCCCCGACGTTCCGGCCGGCCAAGTGGCCGCGCAAGCGAGTACCCTGCTCACGCCACCACAAGTCTTCTTCAACAACGTCCCCGCAAACGTGACCTACGCCGGACTGGTCGCCGGGACGGTGGGGCTCTACCAGATCAACGTGGTGGTTCCGAAGGTGCTGATGCCGACCGGCCAGACGTTCAACGATTCGGTAATTGTGAATCTGCAAGTCAACGGTGTATCGGTGCCGCTGCAAGGCCCGGGAATACTACCCCAGTTCCTCACCTTGCCGGTAGGGCAGTAGCTAATGGACGGACAGAAGGATCGAGTTCGGGCTTTTCAGGCTTGCGCTCTATGGAACACGAACAGGAACACGGTCAGGGTCAGGCTTGCGAACAAATGAATTGCCGATGAGACCACCGTGCGCAATGCCACCGCGCCGCTTCCCAGGGCCGATAGGTCGCGGATGAAGCCCAGCGCCACCAGTACCGTCAGCAGAATCATCCCGATCAATGCGCAGAACGCCGCAGTCTTGAGGCTCATGCTTGAAGTATACGTCTATGCAGAGTGCCGTCGAGCAGCGCCTGCGAGGGAAGTAGTGCGTAATAGAACAGGTTTTCTCTGAGTCAAGAACGCACGTTGGTTGTGCACGCAATCGCTACGGACCCGCATTGTGGGCCCGATTATCTCCTCATGAAGCTATAGTGGAGCGTAGGTGAGATCGCTCATGTTTATCGACACACAACTGCCCTACCTCCTCGGCCCTGTAATTCTTTGTTGGCTGGTGGTTTCCTTCGTGATGAGGCGGCGCCAGGCGAATGAACCCGACGCGATCAAACGAGCATGGATGAACTTCAAGTTGACCGCCATCGGTTCAGGGATCGTGCTGGTGATACTGTGGTTGGCTCTGCCCAGCACGCCTTCTCTCAGCACCTTCGGTTTTCCAGATGGACTAGATGCTGTAACCGACCCCCGAAGGCTTCTGAGGATTTTGCAGGATTTCAATCGCGCGTTGGTGAGGACGACGGAAGTGGTCGGGTGGCTGATGTTCTTGCTCATCTGGGTATTTGGGTCCGCCCTGTACGATTTCCTGAAAATGCTGACCCAACGCCCTTCAGCCAATCCCGCGAACTCGCCATCCGGCCCCTCCCACGCGGTCACGGCGTGAACCTACAGGCGCGCAGCGGTCAGTGATCCTGAAGTGGCGTTGCCGGAAACCCGCTCTATCGTTTCACAACGCCGTCATGGACTTTTCTGCTCGTCCTATTGCAGGTGCGGTGAGAGCAAGCCTCTTACTCCTTGCGGTAGGATACATTTCATGTCTCGCATTCTGCCAGTGTTTCTGCTCCTACTCTGCAAGGGGCTGCTTTTTGCCCAGGCCGACCCGCGCGAAGCCTGTGCGGCCGACGTGCAGAAGCTCTGCCCGAACGTACCGGAGGGCGGTGGGCGAGTTCTCGCCTGCCTCAAACAGCACCAGGATCAAGTCTCCGCGACTTGCAAGCAGGCCGTCCTCAAAGCCCTGCCGCCATCCGGTTCCACCCCTGCTCCGGCCACCCCTGCGCCCACTCCCGCGGCCCAGCCGAAGAATCCTAGCCCGGCGCCCGCCGCCTCAGCAGCTCCCTCGGACCGCTATTTCCTCATGAAGCAAGTCAAAATCATCGACCAGGGTATGGGCCAGGGACGCCCCGCCTACGACCTCTTGATTCCATCCACCTGGAATTTCAAAGGCTGGGTCAACGCCGGCGTGGCCGAAGGCGGTTGCTTCGCCGATTGGTTCTCGGTCTTCGGGGATGCCACCAGCCCCGACAACTCAATCGAGCTCCAGTTCCTGCCGCAGTCCACCTGGCAGTACATGGACGACCCCATGGCGCAGCGCCAGATGCAGCAGCAGAATCAGCGCGATTCGCAAGTGGGCATGAAACCCTGTCCCGTGCATGCCCCCTTCAGCGCGGAGGAGTTCATACGCCAGAACCTGATTGCCAAGGGCCCCAAGAACAGAACTGTCGTCTCGATCGATTCCTTCCCGGAACTCGATCAGATCGTGCGGCACCAACTTGGTCTGCCGCCGGCCTCCACTGGCGGAGACAGCGGCGGCATTCGCACCGAAGCCGCTCGCGCGCGCATCGCCTATAACGACGACAACGGCAAACCGACCGAAGCGTGGCTCACCGCGGCCATGGTGGTGCGCTCCGTTCCGGCTGGCGGCCGCGGCGCGTCCTACGACTCTCACGCCATGATGGTCATGTTTTTCCGCGCTCCCAAAGGCCAGCTCGACTCGAACGACCGGCTCTTTAAGCTGATGGCCGCCACCATTCACCCCGAACCGGAGTGGCGCAATTGGAGCAACGGCGTCATTTCCACGCTGTATCGCAAGAAACAGGCGGAGTTGGCGAAGCAGGGAGCCATGATCGCCGAGTTCCAACGCCACGTCGCCGACACCATCAACGGCGTCACGGCGAATTCCATGGCCGGCGCGAACCGCGCCGCCTTCGGCCAGGACCAGCTCATCCGCGGGGTCCAAACCTTCCGCGATTCATCCACCGGCGCAACTTTCGAGCTCAGCAACCAATACGATCACGCCTGGCTGAACGGGACCAACGAATACGTGATGACCGGCGACCCCAACTTCAACCCCAACGGCAACCTCAACGGCAACTGGACCAAGCTCGAGCTGGTCCGGCAGCAGCCTTAACCATCTGGCTGATTGGTCGCCGGCTTCTTTGCCGGTTCATTCCTGAGCTCCAACGCTAGAAGCGCGTCACTTCCGTGAAGTTGAAATCGCGCACTTTCATGGCGGGGACTACCATGTCGAAGGTCTCTTCCCCGGAGGCGCGCACGGTCGCGGAGANNTCGTAGGGGTCCACTTCGCGGATGTACCAGAAACGCGTCACCAGGATTCCGCGTTCGGTGGAGGCCAGCATTTTTTCGACGGATGAATCGCCGCCCGAGATCACGATGTTGGCCGGTGCTTCGCCGTACTCGTTGGGAAGGGGGAAGCCGTGACCGGTGGGCGCGGCTCCGGCCAGCGCGGCGGCTTGACGGCTATAGGCGATATCGCGGACCACGCCGCCATCCACCAGCGTGAGGCGCCGGCGCGGGACGCCTTCCCCGTCGAAGGGCGCACCGGATTGCAGCGGGTGGCAGGCGTCGTCGTGGATGGTGATGTTGCCGCCGAAAACTTTCTTGCCGATTCGGTCGTTGAGGAAGCTGCGGCCATCGCGGAGGGCCGTGGCGCTGAAATCGGCGAACATTTGGCCTACGAGATCGAGCACGGCAGCCGGTTCCAAGATGACGGTGTAGCGGCCGGCGGACAGTTCACGCGGGGCGCTCGATTGGACGGCTTTGCGCGCAGCGGTGCGGGCCAGTTCCAGCGGGTGGAGGTCGCGGAGGTCGCAGGCGCCGGCCTTGGCCCAGCCGGAAGAATCGCCGGCCATGGCGGTGATGGAAAAGCGCGCCGTGGTTTCGCGNNCGGCGCGGGCGCGGTCGGCCGGTGTGGCGCCGGCGGTAGATTCGAACCAGCGGTCGACCTGCGGGTAGGCCGCGGGATCGGCCAGAGGCTGCAATTCGTCGTCGGATTCGGTCAGCCGCGTGATGGCGATGGCCTGCTCCACCACGCCGGCGATTCGCTCGCGATCCAGGCGGTTGGTGGAGGCGCGCGCGGTGCGGCCGCCGATCACGGCGCGCACGGAAAGCTGGGTATTGCGCTCGGAGACGTTCTGATGGATGGCGTTGTTGGCGAAGCGGGTGAGCGCGCTGGTATCCGAGGCCAGGATGGCTTCTACTTCCGAAACGCCGTGCGCACGCGCGGCATCCAACACCTGGCCGAATATGGCTTCGGCGCTATCCGGCATAGGCGCTCCCAATTTTGATCTTGCGGAAACGCGCGGGGCTGGCTCCGTGGCCGGTGCCCATCACCTGCTCGGGCTGGCCTTTGCCGCAATTGGGGACGCCCCACAGCGTCCAGTGTTCGCGTCCCGCAATGGCCGCACAGGCGTTCCAGAACTCGGTCGAAATCCCGCTATAGCTGGGATTCTTGAGCATGCGGATGCGCTTGCCGTTGCGCATTTCCCAGGCGATTTCGCAGCCGAATTGGAAATTGTAGCGCTTGTCGTCGATGGACCAACTGCGATTGGTCTCCATGTAGATGGCGTGCCCGGCGCCCATCACTTCGTCGAGCGATTGTTCACCGGGCAGCAGGCTCACGTTGGTCATGCGGATGAGCGGCAGCCGCGCCCAGCCGTCGGCGCGCATGCAGCCGTTGGAGCGCGTCTGGCCCACCGCGGCGGCGGTCTCGCGCGAGGTCATGTAGCCCACGAACTCTCCGGCGCGGATGATATCGGTGGACTGCGCGGGCACGCCTTCATCGTCGAAAGCGAAAGTGCCCAGGCCGGGGCCGTGTTCCAGGCGCGCGTCGCAGACCACGTTGACGATCTCGGAGCCATAGCGCAAGTGGTGGAGCTGATCGAGGGTGAGAAAGCTCATGCCGGCATAATTGGCTTCGGTGCCGAGGACGCGGTCGAGCTCGATGGGATGGCCGATGGATTCGTGAATCTGCAGGCCGAGCTGTGAGCTGTCGAGGATCAGATCGAACTCGCCTTCCGGGCACTGGGGGGCGGAATGCAGCGCCACGGCCTCTTCGGCGATGCGCGGGGCGTGGCGCAGCAGATCGAGCTCTTCCACCAGCTCGTAGCCTTTCAACTGGTGTTGGCCGCCGAAGGAGCTGGGAAAAGAGCGCTTTTGGATTTCGCCGTCTTTGTAGCAGAGGGCGGAGAAGCCGGCGCCGCTGGTGGTGCGGGTCTGATCGATGAGGCTGCCGAGGGTAGACGCGAAGACCTGCCTTTGCCATACAAAACGCATGGCGGTTTCCGCGAGGCTGATGGCAGGATCGCGGCGCAGTTCGGCGTCCACCGCGAGCAGGGTCGCCAGATTGCGGTCCACCGGAATGGAGAACGGATCGATGGCGCAGGGAGAGATCCAAGTGGCCTGGTAGCCGGATTCCGGGACAAGCGCCACATCGGCCTTCTTGGCGGCGACGCCAGAGCGGGCAATCTCGATGGCGAGCGAGGCGGCTCGCTCGACGCCTTCTTTAGTGAGGTCGCTCGAGGCGGCGAATCCCCAGCAGCCGGAAGCCACGGCGCGAATCCCGATGCCCTGCGATTCGGAGCTGGAGACGTTACCGGCCTTGCCGTTCTTGGTGGTTACGTCTCGTTCGCGCGTCTCGATGGCCCGAACGTCGGCGTAGGTGACTCCGGCGCGCGAGGCGGCATCGAGCGCGCGCAATGCCAGGTCTTTCATCGCGGTGTGATGAGGCCGCCGAGCTTGTCCTGCTCGCTCGCGGCGGCGCGGGGGAAACGCGTGGAATAGGCTTCGGGGTACTTCAAGCCGGAGCCGGTGTTGTAGAGCACGATGCGGTCGGTCTGTTTGAGGAAGCCCGAGGCCAGCAGTTTTTCGAGGGCCGCCACACAGGCAGCGCCTTCGGGCGCCGCGTAGATGCCTTCATCGGAGGCCAGTTGGACGCCGGCGGTGAGCATTTCGTCATCGGTGACGGCGATGGCGGNNATCATCTTGGGACGCCGCGAGCCGATCCAGCCGAGCTTCTCCATCTCATCGAAGGCTTTCCACATGCCGATCATGCCGACGCCGCCGCCGGTGGGATAGAAGATGGCGTCAGGCAATTCCCAACCCATCTGTTCGGCCACTTCGTAGCCCATGGTCTTCTTGCCTTCGATGCGGTAGGGCTCCTTGAGAGTGCTGACGTCAAACCAGCCCTCGATGGGGCCGCGTGTGGCAACAATTTTCCCACAGTCGCTGATGAGGCCGTCCACCAGCGTGACGCGCGCGCCATAAGCTTTGCACTCCAGGAAATTGGCCTGGGGAACGTCGCGCGGCATAAAGATGTGAGCTTCAATTCCGGCGGCGGCCGCATAAGCGGCCATGGCGCTGGCGGCATTGCCGGCCGAAGGGATGGCCACCTTTTTCACGCCGAGTTCGGCGCACATGGAGACAGCGCAGGAAAGGCCGCGCGCCTTGAAGGAGCCGGTGGGGTTCAATCCTTCATCCTTGACCCACAGGGAATCGGCGCCTATGCGGGCGCCCAGCCGCTTGGTGCGGACAAGCGGAGTCCAGCCTTCTCCCAACGTGACGACGGAGGCATCGGCCGGCGGCAGGATGGGAGCATAGCGCCACATGCTGGGGGGGCCGCTCGCAACGGCGCGTCGGGGCCAGCGGTGGCGCAGCGTATTGAGATCGAAGCGGACCAGCAACGGTCCGCCGCAGGTACACAGGTTGGCCACCTTGTCCGCGGGATACGTCTGTTTACAGAGGCTGCACTCCAACTGCGTTGCTTTAGGCATGAAAGAGCAAGTCTATCACCGCGCAGAGCGGGGTTCCGGGTGGGGCGGGATGGATAACGTTATCGGAGCAGCGGCTGGTTGGAATTCGCACGAAAAGTTCTATACCTACTTGTTACTAATACGGCTATCACTAAGGATAGTAGTGTGGTTAGATGGGTTCATGGACGCCGCTGATACAATGTTCTTCTTCATCCTGGCCCTGGCGGACCTCTCCCTGATTGTATATCTGCGCCTTAGACACCGCCGTTATTTGCAGGCTCGGCACATCATGCGCAGTCTGGAGCTCTACATCCGGCGCGAAATCGCTCCCGCGCCGGATGCAGAGCTGACAAGGCTCAGGCTGGCGCGGGCCAGCTAGGCGCGAATTCAGCTTTCGAAAGAGTTCACGCCAACCGGGAGAAGCGCCTGCCGGACTCCGGAAAGTCCACACCCATGGCGCAACCAACCAGCATTCCAAAAGCCGCCGACGGGAGCAGCGCGCCCCAATCGAGGTGCGCTGCAGGCGCCGGTTCGCTGGTGCCAAGCGCGGTCATCAGGACTCCTGCAACAACGCTGGCAGCGGCGGCCCACTGATAGAGCCGAAGGCCCGCGAAGACCGGGGTTTGCGGCTCACCCCGCCATGCTTCCTCCACGAACCGGCCCAGGCCGTTGAGGATGAAGTAGAGACCGGCGATCAAATGCAGGGGCGCGTGTAGCAGCCACAGGCGCGTGATCACCAGTGCAACGAAGGCGTTACACAATATCGAGTAGATGGGGGTAGGGTACAGGGGTACGCCGGCCCAGTTCGTCATCCGGCATACGCGCGAGCGCGGGTGGGTATACCTGATCCCGATGGACTGGGGCGCAGGCTGCCCATGACAACAACCCTGCACCAGGCAGCGCAATCGGCCAAATGCCTGCGCCCACGGTCCGCCGGCGGCGAAGGCGGCCAACACCAACCACGGGCTGGCACCAAAGAAAGGAGCCAGCAGGGCGCCGATCGTGCCGCCGAGCAGGCCCCCATAAAAGCCAAACGGCCGCAGCAGTTGGGGCGAGCCCTCGACATATTGGGCCCACAGCGCGGCCATCAAGACTGCTGCAAGCGCGGCAACCAGTACCGGCAGCCGCCGTTCCGGACCAGCCAGCGTTTGCGCAATCCAGAGCCCCAGGAACCCTCCGATGCCGGCATAGATACCATGGTTGATCACGCGGATCGGGCCGATTCTCCATTCGCGCCAGGAGTTGGCAATGCGCTCGCCGTGCCGCCGAATCGCCTCCCACAATGCGGGTCCACGCGCCACCAACCAGACCGTGACCAGGCCCCCGGCCACGTCGGCAACAGGGTGCTGACCCGTGGCGACGCAACTGGCCGCCACGAGGGCAGCCCAGGCACGGAATACCCACACGAGCCTCGGCCATCGGCTCCCGAAGACGTCTGCTGCCAGCACGGCCCAGATGACATGGAATGAGGGAAACGCACCCGCGGCGTTATCCATTGTTCGCTCCCAAAACAACAGGTGGCCGAGCGCGGTATGCGGCATGAACTCCCGTTGCGGCGCGGCGAGCGGGACGGCGATATACAGAGGGAAAGCGACCAGCATTGCCCAGAGTCCCCGCACGCAAAACCGGCGGAGGTCGGCACAATTCCTGGCGAACAGCGGCGCGAGCGCGGTCATGGGGTAGGCGCTGAAGTAGAAGAACTCCGACCACTCCAGAACCGGCAGGCGCCGTTCGAAGGGCAACCATACGGTGGTTGCGTCGCGCGGCACCCCCAGCGCAATCACGGCCTCGTACAGCACGAGCCAGGGGACGAAGACGAAGAGATAGCAGGCCAGACAGTCGAAAGACGAAGGACGGGAAGCGCTTGCTTCGGGGAGCAGGTGGCGAGGTGCGCTGCGAAATCGTTCGGCGAGGTCGTGCTTCTCATAACCCAGGACCAACGCGGCGCAACCCAGCGCCGCAATAGGGGAGACCAGCCAGAACCCGCTGGCTGACCGCACGGCGATGGAAACGCCCGCGCAGAGCATCACAAAACCGACATAGATGGGATGCGGAAGCAGGCGATAAATTCCCCGCTCGACGTATCGCGGAGGAGGATAGGCATTCATCGGCAGGCCGCCGCCGTATCTCCAAAGATTGTGCATGCCGAGCAGAACGAGCGCGGCTCCAGCGGCGGCCATCGGGAAACCTAGTGGCGGCGCGAGGAGCGGCAGGCGCACCATGCCTGCGGTCGCTGCCGCCCATGCCGCCAAGCCAATAGGCAGCACCACCGCGAATGCGGCTCCGTAGAGCCATTTTCCGAGTTGGCTCAAGGCCATTCGACCACCTCATGGATAGCCATCCCGATGGAATCAGGGCGACCGGGCTGTCGCAGCACCGCCCGGCTGAGCCACTTCTGCTCCCTTGCCCGGAGCATGGCAGCGGGAAACAGCCGGTCCAGGTTGGGAAGCACGGCCAACGCAGTAGCTCCCAGGGCGCCCTCACGCAACACGGCGGAGGTGTCGAGGGTTAGCACGCTTTCGCCCCCGGCCAGCCGAATCTCACGATCGCCGATATTCTGGGCAACCACAGCCACACCGTTGTGATAAACCACCTGCCGGTTGTAGTCACCACTCCAATCGATCCAGACCAGCGCGTCGGTCGCATTGATGAAGCGGCCCCATCGCAGCCGGTGGATCGGCAGGCGCCAGGGCGGAAGCGAGAGCCGGAGGTGTTCCACATAACCCCAGCCGCGGAAATGCTCGCCCTCACCGATGCGGACTTGGGAGGCCGAACGCGGCGCCAAGCAGTTCCATTCGAGCGACCCGGCGGGCGAGTCGAAGAGAGTCTCCCGGACCGCGCCTGCTTCTTCGAACCAACGGGCTTCAACATTCCACGCCCGAGATCGCCATCCGATGCTTCCATCCCGAGCCTGTGGGGGAGGCTGTCTGCGGAGAGAGAAGCGGCTCCGCACCGGGCGGCCGGGGTGATACGTGAGCAGGTTCGTGTAGTGAATGGCGGGCCCGCGCCAGCGGAGCTCGGCGGAATAGAGGATCAGGGCGTCGCCCTGATCGGTGGTGCAGTCGGCATACCATTTCGAGAGTTCGAAATCAGGCATCGGCCGTATTTTCGGTCAGGCTGCTCCGCAGGCGAGCGCCATCGACCCCACCAACATGGGGATTCGCGACAATTGTATGCGCCTGCCAGCGGTGAGAGCTGGCCAGGCAAACAGGCAGGCCAGGGAGACCAGCGTTGCCACGGCCGCCAAAACGGCGGTACCGCCGCGCACCAGCACTATCAGAACCACGGCCGAGGCGAGCATGAAGGTTTCGCCGATTCGTGCCGTCTGGCGGCCGCCGAGAATCGCTGCAATGGTTCGTACGCCGGCCCTGGTGTCACCCTGTAATTCATCGGCGTCCATCAAGACCTCGCGGCCAAGCACAAAGCAGGCCAGCACGGCATAGGAAAACCAAGAAAAGTGCTTGCCTCCCACCTGCGCGCCGTAATACAAGGGCAGGCAGCACAGGCCGGCTACATAGGCATCTTTGGTGAGTGGGTATCGCTGTGCCACAGGTGAATAAAGGAGGAGGGCTGAAGCGGTGATTGCCACAACCACCCGATACGGGCCGGCAACCGCTGAAAAAAGACCGGCGCACAAGAGGAGGGCGGTTGCCAACCATGCCGCGCTTTGCCTGGACAATGTTCCAGTGGCGACGGGACGTTGAGCCCCGGCCGCGCGGTCCTTGCGGTAATCGAAGATATCGTTGACGGCGAATCCGAACATTGCGAGCGCCGTCATGCCAAGACCGGCAGCTATACCACGGAGTGTCGGCACGCCATGTCCCGCGATGCCCGCCGCCCCGGCGAGTGTCCCGACCACCACGGATGACAACGGCCGCGCAGTTGCGAAGAGGGCCGCAAACCAGCTCTTGCCGTGAATGCGATCGCCAGACGGCGGAGTCTGGGGCGCCGGGCCCGCGTTTGCAAAGACTCGGGCCAAAAGGCCACGCCACATCTACCGGCGATTATAGCGAGGGCGTGCCCGAGGGGCAAACAGCAGGATGCGGCCCACTCAACGAGTCAAGTGAGCATTCCCGCTAGCCGATCTGCTCCAACTCGCCTTCCAGCAGCGCCACGTGCTCTTCTTCTTCAGCCGCCAGTTCCCCGCATAAGTCTTTTTCGAGGCCAGCGGGAAGTTCGGCGGCCAGTTTTTGGAAGTGGTCGCGAGTGCGGCGTTCCATTTCGAGCGCGGCGCGGTAGAGATCGCCGATACCGGAGGTTTCCGTCACTTCGATGCCCTTGAACAGCCAGTTGGAGAGGAGGTTCTGCTCATTCGCCGAAAGCTCCACCACTGCGCGGTCCAGGTGCGCGTGATACTTCTCTTCCAGCTCGTGGAGGTGATCGAGTTCGGCTTCGTAGAGGCGTTCGAGCACGGCGCGCTGGTCGGGCGTCTTGGCTTTGTCGCGCGCCAGTTTATAAAAGTGGAACGAGTTCAGCTCGAACTGCACGGCGTCGCGGATGGCCTGGAAGCGCATGGAGTCGCCCAGGTCGCGTCCGGGAATCAACTCCAGTTCGCCGCCGCACATGAAACACTTGCCATAGGGAATAGCGAACCCGCTGGTCAGTTTGAAACAGCTTTTGCAGCGCCAGGTGTAACGGACTTGCGCGCAGCAGATCTCGTCTTCTTCCAGGACCGCGTGGCACTTCGGACAAGTGGATGGCATGTTTATACGCTCCCTACGGTGGCAAGTTGCTGTGGTGCATCGGGCTTGAGGATGCCCAGGTATTCGAGCATGCCCTTGGCGGCGCGCTTGCCGGCGCCCATCGCCAGGATCACGGTGGCCGCGCCGGTGACGATGTCTCCACCGGCGAAGACGCCGGGCAGGGACGTCATGCCGCTTTGTTCGTCGATCACGATGTAGCCCCACTTGTTGATGTTTAATCCCGGGGTGGTCTGCGCGATGATCGGGTTGGCGGTGGTTCCCAGGGCGTAGATGACGGTATCGACGTCGAGCAGGAAGTCGGAGCCGGGCATGGGAACCGGCCGGCGCCGTCCGGAAGCATCCGGCTCGCCCAGTTCCATCTTCTGGCAGCGCATTCCGGTGACCCAACCCGAGGCATCGCCCAGGATTTCCACCGGGGCCGTGAGCCACATGAATTCCACGCCTTCTTCAATGGCGTGCTCGAGTTCCTCGGCGCGGGCGGGCGATTCGCGGCGTGACCGGCGGTAAACGCAGGTCACCGATTCGGCGCCCATGCGCAGGGACACGCGACAGGCGTCCATGGCGGTGTTTCCGGCGCCGATGACGGCCACGCGCTTGCCCATGCCCACGGGAGTGTCGTAGATGGGCTGGCGGTAGCCGCGCATGAGGTTGACGCGGGTGAGGAATTCGTTGGCGGAGAAGACGCCGTTGTAGGCTTCGCCGGGGGCCTCGGCGAACTTCGGCGATCCGGCGCCGGTTCCCACGAAGGCCGTGTCATAGCCCATGTCGGTGAGAAGTTGCGGGATGGTAAAGAGCTTACCGATGATGCTGTCGAGCCGGATTTCCACGCCCATCTTCTTGAGGTTTTCGATTTCGGCGTCGATGATGATATCCGGCAGGCGGAATTCGGGGATGCCGTATTTCAACACGCCGCCGGCCACGTGCAGCGCTTCGAAAATGGTGACTTTGACGCCGTTGCGCGCCAGTTCGCCGGCACAGGCGAGGCCGGCCGGACCGGACCCGATGATGGCGGCCTTCTTCTGCGGGCCGGTCGAAGGCTCGGGGAATTCGTCCCATCCGCGGCCCATGCCGGCATCGGCCACGAAGCGTTCCAGCCGCCCGATGGACACCGGCTTATACTTGGCGCCCACCACGCAGGTGGCTTCGCACTGCGATTCCTGCGGGCAGACGCGGCCGCACACCGCCGGCAGCGCATTGGTGGCTTTCAGAATCTGGTAGGACCGCTTGATGTCCTTGTCTTGAATAGCGGCGATGAAGCCGGGGATATCGATGCCCACCGGGCAGCCCGGAATGCAGCGCGGCTTCTTGCAGCGCAGGCAGCGGTCGGCCTCATGCAGCGCGGCTTCGAGATCGAGTCCCAGCGCCACCTCTTTGAAATTGTGACGGCGCTCGTCGGCCGGCTGGTGCGGCATGGGGGCGCGTTCCGGCGGAATGCTCTTGAGGTTCTTGGGCACGCGCGGCCCGGGAACGAAGGGCAACGGCTCCGGCAGCTCGCAGGTGGAACGCGGGTGGCCGACGGCTTCGGCCACGGCCTGGAGGCTGGCAAGCTTGGTGGATTCGTCGCGGTAGCGGTCGAGCGCGGCCTTTTCCTCGCGCTGGAAGCGCTTCTGGCGCAAGTTGAGCTCGTCGAAATTCACCAGGTGGCCGTCGAAATCGGCGCCATCCACGCAGGCGAACTTCATCTTGCCGCCGACGGTCACTCGGCAGGAGCCGCACATGCCGGTTCCATCCACCATGATGGAATTCAGGCTGACGATGGTGGGGACGCCGAAGGGCCGGGTGACTTCGCAGCAGGCTTTCATCATGGGCAGCGGCCCGATAGCCACCACCTCACGGATGTTCTTGTCGTTGGCCAGCACGTCGGCGAGCGCCTGGGAGACAAAGCCTTTGCGCCCGTAGCTGCCGTCGTCGGTGGTGACNNCGATTGCGGAAGCCGACAATCGAGACGGTGCGGTTGCCCTGCAGCTTGTATTCGCGCAATTGCGGATAAATGGGCGCGACGCCCAACCCGCCGCCCACCAGCACCACCGTGCCTTCGAGCTTGCGGATGTGGCTGGGCAGGCCCAACGGCCCGATGAAATCGAGNNATCACCACCGTGACGGTGCCGCGCTCCACGTTGAAATCCGCAACGGTCAACGGGATTCGTTCACCACGCTCATCGATGCGAGCCATGATGAAATGTCCGGGACGTGCTGCACGCGCCACATCGGGCGCTTTGACGTCCCAGAGGAAGGTCGACGGACCAAATTGTTTCCTACGAGTGATGAGAAACACCACACCCCCTGAAACATTACTATAACAGAATTAAAGAGTACAATACCCGATGTCTGGAAATCGTGGGACATCGCATGCTCCATGAAGGGCATTCCGGAGCGCATCATTAAACTCCAGATCGGCAACTTTACGAAAGCCGACGCGGAGTGGGGCCGCCGCGTGGCCGAAGCCCTCGGCGTCACGGAACCGTCGCAGTGAAATAGCGCCCGCTGAGACTGTATGGGGGACTGGCCTGGCAGGCTTGTACGATTGAGCCCGCTATTTCATGCTCCCCTTCGATAATTACCAAATTACCTATTGTTTTGAGATCGGAATCCTGATAACTTGCCTTGGATCATTCAGGCGGTGGTCATCCGAAAAGGGATGCCCCAGGGAGGGATCATGAAAAAAGCGCCGGTTCAGGACAGCAATCGATTCTACCGGGACGCTCTGATCGAAAAACGAGAAGAGGTCACGGCGGCGTTGGGCGTGAAGTTCGACACGCTGGCAAAAATGGGGCGGCTGGCCGAGGAAGACCAGGCGCAACTCACCCACGACGAATACGTCTCTCTGCACTTCAACAGCCTGGATTACGGGCAACTCCGCCTGGTGGAGGAAGCTCTCGACCGCCTGGAAACCGGCGATTTCGGCGCTTGCCTCAGTTGTGAGGAGCCGATCCCAGCGAAACGCCTACGCGCCCTGCCGTGGGCCCGTTATTGCATTCCATGCCAGGAATCGTCTCTGCTCGACGGGGACCCCGAAGAGAACGAGGCCCGCCAGCGCCAGCCGGTTTTCGTGAAATAGCTGCGGGGCAGACTAGACGTGCGGGTCGATCATCTTCTGAACGTCGGACTTGCCGATGGCGCCCACGCGCTGCTCTACCACCTGGCCGCCCTTGAACAGCAGCAGTGTAGGGATACCGCGCACGTTGTAGCGCCCGGCGGTGTTGTTGTTGGAGTCCACATCGACTTTGCCAACTTTGATCTTGCCGGCGTATTCGGCAGCCACCACATCGATGGTCGGCGCCATCTGCCTGCAAGGGCCGCACCACTCGGCCCAAAAATCCACCAGAACCGGAACGTCCGACCGCAACACGTCCTGGTCGAAACTCGCATCGGTAAAGGTTAGTGTGTTCTGACCTGCCATTTGATCTCCTAAATAATTAGAATCGGATAGCGCGAAAAGGATTCAGGCCCCGCTCGCAAGCCGTTGGTACAGCGCCGAATAGCCGGCCGCCGAGGCCTTCCAGGAAAAGTCCTTTTGCATGCCCCGGCGCATCATTTCCCGCCAGAGGGTCTGGTTGGAAAACGCCTCGGCCGCTTCCAGGACCGCGCCCAGCAGCGCCTGCCCGGAATACTCCGTGAACTTGAACCCAGTACTCTCATCGATGGTATCATCCAGGCCGCCCGTGGCGCGAACCACGGGCACCGTGCCGTACCGCAGGCTGTAGATCTGGTTCAAGCCGCAAGGCTCATAGCGGCTGGGCATGAGGAAGAGATCGGCGCCGGCCTCGATGCGGTGGGCCAACCCGTCGTCGTAGCCCAGACGGAGGGCGATGCGGTCGGGATGGTCGGCGGCCATATGCTGGAAGAAGGCTTCGTACTCCGGGTCGCCCGAGCCCAGGGCCGCGATGTAGATGTCTTGGGCCGCGATCTCGGCGGCCACTTCGGCCAGGATGTCGGCGCCCTTTTGCCGGGTGAAGCGGGAGACAATCCCGATCAGCGGATGATCGAGCGCCGCTTCGGGCAGCCCGAACTCCGCCAACAGGGCGCGCTTACAGGCCTGCTTCCCGCTGAGATCCTCAGCGCTGAAGGGCGCCGGAATCAGCGGATCGTGGCGCGGGTCCCATTCGTTGTAATCGGCTCCGTTGAGGATGCCGGTGAGCACGCCCGTCCGCGCCCGCAGCACTCCATCCAGGCCGAAGCCGAATTCCGGCGTCTGGATCTCGCGGGCATAAGTGGGGCTGACGGTGGTCAGCGCGTCGGCAAAAGAGATGCCTCCCTTGATGTAGCTGACGCGCCCGAAGAATTCCAGGCCGTCGGGCCGGAACACGGCGGGTTCGAGCCCCGCCTCGGCCAACGCGGTCCGCGGAAACAGCCCCTGGTAACCGAGGTTGTGGATGGTGAAGACGGTCTTGGCCCCCAGGAACGTTGGGTCGGTTGAAAAAGAGCTTCGCAGCAAGGCCGGCACCAGGCCGGCCTGCCAGTCGTGGCAGTGAAAAATTTCGGTGCGGTAGAGCAGCCGCGCCACCGCCAGCGCGGCGCGCGCGAAGACCGCGAAGCGGATGTGGTTATCGGGGTAGTCCACGCCCGATTCGCCATAGAAGCTCTTACGGTCGAAAAGCGGCGGGCAGTCCACCAGGTAAAGTGGAAAGGCTGTGGAGGCGGCCTGATAAATGGCCACCACATGGCGGGCCGGACCCAGATAGATGGGAATCTGGTCGTATGCGCGGCGCGCGCCTTTGAGATCGATGGAGCCGTAGCGCGGAATCACCACGGCGACCTCGTCGCCGGATTCGCGCAACGCGAGGGGCAGCGCTCCGAGCACGTCGGCCAGCCCACCCGTCTTGGCTAGCGGCGCGGCTTCCGAAGATACCATCAGCACCCGGGCCACATGGGAATTGTAGCAAGCACCCGAAGGGGCAAACAGGTTCAGCCCAACGGAGCTGGGTCCGGCCGTACACATCCCAAATGCTATGATTCCCTCAGAACTGTGCAACGCGAAGAGATCCTGACCCAGCTTCGTGAAAGGATTGTCAGGTTCGCGGCATCCCACTATGCAGGAGATGCCGCCGAAGACCTGGCCCAGGAGGTGCTCATGCTGCTGCATGAAAAATACGCGCACCTCGACCGCGTGGAAGATTTGCTGCCGTTGTCGCTCCAGATTGTGCGCTATAAAATCATGGGCCAGCGCCGCAAAGCCGCCCGCCGCGGCGAGTACAGCCAGGTCTCCATCACCGATATCCCGCTGCCCGATCTGAATGCCAACCCGGCCGATCAACTGGAGCGCCGGGAGATGCTGGATCGCCTGGCCGGCGCCATTCCGCAGTTGGGGGAACGCTGCCGCGAGTTGATCCGCCTCAAGCTGCAAGGCAAGACGTTTCCCGAAATCCAGAAGATCATGCAGGCCGCGGCCATCAACACCGTCTATACCTGGGACCACCGCTGCCGCAAACACCTGCTNNCTGGGCGGATACGCCACCGGCACTCTGACGGCCGAAGAGCAACAAGCGCTGTTTGCCGCCGCGTTGGAGGATCAGGAACTCTTCGATGCGCTGGCGCGCGAGCAATCTCTGCGCGATCTCTTGCGCGACCCCGCCGCCCGCGCGCACCTTTTGGCGGCGCTCGATACGCCGGCGCGGGCGCCGTGGTTCCGCCGCTGGTGGATGCCCCTTTCGGCGGCCACGGTGGCCGTGGCAGTGGCCAGCGTGGCGATTGTCGCGGTGCGGCGCCAGCCGCCCGCTGCGCCGCCGGTTACGATTGCGAAGCTGGAGCCGCCGGTAACCGCCCCTGTGAGCTCCGTGCCACCACCGGCGCCGGCGCCTGCTCCGACACGGNNGCGCCCGCTCCCCCCCCGCCGGTGGCCGCGGGGATACCCCCAGCGCCCAAGGACGCCGCGCTAAAAGAAAAAGCGGAAGTAGCGGTTTCCTCGGGAGCCCAAATGGTGGAATTGCAATCGGCGGCCGACTCCCTCGGTAAGGCCCAGGGATTTCGGGACCTTCCGGTTGAGACGCGCAACGCAGTGACCAGCGGCTCGGTCGCCGAATTGAAGAAAACCGCCGCACCAACGGACGCCCGCGTGCTTTTTTACGGCAACATGTTCGGCGTGGCCGGCAGCGGCCTCGCGGCAGGTGGTGGCGGCGGCCGGGGGGGACGGAGCGGTGTGGTTGGCGGGATCGCCTCCAATAAGTCCGCCGGAAACCGCCCGGCGGCTGAAGCGGACACGGTCACGCCGGCCGGTCATTTGGGCATACAATATCGCATTTTGCGGAAGACGGGCAGCGGCGAGTTCGTCGAGGCCGATACCGCCGCCACAGGCACCGTCGCGGCCGGCACGCTGTTCAAGCTGCAGATCACCGCCAACGACGGCGGCTATCTTCGCATCCTTCAGGAAGCACCGGATGGAGCCTGGCGGCAAATCTTGAACCATGCCGTGGAGCGCATGCAGCCCATCGAGACCGAACCCATCGAGCTCGGCGAGCCAGGGCGCGTGAAATTCTACCTGGCCTTTGCCCGGCAACCGCTTCCGCAGTCCAACGTCCCCCAACCGGACGACGACATTGTGGTCGACCGCGGCCGCGTGGTCACGGTCACTCTCCGCGATGCGGCCGCCCCGCGCCTTTCGTTCAACCTTACACTGACGATCCAGTAGCCACTCCGCGGACCGCTTCCAGAAACAGACCCGCCACCCGCGGCGCGTCGAACTGTTCCACCCATTGTGCGCCCATGCGGCCCAGCTCCGCGCGCTTCGCGGGGGATCGGTAGAGCTCCTCAATCGCTGCCGCCAGGGCTTCGGGGTTCTCGGGTTCCACCAACAAGCCGTGCGGCGCCACTTCCGGGATGGCCGCGGCGCGCGTGGCCACAATCGCCTTGCCCGCGGCCATGGCCTCCAGCAGCACGATGCCGAAGCCTTCCTGAACGCTGGGCAGGCAAAAGAGATCGCAGGCGCGATACTCGTCCACTAGTTGCGAACGGGAAACGTCCCCCAACCAAGTGACCGCGCCACCCAATTTGAGATCGGCGGCGAGTGCCTGCCAGGCGACCGCGCACGGGCCGTTGCCGGCGATCCGCAGTTCCAGGGTTGGAATGCGCGTCGCCAGGGCCGCCGCCGCGCGCAGCAACACGTCCACACGCTTGCGCCGGTAAAACCGCCCGACGAATAAAACTCTGAAGCGGTCGTGCGGCCGGCTGCCCGCTTCCGCGAGGAGCTTGCGCCATTCCGCCAGATCGATTAACTCCGGCACCACCGCGGGCGCACGCTCCAGCCCGTAGAATTCCCGCGCGCGGTCGCCGGAATACCGGCTGGTCACTACCACGCGCGCGGCGCGCCGCGCGTGCAGCCGCTCGCAGCGCGCCTGCACACCCATGGTGAAGCGCGTCAAGCCGGATTCGAAGCGCACCTCGTCGGCGATCACTCCCTTGAGCGACGCCACGTGCCGCTCGCCCGCCGCGATGCGGTAGCCATCCATGTCGAAGCCCACGGTGAGATCGTAATCTGGCCGCGCCCGCAGGCTGCGGTTGAAGACCAGCCGCTGCGCCGTGTAGACCGGTAGCAGCAGGCGCGGCGTTTCGAAATCCACCGTGTGGCCCAGCGCTTCGAGAGCCCGCGCCAGCACGTGCATCCCCACATACGTACCGCTGCCGCGGGAGATATCGAGCGGAGTGGAAGTGAGGAAGCGAATTCGCAAGCGGCGACGACCGCTATAATTATAGAGGACTCTCCGTTGAACGCATCTCCCAAGAAAGCCATCTGCCTGCTCAGCGGCGGCCTGGATTCCTCCACCTGCCTGGCGCTGGCCCGGCGCGACGGGTTCGCCTGCTACGCGCTCTCCTTCGATTACGGCCAGCGCCACAAGTTCGAGCTGGAGGCCGCGGCCCGCATCGCCGCCCATTGCGGCGTAGCGCGGCACCTGGTGCTCCAGACCGGGCTCGACGCTTTCGGCGGCTCCGCGCTCACGGCCGATATCGCGGTGCCCAAGGCCCGCTCGGCCGGCGAAATGGCCCACGGCATACCCATCACTTACGTGCCGGCACGCAACACCATCTTCCTTTCCTTTGCGCTGGCGTGGGCCGAGGTGCTGGAAAGCTCCGACATCTTCATCGGCGTCAACGCGCTCGATTATTCCGGCTATCCCGATTGCCGTCCCGAATTCATCGAGGCTTACGAGCGCATGGCCAACCTGGCCACCAAGGCAGGCGTGGAGGGCCGCACACGGATGCGCATCCACACGCCTTTGCTCAGTCTCTCCAAAGCGCAAATCGTTCAACTCGCGCAGGAACTGCACGTACCGTTTGGGCTGACCCACAGTTGCTACGACCCGGGTGCGGATGGCCGCCCCTGCGGCCAGTGCGACGCCTGCCTGCTGCGGCAAAAAGGTTTTGAAGAGGCCGGCATTGAAGATCGCTGAACTTTTCTACTCGCTGCAGGGCGAAGGCGCGCTGGTGGGCGTGCCGTCGGTCTTCATTCGTACCAGCGGCTGCAATCTGCGCTGCGCGTGGTGCGACACGCCGTATACTTCCTGGCAGCCGGAAGGCGCGGAGCTCTCGCTCGACCAGATTTTGGACGAGGTGCGCGCGCATTCCGCGCGCCACGTGGTGATCACCGGCGGCGAACCGATGATCGCGCCCGACATCATTCCGCTCACCGAACGGCTGCGCGCGCTCGGCCTGCACCTCACCATCGAGACTGCCGGCACGGTTTTCCAACCCGTGGCCTGCGACCTGATGAGCATCAGCCCCAAGCTCGCCAACTCCACGCCGCAGGGCCCCTGGGCCGCCCAGCACGATCGCGTGCGCCTCCAGCCCGCTATCCTGCTCGAGCTCATGGCCCGCTATCCTTATCAGCTCAAGTTCGTGATTGCCGCACCCGGCGATATCGATGAAGTCCACGCTTTGCTGGCCGCCCTCAACGCCGGCCCCCGACACGTCATTCTCATGCCCGAAGGCATCGACCGCGAGCTCCTCCGCGAGCGCGGCGCCTGGCTCGCCGAAATCTGCAAGCAGGAGGGCTTCCGTTTCAGTCCCCGCCTGCACATCGACCTCTACGGCAACCAAAGAGGTGTCTGATATGTCACTTCCAACCGCTCTCGCCGCCGATCCGATTTGCCGCGGTCACCTCGCCGGCCGCCAACATCCCGAGCGCCCCGAACGCTTCGACGCGGTGCTCGACGGCCTGCGCTCGGCCGGCCTGCTCGACCGGCTTCTGCCGCTCGATTCGCGCGCCGCCACCGAGGATGAGCTGCTGCTCTGCCACACCCCGCAATATTTGCGCACGGCGCAGCAGGATGTCGAGCGAGGCCGGCCTTGTCTCTCGACCGGCGATACCGACATCACCGCCAACTCCTGGGACGCCGCGCTGCACGCAGCGGGCAGTGCGCTCAATGCGGTGGATGCGGTGGTCTCCGGCCGCGCCCGCAACGCCTTCTGCAACGTGCGCCCGCCCGGCCATCACGCGAATGCCGGGCGCGGCATGGGCTTCTGTCTGTTGAACAACGTCGCGATTGCCGCGCGTTACGCGCAGCGCCGGCACGCGCTCGACCGCGTCGTGATCGTCGATTGGGACGTCCACCACGGCAACGGCACGCAGGACATTTTCTACTCCGATCCCTCGGTCTTCTTCTTCAGCAGCCACCAGTGGCCGCTCTATCCCGGCACGGGCCGCGCCGATGAGACGGGCGCAGGCGCCGCCCAGGGAACCACCATGAACTTTCCGTTCCCGGCGGGCACGGGCCGCGCGGAGATCCTGCGCGCGGTCCAAACTTCGCTGATGCCGGCCGCACGGCGCTTCCGTCCCGACCTGGTGTTGATCTCCGCCGGTTTCGATTCGCGCATCGGCGACCCGCTCGGCCGCTTCACCCTCACCGACCAAGATTTCGCCGATCTCACCCGCACCGTGATGGAACTGACGGAAGGCCGCGTGATCTCGGTGCTGGAAGGCGGCTACAGCCTGGAAGGCCTGGCCAGCGCCGCCGCCGCGCATGTAGCGGCACTTAGTCTGCGATAACATTGCGGACATGAAGCTTGTCGCCCTGCTGGTTCCCGCGGTTCTCTGCGCGCAGCCATACGTCCTCGGACCCGACTCGCAGGTCAAGCCGGGCATCCCCAAGGGCAAGGTCACGAAGTACTCTTGGAACGCCTCCACGGTCTTTCCGGGCACCACACGCGACTACTGGGTCTACGTGCCCGTCCAATACGATGGCTCCAAACCCGCCTGCGTGATGATCTTCCAGGACGGCGCGGGTTTCGCCGATGAGAGCGGTGCGTGGCGGCTGCCCACCGTCCTGGACAACCTGATCCAGGAAGGCGCCATGCCGGTCGCCATCGCGATTCTGATCGATCCCGGCGTCCTTCCCGCGGCCCGCCCCGACCAGATGGCGCGCTACAACCGCTCCTACGAATACGATGGGCTGGGGGACCGCTATGCGCGCTTCCTCACGGAAGAGATCCTCCCCGAGGTGGGCAAACAGTACAGGCTCTCGGCCGATCCCAACGATCGCGCCATCGCCGGGTCGTCGTCGGGTGGCATCGCGGCCTTCAACGCCGCCTGGGAACGGCCGGACGCCTTCCGCCGCGTGCTCAGCTTCATCGGCAGCTACACCAACCTTCGCGGCGGCGACCGCTTCCCCAACCTGATCCGCAAGATGGAGCCGAAGCCAATCCGCGTTTTCCTGCAGGACGGGTCGAGCGATCTCAACATCTATTCGGGCTCCTGGTGGATGGCCAATCAGTCGATGGCCCTGGCGCTCGATTACGCCGGTTACGAGGTGAAATTCGTGGCCGGCACGGAAGCCCATAACTCGCAGCATGGCGCCGCCATCCTTCCCGAAGCGCTGCGCTGGCTGTGGCATGACTACCCGAATCCCATCGTGGCGGGCAAGAGCAGGGGAGCGGAGCGGCACTATATCACCGAGATTCTGGACCCCGCCACCGATTGGGAGTTGGTGGGCGAAGGCTATCAGCAGACCGGGGGCCTGGCGGTGGACCGCGGAGGCAATGTCTTCTTCAGCGACCCGGCCGCCAGCCGCATCTACCGCGCGGACGCAGCCACCGGGAAGATCACGCTGTTCAAGGAGCAGACCGGCGGCTCGCGCGGCCTGATGTTCAGCCCTGACGGACGCCTGTATGCCGCCGAGTTCGACCGCAAGCGGGTGGTGGCCTATTCGCCCGATGGCGCGAAGCTGACCGTGCTCGCGGCCGGCTTGCAACCCAACGATGTCGCGGTAACCAGCAAGGGCGACGTTTACTTCACCGATACCCGCGCGCAACTGCTTTACCAGATCCCGGTGGGCGGCAAAGCCCGGGTGGTCTTCGACGGCAAACGCGACGGCAACATCGTGATGCCGAGCGGCCTGCGCCTGACTCCGGACGAGGCGCTGTTGGTGGTTGCCGATTCTTACGGCCGCACGGCGTGGAGCTTTCACATCGAGACGGACGGAAGCCTCACCGATGGCGAGCCGTTCTATCATCTCGAACTGCCGGACGATGTGAACACGGGGCCGGTCCACAGTAGCGCCGAAGGCATGACGTTCGACACCCTCGGGAACCTGTATATCGCGACCAACCTGGGGATCCAGATTTGCGACCAGCCCGGCCGCGTGAATGGCATCATCCGGAATCCGGGACCCGGCGATGCGGCCAGTGTCGTTTTCGGCGGAGCCGATCTCAAAACGATCTACGCGGCCGTGGGTACGAAAGTCTACAAGCGTACGCTGCGCCGCACCGGCGTCTTCCCGTGGCAGCCGGTGAAATTGCCGAAGCCGCAGTTGTAACTGACTATTCTTCCACCACGGCGTCCAACTCGCCTTTGGCCAGCCGCACGTGGATGCCCGATCCCGCGGGCGCGGCGGCGGCTTCTTTCACGATTCCACGCTGGTTCGAGACAATTGCATAGCCGCGCTCCAGAATCCGCAGCGGGCTCAGTTGTAAGAGCTTCGCGACGCACTGTTCGAGTGCGCTCCTGCGCCGCGCCAGCGCCAGACGCATGGTCTGCGTTGCAGTGGTCTCGGCTGTTTCCATGCGCCGGCGGGAGGCAGCCAACCGCGGCCGCGCGTCGAAACGCCGGAGCCGCGCGTCGAGGTCCCGGCGCCGGCGTTCCCGCCAGTCGAGCGCCGCGCGAACCCATTCGCGCAGGCGATATTCCTGCTCGTCGATGCGCTGCAATCCACGTCCCACGCGGCGTTGCAGTAGGCCCAAGGCCCGTTCGACGCCTTGCTGGCGCAAGCGCCTCTCGAGCATCGCGAGGCGATAGCGCAGCGCGTGCGCGGCCGTGGCGCGCGATGACGCGATCCGCTCCAGCAAGGCGGCGCGCGAGGGCACCACCATTTCAGCCGCCGCAGAAGGCGTGGGGGCGCGCAGGTCGGCCACAAAATCCGCGATGGTGACATCGGTTTCGTGCCCCACCGCCGATACCACCGGCGCCGCGCAGGCGGCGATAGCGCGCGCCACGGCCTCTTCGTTGAACGTCCACAGATCTTCGAGCGACCCGCCGCCGCGGCCCACAATCACGACGTCGGGCCACCGGCTGGCGCTGAAGTACTCGATGCCGCGGCAGACATCCTCCACCGCGCCCTCCCCTTGCACCCGCGCCGGAAATACGCGGATGTGCAAGCCGGGGAAACGGCGGGAGAGAATCTTGAGCATGTCGGCGATGGCGGCGCCGCGCGGCGAGGTGACGATGCCGATGCGGCGGGGGAAGCGCGGCAGCGCGCGTTTGCGTTCCGCCGCGAACAGACCTTCGGCGGCCAGTTTCTTCTTGAGCTGCTCGAAGGCCAGTTGCAGCGCGCCCAACCCTTGCGGCTCCATCAGATCCACCAGCAACTGGTATTCGCCGCGCACTTCGTAAACATCTACCCGGCCGCGCGCCAGCACCGCCAGGCCGTCCTGCGGTTTGAATTTCCAGTAGCGGTGCGAAGAGCGGAAGGCCACGCATTTCAACTGCGCGTCGGCTTCCTTGAGGGTGAAGTAGTAATGGCCGCTCGACGCCAGCTTCAACCCGGAGATCTCGCCCGAAACCCAGACGTCGGCAAACTCCGCGCCGAGCAGCGCCGCAATGGCTCGATTCAGCTCGCCGACGGAGTAGACGCGCCGCGGAGGCGGCCCGAGGTCGAACTCCAGCCCGATTTGCTCCACCGAGCCATGGTACCGCGCCGGGCTAGATTAGGTTCCACAGCTCTGCCTTATTGCACCGCCAGGTAGGCGTTGGCCTGCGTGGTGATGCCCCCGACTTTGAGTACCACCAGGTTGTCGCCCGACGGAAGGCCGGACGGCACCAAGAGGTTGATTTGATATTCGCCGGGAGCGACCAACCCCGCAAACTGGACGGTGGCGGGAACGCCGCCGATGGTACAGGTCACTGGGTTCGCTGTGGGCGGCGCGCCGCTGAACGTTTCGCCGAAATTGGTGGTTGGGTTGGTGGGACCGAAGCCCGTGCTGTAGAGCAGAATGATATTGCCGGCCTGAGCGGGCACCGTGAGGCCGGGATACAAACTGGCCGGACCGATGTATTGTCCGTCTGAACGCACGGCAGCCACGTACTTCTGCCCTAACGGACCGAACATGAACAGGGCCGGAGAGAGCTTGGCTTCGGTGGAGCTGACGATGTTACTGGTCAAGCCGGCGAAAGCGGCCTGCACCGGCACGGAACCCTGAGCGGCGTCGGCCGGCGCCAGAGCATTGATCTGGGTGGGGCTGATGTAATAAATGTAGGCCTGCTTACCGTCAACCGTGACGCTGGCGCCGTCGAGTTGTGTCGGCAGGTTAGGGCCCACGAAATCGGCGGCGGTCCAGATGCGGGTGGTTGCGGCAAGGTTGGTCCCGGTAACGGTGATCCACGAGCCCTGTGAAAATCCGGGCAGAAAACTACCGCCGTTCTGAACCGTCGATAGGGTCGGCGGGATGCCGTTGCCGGCCGCCAGCGTAAAGGTGGTGGCGTAGATATGATCGCCATTCTGGTTGGGCGGGCCGCCTACACCGGCGTTCCCCGCAATGTAGAACTTGATGTTGCCCACGTTGGTCGAAGGCGGCGTCCAATCGAACTGGTACGTACCCGAATTCTGCCCCATGGTGTGCGAATAACCCGCAACGCTATGCTCCATGTACTGCAACGGTAAGTTGGCGGGACAGGCCGGCGCGCCGGACGGGAAATTGCAGCCTGGATCGCTGCCGTTGCCGTTGGCGCCCGGCAGGCAGTAGGCATTAAAGGCGTTAAAGTCGGCTCGCGAACACATAATCTGCGTGTACTGGTCGCTGGGAGTGAATGTGCCCGTCATGGTGGCGGGGTTGCTGCTTTGCCGGGCGGTTAGCTCAAATCCCCAGGCCTGCTGCGTCTGCGCCGGGTCGGAAATGGTCACCGTCAGGTGCTGCTTGACGCCCGGCACGTAGGTCAAACCGTTGGGAAAGCTGATGGCGAGACTACCCTTGTTGGCTGGGTCGTTGGTGGTGCCCGAATGACATCCGGATTGGGTGCAAGTGCCGTTCTCCCCCGGGACACCGCACACACCGGGGTCTGGGCCGTATTCGTACGCCCACAGCACAACCGAGAACGCCCCCATCACCGCAGCCACTTTGGCCCAGTACAGTTTCCGCCGTTTCTCCATCACTAATGTGTATAACCCCGTATCCCCGTAATGGACTCGATGTCTACAGTCATTTATGCGGACCGCGGCCTATTGGTTTCGCGCCAGTTGTAACGCCTTGCGGGCCGTGGTGCTGAGAGGAACCTCCGCCAACTGTGCGGGAGCGAACCATTTGAACTCCGCGCCTGCCGCGCGGCCCACTGCCGCCCGCACCGTGAACGTGTAGTGATGATGCGTGATGGTATGGCGGAATTCGCCGATGCGCGCGCCGATGCGCGCGCCGGGCAACTGCTCCGGCGAGGGCAGCTCCCAGAAACCGGCCATGCGCCGCGAGCCCGCTTCCGTTCGCCGCAGCAGCACCCGCCCGCCCTTGTGCACCAACAGCAGCACGGCGGCGATCTGCACCGGCTCGGTCTTTCGCAGCTTCACCGGCAATTGCGCGGTGATGCCTTGCTGGCGCGCCAGACAGCAGGTGGAAAGCGGGCAGAGCAGGCACAGCGGAGTTTTCGGCAGGCACACGGTGGCTCCCAGCTCCATGAGTGCCTGGTTGAAGGCGCCCGGCTGCTTCCGGTCGAGCCACGCCTGCGCTATCGCGCGGAAGCGCTCGCGCGTCCGCGACGAAGCGATGTCGCCGGAGTCCGCCTGGATGCGCGCCACCACGCGCATCACGTTGCCATCCACCACCGCGTGCGGCAAGCCGAAAGCGATGCTCGCGATGGCCGCGGCCGTGTAATCGCCGATTCCGGGCAGAGCGCGGATGGCTTGGTACTCGCGCGGAAAGCCGTCCGCCACTGGTTGGGCCGCGCGCCGGAGGTTGCGCGCGCGCGAGTAGTATCCCAGGCCGCTCCACAGCGCCAGCACTTCTTCTTCGGAGGCGGCCGCCAGCGCTCCCGCGGTAGGAAAACGCTCCAGGAAGCGCTCGTAATAAGGGATGACCGCCTGCGCCCGGGTCTGCTGCAGCATGATCTCGGAAACCCAGATGCGGTAAGGGTCCGAAGTGCGCCGCCACGGCAAATCGCGATGGCCTTTCCGATACCAGTCGACGAGCAGGCGGGCGAGCTTCACTCGATGACGCGCAGCCATTCGGCGACCACCGCAAAATCCTGCGGCTCCACGTCCCAGGCTTCGTACTCAAGGTTCAGCGGCTCAAGGCGAATGCGCTCGTGGTGCCACTCCTCTTCACCGCTGTAAATTTTCCGGCTGGTGTATTTCTTCACGGTGTAGCGCGCCGTTTCATCGGTGACGCCGAAACGCTGGATCAGCAGAATCTTGTTCTGGCGGGATCCGGCCGGGTG
>PLZX01000042.1 GCA_003152325.1 Bryobacterales bacterium | reverse complement strand
TGCTCAGGGGAGACTTGTCCGCGATCGTTCTGAAGGCTCTGGAAAACGACCCGGCGCGGCGCTACGGCACGGTGCGGCAGTTCGCCGACGATATCGGCGCCTATCTGGACGGGCGGCCGGTGCAGGCGCGCCCGCAGACCGCGCTGTATCACGCGCGCAAGTTCCTGCGGCGGCGGTGGCTGCCGGTGACGGCGGCGGCAGGAGTCGCCCTGGCGCTGGGGACCTCCACCATCGTGGCCGTGCATCAGGCGCGGGTTGCCAGAGAACAGGCGACGCGGGCCAAGCACATCAGCGAATTTGCCAAGCACACGTTTCTTTCCGCCAGCTCCGTATGGTCAAGCCCCTTGCGCGGAAAAAGCACGGCCATTAATTTCAGCGATATCCTGCAAAATGCCACAGAGCGGGTAGGACAGGAGTTGAAGGACGACCCGGTGGCCGAGGCCGATTTGCGCGGGACGCTGGGCAGCACTTACGCGGTTCTGGGCGAACCGGTCAAAGGAGAAGCGCAACTGAGCCTGGCCATCCAGAAGCTGCAGCAGACTCCGGAGAGAACTTCGCGCCTGGCCGCCGGTCTGCTACTTCTCTTGTGCAACGCGCGCTCTTATCAAGGCCACTACGTGGAAGCTTTGGCGACCTGCCGCGAGTCGCTGGCGGTGGCGCGGGCCAGCGGCTCGAAATTCGACCTTGGCGGCATTATGCACGACACCGCCTTCATGACGGTGAAGAGCGGAGCACCCTTCGAAGACGCCGAGAAGCTCTATCGCGAAGCCTTGTTGCAGCCTCAGGCCGATGCACTCACCTCGAAGTTTTTCCCGGCCCTGACCAATACACGAATCGGCGATTTGCGGGTGCGGGAGGGCGACCTGGCGGAAGGCGCCAGCCTGTTGCATGGATCCGAACGGGTATTGCGCGGCGAACCGGGCCCCCCGATCGAGATTGTCCCAACCCTGCTGGGGATCGCGTTCGCGGCACGAGTACGCGGCGACTATGGCGAAGGGCAAAAGTACGCGCAGGAGGCCGTCGACCTATTGGCCCAGCGGCCGACCTCCTATTACGGAAGCGAGCAGTTTCAAATGGAACTGGCGGCCAACGAAGCGCTACAAGGCAACCAGCAGGCCCTGCCGCTGGCGCGGGGCGCGTGGGAACGTCTGCAAACCGGAACGCTCTGCGCGGTGGAGCGCCTGCGATTCGAGTTGATCGCCGGGATTGTGGAAGCCCACGGCGGCTCACCCGAATCGGCGGAACGGTACTTGCGCTCCGCCCTGGCCATCAGCGAACAGGAAGTGCCCCGGCAACCCGCGGACCGGGTAGAGATTTACCTGCGGCTGGCGCAATTGCTGGCCTCGCAGGGGAGGGGCCAGGAAGCCGCAGACGTGGCGCAGCGGGGTTTGCACACCGCTGAACAGGCCTACGGCGCTTTCTTTGAGAAGCACCCGTTCGTGGCAGCATTGCGGCAGCTCACTCACTGACCGGGCGCAGGAGGAAGCGGAAGAGCCCGGCCGCAACCACCGCCAGCCCGGTAGCGGCGGCCAACACCGCGGCGTAACCGAAACGGTTGAGGCATCGGCCGGACACAAACGACGCCAAGGCCTGGGCCGAGAAAAACACCAGCATATTCAGAGACGACGCTCCACCACGCTCGCGCTCCGCGACATGATTCATGAGCAGCGTGTTCATGCCAGGCTCGCTCATCCACTGGAAGGACATGTAAGCGATGAAGATCAGCGGCGCGAGGCCGGAAGGCTGTGCGGCCAGGCCGCCGAGCGCGGCCGCGGCGGCTATCATCATCAGGGCGATGCCGGTCACAAGGCCCGCCTTGCGAAAGACCCAGGGCGCCAGCAGCACGATGGCGGCCTGCGGAACCTGCGCACGGGAGAAGATGGCGCCGATCTGGCCGGCGGAGTAGCCCAGCCGGGCAAAATAGGCGTTGGCGAAGGGATTGAAGGCGCCGACGGCGGCGCTCCAGACCGCGAGCGATGCCAGATAGCGCCGCAGGAAGGGGCCGCGGGGATAGATTCGCTCGCCTGGCGGCGTAGCGGGCGCGGACCTGAGGCGGGATGCGGGAATGAGCGCCAGGGTCACGATGGCGGCGGCTACCAGCAGGGCGATGCGCTTGCTGTGGACCAGACAGGGCAATTGGCCGCCGGCCCAGTATCCGACGATCCCGAGCGCAAACATGACCGCGAAGAAGATGCTGAAGGCCCGCGGCCGGCGTTTCTCTTCGACGGCAGCGGCGACGGCCGGCGCCATCACCACGGCCCAAACCGAAAAAACCGAGCCGAACAGAAACGCCAGCGCNNAGAACCGTGTTGCGCAATCCGAAGCGGCGCGCCACCAGGGCCGCGGGAAGAATGCCGGCGGCGCTGCCGATGGTTGAGGCGGTCGCCACCAGACCGAGAGAGTCTTCGTGGAAGCCCAAGTCCAATAGATACAGGTTGTAGAGCAGCGAGAAGATGAACAGGCCCAGGTTGAGCAGAACCGCGGCGGCGAGAAAAATCCAAAATTGGTTTCCCAGGCGATTGGTGCGCCACCACCAGCGAAGACCGGAACTCGCCGTAGCAGGCAGAGCCACGGCATGATGGCGCAGCCGCAACGCGACATGGGCGGCGTAGCGGACACGTCTTAGGGCCCGGCGACGCCAGGAGATTTCGACGACCAGGTGATCGGCTTCCACGGAGCGCGGCAGGTTCCCGGGAAGGAGCCGGCGGCGGGCCACGCGCCAGCCGTCGCGGCGGGAGCCGAGCAGGCTCAAGTGCAGCCAGAGTTCGTCTTTGCGCGATTCAAACAGGCGTCGGGCCGGAGCGAGCGCGAACTCCTCAAACCAAGCCTGGGTGGCGGCGGGCAATTGTTCGATTTCCTCCTGCGCCGCGCCGGTCCGGCAGCCGAACCACTCCGCCGCGAAGCGGAAGACGACGGCTTCCAGGCGGCGCAATTCGGGAGAATGGAGCGCGCGCCATTCGGCCCAGAAGGCATCGTCGCCGGCGTGGGAATCCAGGAAACAGGCCACCTCATAAGCGTGGAAGGGACGGCCGCTGCCGCGCAGAATGTGTTTGAGGTAATGTAGCGAGGCGAAGCCGAGCGCGTCGGCTGGCGAGAGGCACGGAAGATCGAGGTCTGTCGAGGGAACGCGCGCTACCGTGCGGCGCTGCCAGAAATCCTCGGCGCCCGGCGCCGGAAGGCCTTCCCGTACGCCGTTCCAGAACCGGAAATGGATCTCGATGGCCAAGGGCATTTCGGGGTCGAAGAAGTCGCCGCGAAACTCCCAGCCGGTCTTGCGGATGAGCGCGGGGAGATGATCGGTGGGGAGGTGGTCGACGCCTTCGAGCGACTGGTAACCGGAAGCCAGCAGGAAATCGTAGGCTGGGCCGATGGTCTCGCGCGGAATGAAGAAGTCCACGTCATATTGCGGCCGGTCCTCGGGCTGAGAGCCGAACAGAGGGCACTGGGTGAGACCCTTGAGGGCCACGAAGTCGATGGTCTGGGCGGTGAAGGTTTGGGCGAGCCAGCGGTACAACTCCACGAGCCTTTGCAGGCGGTCGCGGTTATGCGAGAGATTGCCATCGGTAATCTCGCGCACCCATTCCGGCATGGAGTCGCGCGCTCGCCGCCGCAACGCTAGCGTGATTTGCGACTGGCTTGAAAACAGCAGCGCCTGGCGCCAGTCGCGTTCATCCAGACGGGCGAGCAAGTCCGGCCGCGGATCGCCCAGGTGCAGCGCCGCCAGCACCGCCGCGGGACCACGGGGAAGCCGGGGAACGTTCGGCCAAGGATTGTGCAACTAGAAATCGTACCGCACCACGAACTGCATGCGGCGCGGCTGCCCGGTGGTGAGGATTCTGCCGAAGAAGGAACCGAAATCGGGATTGTTCACCGGGATGCCCCAGTTCGGATGGTTGAACACGTTGAGGCTCTCGGCGCGGAACTCGATGGTGTGGCCTTCGTGCACGGTGAAGCGGCGGTCGATAGCGAGATCGAAGATGTTGTTGCCGGGGCCGATGATGGTGTCGCGGCCGGCGTTGCCGAAGGTGTAAGGCGCGGGCGCGCTGAAGGCGGCGGTGTTGAAGAAGTGTTCGACGGTGCGCTGGCTGCGCGGCAGAGCAATGCTTTGGCCGGGCACGAGGTTGGGACGATTGGGCGTGCCGGAGTTGGCGTAATCGACGGCGAAGA
>PLZX01000203.1:431-18093 GCA_003152325.1 Bryobacterales bacterium | reverse complement strand
CGTTCCACTCACGGTCCATCAGGTTGTCCGGAAAGCCTTACTCGCCGGGCGCACCGGTCGCCACTTTTGTCCGCTCTAGATCGAAACGCACGCGCACCGGATTATCCCCGGGCATCATGAAAGTCCACTCTTCGATGTGATGATTCTCATCGACGAACGTGAACACCGCATGATGCATGTGTCCGGGCTTCACGTTACCGGAGATATCGAGAAAATCGAATTCGACGGTCTTTCCGTCGGCCGACATCTTCCCAACCATGCGAGGCCGGTTGTCCGCGTCGCAGTAATGCGTCAGCAGCAGGCGATCCGCGTCCACCACCAGCATCGTAATCGGATTGTCGGGTATGCTCTCGATCTTCAGGTCGTGCATGAGCGTGTGCCCCCTCGACGCCACGCGAAAGGTCACATGCGCGCTCTTGCCGTCCAATGCGGGTACCGGAGGGACAACCTTCGGGTGGCCTTCCCAGGAACCTGCCAGCGTTTTCAGTTTGTCGAAGGACTGTTGCGCGTCGGACGGCACCGCTTTGTCAACGGACTCTTGCGTGTCGGACTTCTGCGATTGGGACTCGTGCGCGTGGGACTGCGCGGAAGCGAAGGGAGACATCAGCACAACGAATAGCGCAAAACCAAGGGATCTCATGTTTCACTCTCCTTACGAAATTCTTTTGTTCTTTGCTCTTGCGTCCAAGGTATTTCGCTGGCTTGCTTAGTTGCGAGCGATCTCCTGGAATGGGCTGCCACGTCATGTACTGTTATACATATATAATACACCACAGCACCGCGTCAAGCTTTTTTCTCATCCGTTCTCGTTATCCCGAGAAGCGGGAGCAAAATGACCGGGCGCTGAGCGGCGAGACTGAAGGGGAAGAAAGGCGGAACAGCTTCATCGTCAGCCAGAAGAGTGAGGGTTTTCCCCCGGCGTCGCCTGCTTCCGTTCCGCCATACCAGCGAGCAGATTGATCAGGGCCCGATTCGCCTTGAGAGCCTCTCCGGCGTAAAGCGAGGGAGGGTGCTGCGGAAGTCGGAACTGCGGATGATCACTCTCCAGCACCGCGATTCTTCCCTTCAGGCTCATCTTGTATGAGAATCCAGCGCCCGGCTCAGGCTCATCTCCTAAAGAACAAATCGAAGCGCGCTGAAAGCAATGGACTTACAGTACGCATTTGTCCTTTGCTGGTGTGACCAGCCGCAGCCGGTCCCCAGGCTTGCATGAGACAAGAGTTGACACGCCCATGCTCAGTGCGTAGTATCAGCCTAGGAGCCCGCTAGGTCGGGTCTGACTACAGGGAGCCGCGACAAATCGCGGCTCTTTTTCTTTTAGCACCAGCCGCGCCCCAAGCGCGGCTTCTGTATTCCTGAGAGTCCAAATATATATAGGAGAGCACGAACATGGGGATTCTGGAGGCTGCAAAGCCTGCTGTCGTCATTTGTACACTTAACCGCGACCGCGCTACGGCGTTCTATCGTGACACTTTGGGGCTGGCGATAGCCAACGAGGACAACCTCGCCGCTGTTTTCAACGTTGGCGGAATCAGCTTGCGCATCTCGACGGTGGAAGATTTCTCGCCGCACGAGCACACCATACTCGGATTCTGCGTGCCGGATGTGCCGGCGACCGTCAGAGCCTTGCGAGAAAAGGGCGTAACCTTCAATGTCTATGGACACTTCCATCAGGACGAACTCGGCATCTTGACCGTGCCTGGCGGGACAGTGCGTGTAGCTTGGTTTAAGGACCCCGATGGTAATGTGCTCAGCGTGACGAACGCCTGAACTGAATGGGACCTGGAAGTCCAAAATGGAAATTTCGAATTACCTAAGAGGAGTATGTTGTTAGCGTGGGCACACCTGACAATCCAAGCGCTCACCGAAGAGTTGCGGCAGCAGCGCGTGAAGTTTTTAGGGCCGCGCAGCGAGACGTTGAGTAACCTGCAGCTGGAACTGCTGGCCGACGAGGAGCCCGGCACAACGCTGGACGAGGTAGCGGCGGAAGCACGGCGCGCTCCGCTGGCTGACGTGCCGCCCCGGCAGCGGCGGCCGCATCCGGGACGGCAACGCTTGTCCGAGAATTTGCCGCGGATTGAGGAAGTCATCCCCTGCGCGGAGCAAACCTGCCGGGAGTGCGGCGCCACAACCACCGTAATCGGCTACGACGAGAGTGAGCAGTTGGACCTGCAGCCGGCGCGGTACTTCGTGCGGGTGGTCAAGCGCGAAAAGCGTGCCTGCCGCTGCTGCCAGACCGGCACGGTGACGATGCCTCCCCTGGCGCCGCGTATCGTGGAAAAGGGATTGGCGAGCGACCGGGTTGTGGTGGATACAGTGGTCGCCAAATATTCGGACCATCTGCCGCTCTACCGGCAGGCGGCGATTCTGGAGCGGGAAGCGGGTCTGGAGATCGGCCGGGCCACGCTGGATGGCTGGGTGATGCGCGTGGGGGAGTTGCTGGAAGCAATGGTTTCGGCCATGCGACAGGATCTGCTGCGCGGTGCGTATCTGCAAGCAGACGAGACGAATCGTCACCGATGGTCAAGCCGGAAACGAATCCGAGAAATCAGCAGGGAAATGCTCCGAGGCCATCGGGGGGAACGAACAAGACCCGTTACACAATGCCTTGTTCACGACCGCGTGTCCCTTTCTGTCCTACTGCCTCCAATAGGCCCCGGCCATTAATAAGGGCTCCAACTACCGCAAAAGGTCATGCAACACTGATTGAGTGACCAGGCCGGGAGCAGACTTTGTCACCAGCGCCCGGAGCACCTTGGCGCGGGGACCAGCGGCAAGGCCGTCATAAGCAAAGCTACTGACGCCAAACTCATTTGCATAGTGCAGAGCGAGTTTTAACATTACCTCAGTGACCTCCAGTTGTTGACCAAGTACGCCGCGCAGCGAGCGCAGTTTCTTGGGCTTGAAGGTATTTTGGAGGAACATGGAACCATTGAAGGCAGCAAACATATCATAGTTCACTTCATTGCGAGCATTGATCTGCCACGCCCGTTCGCTATTAACGGGTGTCGCAGCGGATTGAAACTCTAATGGAAACCACGGAGAAATCACACTACAGGAATCGTAGAAGATGTCCCAGAAGACTTTGTGACTTCCTCTGTAGCCGGACGGCGAACGAACTTGACGCGTAATACGAAGGATCTGGCTATTCGGAGTGCCCTGCTCGACATCCACCAGGCGCTCCAGGTGCACCCAGCCACCAAACATGCCCAAAAGAGCGTTCGCAGCGAAGAACGAAGAATAGTACAGCGTCACATGCGCCCATGGAGCGTTGCTGGGGATGAACATGTCCAGCGCACGCCGGTAATCAGCAACGCCGAACAACAGCCATCTCTCAATCGCGTTCAGCAGGCTTATGCGGTGAGCGTCAAAATAGGGTGTGCCTTCCACGATGCGCGCCAACCGCAGGTTCTTGTGGAATGCCACTAAGGACTGGCCGGCGCCAGGCACACTAGCGGGCAACGCCCGGCAAAAGTGCCGGGCCTCGGCAATATTGAAGAGCCTCATGCAAACACCTGGGTCCTCATCGCTTGGTAGAGGTCGGTCACACCCGCTGATCCCTGGGCTGCTCGTACTCGTTCGTCGACCAAGGTCGCTGGATCAATCTTCTGGAGCTTCGTCAAGAGAAAGGGTGCCGTCAGCGAAGCCAGAGATCCCGCGTCGAGAGCCAAATCCGTCAAAACGCGGATCAGGGCACGGAGCACCCTAGCCTTATAGTAGGTGCTGCTGGGGTCCCCCCACCCTTCGGGGTTCAACGCGCGTACAGCTGAAAAAAACCGAATTATCAGAGACACATAGTCCTCAAAGCTCGGGTCGTACCTTCTCTTGAGGCGTCCTACAAGTGTCTTTATCTCTGGGGCCAGTGAACCCTGCTTAATACTCAAGTCTTTTTGCTCGCCTGTGAGGTCAATAGCGATGTTGAATGGGCTATCGGCCCGATTCGCTAGCTCGAACACGATTTCTGCAGAGGTAACGCCGGCTTCGTCTCCTTCGGGTCTCACAAGCCGGACGAGATCCCATCGCAGGGACGAAGGGACTCTTCGCTGATTGTCATTGATCTCAAGAAACATCTCCGCCATTTCCTGCTCCGTCTTGTCCAGATGAACGATACAGGCGTATTGGGCATCTTTCTGCGAGAATGTCTGTGCCCATAGACGATGCTGTCCGTCAACGACGAGGAATTTTGATTTATCGGGCAAGACAAGTTGATGGTCGATGCGCTTGAAATCGGTCAAATCAGTGGCGAGAGTGATGGCATTTGGGAAGGTACGATCGCGATCCAGTACCGTACGGGCTATCTGTTTCGCGCGGTCTTCCTTGACGATCCGCTGAAAACCCTTAATCGGATCTTTAATCCGCCACGAAGGCGTCGTATGCTTGAGCAACCACTTGCCTGGAAGGACAGTCACGTAGACAGGAGGGGAGCTTTGAAGCTGGAGAGCGGGTGCGGTTTTATCAGGCACCTTGAGCACGTTCTTCGTTGCCATCGTTCCGTTCCTTTCGTTTCAGGTCCGACCTCTGCACACCGGCTTCGTCGGGAATGCCGAGAAGCCCGCATTATAAACGGTGGCACGGCTCGCCGTGAGGACACCTCCCAGCGGGTGCCCACTGGCCTGCGCCTCCGCATGGCAGGTTTGTTCCCTTCCACGCGTGAACGGAGCATTTTCGATTTGGTTGTGTGTTCTAATACAGTGTTGGCGTTTCGGGATTGGTTTCGCTGCGCCCATGATCAGCGATGGGTACCGGACGCGCCAGTGGGACGTACAGGGTGTGTTCGGTCATGGGAGGTGACGCACTAGGAATATGTCAACCGGCAAGTTGTCAAGCTCAGCGGTAAGCCAAATTGTGCAGTTGGGAAGCACCGGTAAGAGTGACAGGGAAATCGCGCAGGTCCTAAATCTTAAGCGCCTCCAGGTAGCCGCGGTGCTTGCTCACTTCCGATTGAAGCGAGACTCGGTCGCGCCGGCCCCCACGCTCATAACGGAGGTATTGTCCACTCAAGAGCCCGCTGACGAGCGTCACGTTCCTGATGAAGTAAACGTCTCCACGGAAGTGGAACCGTCTCCGCCGATCGAAGAAGCCGCAACAGAAGACGGAATCTATGTCGGCGAGGACAGCGACTATTCGGACTCACAGTATTGGGTCCCCTGGAACACCCATTTGTCGCAAAATCCCCACCTGATGATAATCGGCGAGAGCGGTTCCGGGAAGACCTATGCAACGCAATGCTTGGTCGCCGAATTGGCCCAGGCCGGCATCCCATCGGTGATTTTCGACTACGGCCAGGGTTTCGAGCTCGGCACCTTAGAGCGACATTTTCGGAAGTTCACCAACCCTCAGGAGTACCTCGTCGGCGAGAAGGGCCTGACCCTGAACCCCATTGAGATTTTTCCCCGCGACGTAAGAGGACCAAACACGGTGGCAACCCGCATCTCAGACGTGTTTGACGCGGTCTATCGCCTTGGCGACATTCAGAGAAAGGTCCTAATTGACGCCATCATTCACCTATTCGAGCGGCGAAACATCCGCGTCACCGACCCGCATACGTGGGAGTTGCCGCCACCTACTCTTTCGGACCTCCAGCAAGAGCTAGAGCACATGGCGTCTGACAAGCAGTACACCGCTTACAAGAGCGCCCAGACGGTTGCGGCGCGGCTGACTACCTTCTTCATGTTGAACTCTTTCCAGACAGACGACGGGCCATGGGCCTGGGACAAACTCCTGCGGGATTCGAAGCGTCCTGTTCACATCCTCCAGTTCCGCGGGCTTGAAGGGCGTACCCAGCGCGTCGTAGTTGAATTGTTGCTCTGGCATCTGTTCTTTTATCTGAAATCCGAAGGCCAGCACCCATTGCGGTTGTACTGCGTCTTGGATGAGGCCCACCACCTTTCGTTTCGGGACGGCGGCCCGGTTGACAGTCTCCTGCGGGAAGCCCGCAAATTCGGTCTGGGCCTCATTTTCGCCTCGCAGCAGCCGGAAGACTTCAGCGCCGCCACTTATGCCAACAGCGCCTCTAAACTGGTCTTTCAGACTGCTGATCCTGACTTGCGGGTGTCGAAGTTTCTGTCCGCCAAGTGCGCTAACTACGACAACGCCGATCAAATCCATGAAGTCATCGCCGCGTTACCCCAAGGCGAAGCCTTCTTCATAACCGCTAACCGCGGTCGCCGTGTTAGGATTTCGGACTTCAATAAGCGGTCAACATTGTGGAGACACCATGAGTGACGTGGAGGCACAGCCACAGATAGAGTTGCCTGAGGAACTCGTCTACGCGCCTGCCGTGTTTATTCTGTCCGAGGATCTTTATCCTCGCAAGCTTGAGGTCGTTCGTGAATACATCCAGAACGCGAGCGACGCTTTAGATGATTTCCGCGCGATCGCCGAGGCCGTGGAAGATAGGGCCGAACCCGTTATTAAGATTTCGGTTCAAGGCAGGAGCCTCGTCATCTTCGATACCGGCACGGGCATGGATGCACAGGACATGCCGAAGTTGAAGCGGATTGCCTATTCAGAGAAGAAGCAGGGCGAAGAGGCGGGCTACAAGGGAATTGGCCGGCTCGCCGGAATAGCGGTAGCCAACAAGCTGAAGATCTCCTCTACTTCGTACGGCGACCCCACCCTCCACTCATTCGAATTCTTGGCTGGCGATATGCGCGAAGACGTCAACAGCAAGAAGAAATCGGGGGTTCAGGAGCCCGCTTCTGTTGTAATCAATCGCCACACGAAGATCACCACAACTGACATTGACCCGGAAGCCCACTACACTATGGTGGAGCTGCGCGACATCCGGGAGTCCTGCGACGAGATCCTGGATACCGACGTTATTCGGGAGTATGTCGCTGACATCGGGCCGGCGGCCTTTGCCCCAGACGCTCAGTTCAAATACGGCTCCCTAATCTCGGATGAGCTCTTGCAGCACGTACCCGACTACTCGCCGAAAGCTATTTACCTAGCCACGCCCGGCGGCGAGCGCATTCGGATTTATAAGCCGTATAACGACGAGATGGTGCTATCGGCCCCTAAGTTCTTTGAAATCGCCGATCCAGACAACCGGCACAACACCCTGGCCTTCGGCTGGTACGCCACCAAAGGCCGGGAGATGCTCGGGAAGATGAAACCGGCCGGTAAGATTTTCGCGGTTGACGGAGAGGATGCCGAGAAGAAGCACCGATTTGCGGGCTTGGTGTACAAGCTGTTCGGGTTCTCGGTTGGCGACCGGACCTTGCCGCAGCGGACGCTGTGGACAACCACCCAGAATCGCGCGCAGTGGTTTACCGGCGAGATCCATATCGTCAACAAAGACATCCTGCCGACTACCGATCGATCCAATTTCGTCGAAAACGACTGGCGCGGAAAGCTCTATGAGGGCGGCCGGGAGGTCGCGCAGCGTCTCAACAAACTGGCCCAGCGAATAAGTGACGACCGGCAGGCCTTCGATACCTCTGAGCGGGTTCGCAAAAAGCTGGAGGAATGTCGGTCGCGCCTCGGCAACCGTCAGATTGACCGCACGGACCTCAAAACGATACGGGCCGACATTGCCAAGAATTTAGAGACACTCAAACAGCGCCAGGCCAGATGCAAGGATTCCGATGTCTTAAACGTCATCAAGGACGTCAAGCGGCTCGGCGCGACGGTGGAGCAAGAACTGGCGGACCCCAAACTCCTGAAGAAGTCCAAGTCCGTCACGGACATCGCCGCAGAGTTGAAGATGACGGAAAAGACCAAGAAGCTGTTTGAGATTGTAATGGAAACACTGCAAGACTACTACACAAGCGATAAAGACGAATACCACCAAGTTGCCGGAAAAATCTATGGCGCGCTCCGAAAAAGGTACTGAATATATCAAGCGGCCCGCACCAGTCAACGACGAACCGTTTACCTCAAATCCCAACAAGGAGTACATTCGTCGGGCGTTTGACGAGCCAGTTGTCGCGCAGTGGTTCCAGCGCCTCGGCCGCCCCCTGAAGTACTTGGGACTACCGGCTTGGCAGATGCTCGACATCGTTGCCTGGCAACGAATGCTAGGACGTTTCACTGGCATCGAGCGCGCCGAGAACCAGCAGCACCTCATGTTTCTAAACGCCAACGTCGAAGACCTCGAACATCGCCTTTACGCGCTCTATGGCAACTTCGACGACATCCTCATTCGAGGCCGCGACCTCTACGGCAAGACGCCCGATTGGCCTTATGATTTGATTAACCTCGACTACTTTGGCGGCTTTCTCTACTCAGACTTGTCCCGTCCGCGGGCTTTCAAGAAGCTCATCGAGAACCAGGGAGCGTATTCGCGGAGCTTCCTCTTGATCGTGACACAGCATCTCCGCGACAAGGATACCGCCAAGGAAAAGGATAAATTTCTGAGCGATCTCGGCGAGCGGCTAAAAGGCGGGGTCCTGGACAAGAAACTGCACGCCCAGATCGACAAAATCATTGCCTGGTACCGCGATGCCGATTTGCCGGACGCGGCCCGCCAGGGGCTGTACATGAATTGCTTCCTGAGAGAGTTCGGCGAGTCGGCGCAGTTCAAGGTGTTCTGCCGACCAGGCGTCGTCTACCTCGGCACGGGCAAAGCTTCCATGATCCATTTCGTCACGGATTTCTGGTTTGAGCCGAACATCGCGCACCGCGCCACAAGCGACCAGAGCGTGCTCGAAATCATTAATCTGGGCCTGCTGCAAGCCGAGAATGAAGCTTTACGCGACCGGTCCTTTTCGCAGCCGCGGCTACAACTGGCAGGGTCCAAAAGAGCCAACCGCTAGGCGGCAGTTTTCCAACTCGCAAGATTCGGGTTTGACACTGGGTTGCTGTCCACGGTAAATTGCAGTATTCGGCTGCAAATTTCTCGGCGGGCGTCCCATGACATTCGAGGCACAACTTCGGGGCATTCTCGGCTGGTCGGCACGGCGACGAGTGCTCCTGGGATGTGCGCCCGCCAATCTGCTACGCCGCATCAGTTTCGCTGACGTACTGGACCAGAACACCGGTTGTGGCTACCAGCGGCGATTTAATCGGCAGCACAGCTTGGATTTCCGCAAGTACATCCAGCGGCCCCACAGCTCCACCATCCCTCTGACTTTCAACCTCCGCGGCCAAGCCGATACCGACTGGCAACTCCGGGAACTAAAGAACGGTACGGCCCGATTGAGTATCCGCGCCGGGGAGTCCAGGGTCCTTGCCCAGGTCGATTGTCAGCATCGACTGGGTTGCCTCGGCGATCTCCCCATCCTCCTGCCGTTTATGGCTTTCCTCGGCCTGTCGCAGAAGGAGGAAATGGAGGTATTTAGCATTATCAACGGCAAAGCCCGAGGCCTGAGCACGAGTCTGCTGGACTTCCATGACGCCAGCCTCGCTGATGACCTCGCAGCAGAGCGGCCGGAACTGTTCATCGCCCTCCATCTGAATCACGATGCCGAATCGCCGTGGTACAAAACTCTCGACCTCGGCGGCAACAGCACGTCCGGCCTCCTGCGGCGCGCGTCGCTGCGGACCATGCAGAAGGCCGTCAAGCGGTTCTTGCGCCAGACCAAAATCGCGACCAAGCTTTCGTCGCAGGAGGCCGCCCGCATTGTACTGGATTTCTGGATTGCGGTTTCCAAGCTGTTGCCTAATGAGTGGGGGCACCCACGCCGTCACCTTATTAATAAGGGAGTAGGGGTCTATTCCTTAATGACTATGGCCGGGGATTTGTATCGCGAGGCCGAGGCGACTGGCCTACCCTGCACCAGGCAATTTCTCACCGACAGGCTGGCTGAATTTCTCGCGCGTATTGATTGGTCAAACAAAGGCGAACTCGCGGGGCTCGGGGGAGAGTCCGGGGTCGGGGCAGCCGTAACGCTGCTGCGGCTAGCGCGGGCCAAGCGGAAACTGAAGGTGGTCAGTCGTGGCTGAAAGAAACATCCTGCTCATTGAGCCAGGCTACAAGAACAAGTACCCGCCGCTCGGCCTAATGAAGATTGCGCAGTACCACGGGCCGCGCGGAAAGGGCGACCGGGTCCGTTTCATCAAAGGCGAGGATCCATCGGTTCTGGGGCTCGCATGGGACCGCGTCTACATTACCAGCTTATTCACGTTTGAATTCTCCAAGATTGCGGCAGCTATCGATTTCGCGCTTAAGGTCACTAACGGCGACGCCGATCGAATTTTCGTCGGCGGCATTGCCGCATCGCTCATGCCGGACGCCTTCACAGCAGTGCCCCGGTGGCGAGGCATTCGCTTTATTCAGGGGCTCTTGGATAAACCGCCGGCCGTATCCCTGCAGCTTGATGCCTTCTCCGAAGAACTCTACGCCGATGACACCAACAGCACCCCGATCGAGGACTTAATTCCCGACTACAGCATTCTCGATCACGTGCAGTACCGCTACCCGGTCCACGATGCCTACTTCGCCTACGCCTCAAGGGGCTGCATTCGTAAATGCAGCTTCTGCGGCGTGCCGAAGCTGGAAGGCGATCAGCGCGACACCGATTCCATCACAGCGATTGTCAAGGGCATCGACGCGCTGTACGGCCCGAAAAAGGACCTCGTCCTCATGGACAACAACATTGTCGCTTCGCCCCGCTTCCGGGAAATCATCGCGGAAATCCGGGACCTCGGGTTCGTGCGAAACGCTAAGTTCTCCTACGGCCGCACCGTTCCCGTCCAGCGGCGAGTCGATTTCAATCAGGGAATTGACGCCAGGATCCTTTGTCGTGACCGTGGGTTTCTCAAGGAACTCGCGACCATTTGTACCAAGCCGCTCAGGATCGCGTTCGACCACTTAGGACTACGCGAGGCATACGAGCAAGCAATCCGGTTTGCGCATGAGGTTGGACTGACGGAAATGTCAAACTACATGCTGTATAACTTCCACGACTCCCCGGCCGATCTCTTCCAGCGCATGCGGCTCAATGTCGCCCTTAACGAAGAACTGGGCATCCGAATCTGGTCGTTTCCAATGCGGTACCAGCCTACCGACCAACCGGACCGCCGCTACGTCGGGGAGCGCTGGCGGAGGTATCAGTTGCGCAGTATGCAAATCATCCTGCAAGCCACGCACGGCGTAGTGAGCGGCGACCCCATATTCTTCAAGCGCGCGTTTGGCGACGACGTCCAGCAGTTTGAGGATCTTCTCCTCCGTCCCCATCATTATATTTTCAACCGGGACTGGTACGAGAAACTCAAAGGCAAAGCCGAGTTTTGCCAATACACCGCGCAAGCCGCTAGCCTGACGCCGAGCGAACGCACCGAACTTCTGAGGCTGCTTTCGTCCTGCGATCCGCGGGAATTTGCGTTACTGCCGAGTCAGACTGACAATCAGCGCCTTCGCGCGATTCTCCGGTTTTACAGGCCCCTGTCAAAGCGCCTGGAACGTGAGATCTGGACGGCGCGCAGCCGGGCGATGAAGCAGCCTGCCCCAGAAGCGGCTGCCACCGTTCCAGACGATGAACGGGTTGAAGACGCCGGCTTGAATGATGAGGAACTGACGGTGAAGACGCATACCCGCAGGACCGCCGCAACTCCGCAGCCAGCATCTGCGATTCTCTGAACATGAGCATAGTCCCTATCGCATCTCTGCGGCCGACTGCACCTGCCACCGTTTGGGCTCCCGTGGCAGGCCCCATCGTCATCGGTAAGGACGTCTTGGAGTTGCTCAGCAGCTCCATGTACGTCGATCCAATGTGCATTTACCGGGAATACGTGCAGAACGCGGCGGACGCCATTGACGAAGCGCGTGCATCCGGCGTCCTCGACAGCCGTTCCGCCGGACTAGTAGACGTTAAAATCGATGCCCGCGCCCGCTCGATCAAGATTCGGGATAACGGTATCGGCGTTGCTGGGTCGGAGTTTGAGAAATGGCTGGTCTCGTTTGGTGCCAGCCACAAGCGTGGCCAGGGGCTCCGGGGCTTTCGCGGCGTCGGTCGCCTGGCCGGCCTTGGCTACTGCCAGGAGGTGACGTTTCGGAGTTGCGCTCACGGCGAGCTTACTTCCCACGAATTGTCTTGGGATTGCCGTAAACTCAGGACGGTGCTGCGGGGCAGTGCGGACCAGGAAAAGACGCTCGTCGATCTGGTCCGCGAAACGGCAAGCGTGCGGTCCATTCCCGTTACGGATAAGGCTAACCACTTTTTTGAGGTCGAATTAGCCGGCGTTGTCCGCCACCGGAATGATCAACTCCTTGACCCTACATCAGTAGCGTTCTATCTGGCTCAAGTCGCACCGGTGCCTTTCTCCGAGGAGTTTGCTTTTGCGAAGGACGTCCTGCAAGCGTTGGGCTCCGAAGTCGTGCTCGGGCAGCTGAACTTACACATTACGGGTATCGACGGTCCAATCAGGAGGCCGCACCGGGATCAGATCTCAATCCGCCAAAAGGAGACTGACAGTTTCCGGACAATTGAACCAATCTCAATTCCAGGCCCAGACGGTGGAACGGCGGCTGTTGGCTGGATTGCCCACCATGCCTACGCCGGCGCGCTACCTGCGGCGAGCGGTGTAAGAGGCTTAAGACTGAGGTGCGGTGATATTCAAATCGGCGACGACCGGCTCCTTGAAGAGATCTTCTTGGAGCCGCGGTTCAACAGTTGGGCCGTGGGCGAGATCCATGTTGTTGACCGGCGAATTACGCCTAACGGGCGGCGGGACCACTTTGAACAGAACAATCACTTCCAACACGTGCTCACCCACCTAATTCCCATCGGCCGTGACATTAGCAAGAGATGTAGAACCAGCTCGGTTCAACGTAATCGCTCAAGAGACGTGTTCCTGACGATTGAACGCCTAGAGGAGAGCCTTGCCATAGTCCGGCAAGGGTCCCTCGGAAAGGCCGATCGTGCAAGGCTTGTTCGGGAGGTCAAGGCGGCCATACCCGAACTGGAGAAGAGGATCGGAACTACGATCATGGAAGATCGAGATCGGCCCCTTGCAGGTGCGAAGGTTACAAATCTCAAACGGCAGCTCAGCCGGATCGAGAATCAGACGTCCGGCAAGTCGCCCCTCACCAAGCTACCCGACACTGAACGCAGGGCATTTGAAAAGGTTCTCTCCCTCATCTACGAATGTGCGCCGAATCGCTCCGCCGCTAAGGTGCTGGTCGACCGCCTCCTCGCTCGGATACCGCGGGCTGTCAAGAACTCTGAAGCTCGCTCCGAGTAAGGCTGGTCCAGGTTGCGAAGTGTCACCCTCAAAAGGGCAGGAAGACGTCCTGCCCTTTTGTAATAGAACTTCGAATGATGATCCTAATCTGTTGTCGTGGTCTCAGTGGCGCCGGGACCCAACTTACGGCCAACGAAAAGGCACCCCCGCTATCAAAGCGAGGATGCTTTGCTTATTGCCGTCGTCTCTGACCAAACGCAAGCTAACTAATGGTTGCCGCAGCATTCAGGCGTTGGCGAACTGACACAGCAGATGCAAGAGCACTCCAAAAGCCCTTGTGCCCCACGCTGGAGTTCCGATTAGAGTGATCAGCATCGGCGGACGGTTGTCTTCTTCCCGAGAGGTGCCCGCCAAAACACGTAGATTCTTGCTGACTGTGCCTTTACATCTTCAGCTTCCACGCCAACACCGAGAAGAACGCGTTCCACTGTTTCTCGTGCCAGGCCAAAGGCAACGTGCTCGATTTCGTCGCCGCCATGGAGAAGTGCAGCGTCCGGGACGCTGGGCTAAAACTTCAAGGCTGGTTCCAGATCAGCGGGACCGGAGAACCTCCGGCGGCGGCACAAAAGCCGCCGACTGGATCGCAACTGGCTACGGAAGAAGCAGGGGAGAGGGGAGAGCCAAACAAGCCGCTTGCTTTTCGGCTCAAGGGCATCGACCATCGCCATCCCTACCTAGCCCAGCGCGGGATTGATCGTGAGTTTTCGTCCGTTGATCGGCCAATCGTGACGTCACCAAAATAATGAGCGAAGCGATTGAAATCACGTCGATTGGCCGGTCTGACGGCTGATTGACCGGTCCAATCTTTTTACGCGCCGTTGACCCGTTGCATTCATTGGAGTTCCCCTCCGCGCGTAGCAAAGATTGGCCGGTCAATCGGCAAGCGTGCGTGCAGCCAGCTAAGCATGGCCTGTTAAGTTCATGCAATCGCCCGTACCACGCGTCTACGGGGCGACCTTCACCCAAACCACCAGGGATTCGGGCACTATGATCCCGCCAATGGTCAACGAAATCTGGACGATCGACACCCCGGAGCTTTGCGGCTGCCCCTGATCAAGCTTGACGCGTACCGCCCACACGCCGTTCACCACGCCGGAAACCGACTCGAACACGATGGAGCCACCGCCTGTTGTCGCCGGCAGACTGAACTGCGTGGCCGGAGCGGCGGCTATTGCGCCCGTCTGCAGCGCCCCCACCGCCAGCCCCAGTCCATTCACAAAGAGAGTGACCGTAGAGCCGGGAGTGGCCGGATTCCCGCAGCCGTTGAGTGTCCCATCCGGATTCAGCGCTACTGGCAGCAACTCGCTGGTGATGGTGGTCCCGCAAATGCTGTCCACCGGACTCGCGAACACGCTCGGCTGCATCGCCACTACGCCGAAATCGCGGGTGCCGGCGGGTGCGCCGTTGGAGATCGCTAGATGCGCGCTCGATTTGCCCAAGATCTCAAAGGGCGCCTGCACGTTCAACTGGTTTCGCGAGGCGTAGAGAATAGGGGCCGGCACGCCGTTGAGGGTCACGCTGACGCCATTGAGCGTTGTGGGTAGGCCTCCATTCTGCGCTAGCGCAGCGGTCCCCGGATCCGCTCCGATGCCTTCGCCGAACAGCGAGAGCAACTGGCCGGGCGCAATCTGTGTGAGCGGTGCCAGGTCCGCGGAGTCGACCACGCAGGCGAGCGGCGGCGTAGCGGCGAACAGGTCCAGGCTCGCCAGAACGGTTCCCGACACCACCGCCGCCTTCCCATGCCCATCCAAACCGGCTAGCAGCGTCTGCAGTTCCGGCGGCACACGCTGGTTAAAGGTGAGGCCGTAGGCCAGTTGCGTCTCCGAAAGCGCACTGCCATCCGCGCTGAGCCTGGCAACGAATGGAACCGGGTATGGGAAGCTGGGGAGACACGGGGCCAGCATGGGCACGAGGCCGGGCAGATCCGACGATTGCGCCAGCCCGGCCACATACGTATTGCCCGCGCTATCGACGGCTTGCGAGAAGATGCTGTCCTCGCCCGACCCACCCAGGAACGTCGAAAATACCAGTCCGGCGCCGGTGGCGTTCAGCCTGGTGACATATCCGGTAGGCGGCGGGGCGGGGATGACCTTGCTCGGAAGGATGCTCTGGAACTCGATGTTGCCGGGCTCGGGCGTCGTCGCGTAATCGATGGTCTGAAGCGCCCCGGCCGTCACCGGATAGTCGGACGACTGGGTGGTTCCGGCGAGCGTGGCGTTTCCAGCGCTGTCCACCGAGAGACCGGCCGGTTGCGCGCCGTACGATCCGCTGAGCCACGTGGCATAGATCAGCTTGCCGCCCGTGGGATCGAGCTTCGCCACGTACTGGTGCGAACAGGGAATGGGGCCGCCGCCAATACCCGGGCCCCCCGTTACGCCGCCGCAAACCGAATTGACGGTAGTCGACTGAAACGCCCCCGCCGTTACCGGCAGGGGAAAACTCGAATGCTGGCTACCGGCAAGGTAGAGGGAGCCCTGAGAGTCCAGCGCGACCTGCAATCCGCCGATACCGCCCGTGGTGAACACCGTCTTGCCCGTCGCATCGAGTTTTGTGACAAAATAGGCCGCGCTGAGATTGTTCGCCGCTGCCAACGCGCCGGTGGTCGACGGGAAGACACCCTGGCCAGTGATGTAGGCCGCGCGCGTGGTATCCGTGGCGATCGCCATCGGGGAGGGTGGTTGCAAGGCGGTGGCGGAGCCGTTCAGGTAACTGGCGTAGACCACCTTGCCGCCGGCATCGAGCCGCGCGAAGAAGCCGGTATGCGGCCCCTGGACAGTGACGATCTGGTTCTGCACGCGGAACGTGTCGCCCCTCGTGGGCGCGGTGTTCACCGGTTGGGCTGCGCCCGCGGTCACGGGAAAGTCCGAGGAGAAGGTGAAGCCGGTGGTCATGATGGACCCGTCGGGGGCGAGCGTCAGGGCAGTTGTTTCTTCGAACCCGCTGCCCGAAAACAGAGTCCAGAACAGAACCGTGCCACCGTCTCCGGAGAGCTTGGCGACGAAGGCGTCGAAGTCATAAAAGGTTCGCGGATTGGCGGCGGCGACGTAGCCGGCGAGATAGAGATTCCCGGAAGCGTCGCGCTGGATCGCCGTCACGGTCGGCTGATTGGGCAACGACGCGATGCCGTTCAGAACGCCCGGCCAAGCCAGGCCCGCGCTAAGCAGAAGCAGTGTGAGAGGGCGCATAAATCCTTTGGAGGGCTGAGAGGCGGGGACGGGACCGCGGGTACCCTTCCATTGTATCGTGTCCCTTTGGCAGGCATTCGTAGTATTACGCGGCCGCGGGCGCGGCGAGCCGAGCCAGCGTTTCGTGATAGTTCCAGGGCATCCACTCCGATGGACGTCGCTTCGTACGGCGACCGGCGCGGGATGATCCCAAACAGCACACCCGTGAGAACGGATATCACTGCGGTGAAGACAAGCACGCGAATGTCGGGCGTGAGGGAAAAAGCCAGGGGAACAGTGTCTTGCGGAAGGAAACCGACCAGCCAAGCGAAGACGCTGCCGTCGAAAGGTACGCTTGGTCATTCTGGAAATATCATTGGCCCTGGACGAGGAAGCCGGCGGTGTTCTACGACCCACGAGGTCCTGAGAAAACGCCGGGGACCCCTGCCTGCCAGCATACAAAATGCATTCTCGTGGACGGAGTGACCGCATTCATCACGTCTGCCAACTTCACGGAGTCCGCGCATGAACGGAACATCGAACTCGGCGTGCTGTTCCGCGACAACCCGAGGGTTGCGAAGTTGATCCGGTCGAAGTTCGAGAGTCTTATTCAGAATGGGTTCCTGAAGCCGTTGCCGGCGCGCTGAAGGGTCGGAGTACCCCCCGGTGAGCGAATACGGAGACCCCGGCTATCCGGGAAGAGAATTGCAGCCGAATCTGGTTATTGAAACGCGAGGCTTGCCGCAGCTACAGAATCGACTACAGCGGATTTACCGGAGCCGACTTGGCCCGGTGAAACTGTTTGGCGTCGGGGCTGTTAGCGAGCCTTTAAGTTCTGCCGTGCTTGCTCAAGCTCTGCGTCTTTCTCAGTCAATCGGAGTCGGAGATCGTGCACCTCTTGATCCCGCTCAATGTCGGACAGCATTTTGAGAATGTCCTCCGCATCGACGACTAGGGAATTGCCATGCAGCATCGGCCCCATGCGGGTGATCAGGCGGCGGGCCTGGCTTGCGCTTACCCCGAACAGCCGTTCGAGCTTCCGCCTGTCGATAAACTGCGTGGTTACGCTGCTCAATTCGGCGCGGATCTGAGGTATGCGGCCAATCCAATCAGGTAGCCTCATGATCGCCGGTATCACCTGAGTTGTTCAATTCCGCCTCTTGAAAAGAGTGCTTTCGGAACGCATCGCATCCACCTTCATAGAATATAGCCTAGCTAGCGCCGATGATGCGGCGTGAAATTTGCCCGTTGGGCATTCTCCGTATGACAATGGGCGGTCGCCCGGCACCGCCGAGTTGAACTAGATCACTGAACGCGGTCTTTCGGATCCACGGCGCTCAGAATCTCCGCATCGTCAGGAAACCGGCAAT
>PLZX01000203.1:0-413 GCA_003152325.1 Bryobacterales bacterium | reverse complement strand
CCCACATCTGAATCACGAGCAGTGCCTTCCAGAATCTCGGCACGGTAAACAATGTGCCAAAGCCCTCATCGAGCGCACACGTAAAAACCTTAATCGTCGAGAAGCCATCACCAATGGAAGGGAGTGCCGTCAAACACTCGGCACCGAGCTCGATGACGGGCAGTGGTCCTTTCGGCGCCACCGGGACGAGTTCCACGACCGCATACTGCCCGACCACCCGCTGCGCGTGGTTTAGCAACTTCACCTTTTCGGCCTTTGTGACTCTGCGGCGCCGCGTTTTTTCCAACTTCCACGTTCCCCGAGGCGTGGAACGCCTGAATACGCCGAAGTTCCTGACGTCGATCCTCGGTTGCCCCGTCGCGTTCAAGTAGAACGAGAACTCGACGTTCTCCTTCCGCGTGTTTTCCGGATTC
>PLZX01000039.1 GCA_003152325.1 Bryobacterales bacterium | reverse complement strand
CGGTGCCGAAATCCACGGCATCGGCCACATCCCGGGAATCGCCCGTGTGCGCGGCCACCGGCAGATTCTGCGCGCGGGCTTCCTCGGCCACGGCGCGCGCCAGGGCCACGTCCATGCGGTTATACAGCATCCCCTCGCCGAACCCGGCTTCCAGAATGATCTTGATGCCGTCCACGCCCGCGGCTTTCAACTCACGCACCTGTGTGCGGGCTTCCTCAACCGATTTCGGGATGCGCACCAGTTGCGCCTGAATATTGTCGCGTAGAGCGGCGGGGACATGCGCGGTGAACTCCGTGCCGTGACCGCCTGCGGCCGTGAACATGGGGCCGCAAATGAATAAGACCGCCCCGAGTTTGCTGCCTCCGGCGACCTGCGCCCGCATTTTGCGGGAGGCATCCAAGCCGTCGCCCGTGCTGCGCGCACTGGTGACGCCGCCGTAAAGCAAGGCTGCATCATTGCGCAGCATGGTCTTGTCCACGTCGTAGTCTTCGGCGTTGGTCGAAATGCCACCGGGCGCGGAAAGGTGCACGTGCGCGTCGATCAGGCCGGGCAGCAGCGTCTTGCCGGAGCCTTCCACCACGTCGGCGCGGATTTTGTCGGGATCCGGTCCGGCGCCATCGAAAACGCCCGTGATCTTGCCGTCGTGCACCAACACCGAGGCGTCCTCTTTCACCGTGCCGTCACCCACGAAAACTCGCGCGTGGCGGATCAGAAGCGTGCCGGAGCGCTGCAGGTCGCGATACAGTGCTTCGTTTTCGCCGATATGTTCGCGCGTGTACGCGCGGATACAGCCCATCACCAGGAAGGGCCCCAGCACCGCCAGCACCCACAACTTGTTCCGCGGCGGGATCTTCTCTTCCTTCTCCCAGCGAAACAGTTTCACTGCTAGAAACAGCCCCACCACCGTGGTCAGCAGCAGCGCGCCCACGGCCGGAAGGCTGTACAGAATCGAGCGGTTGCGAAAGAAAATTCCCTGAAAGCCCGTCACCAGGTAAGACGCCGGCATGAATTCGCCCACGGTCTGCGCCCACGCCGGCAGAATCGACGAAGGAATCGTGGTGCCGCTCAGAAACAGCATGGGCATGTAGAGCACCTGGATCAGGATGTTGGCTTCCGCCATGGTGTTGGCCACCGCCCCCAGAATCAGCCCCAGCGCGCGGAAGCTGCACACCCCGACGGTGGCCATCAGGAAGAGCGAAAAACAATTCTGTGGCACGGGCATGGCATAGAGAAAGTGCGCGAGGCCCACCAGCAGAACCAGCACCGGCAGATAAAGCAGCCAGCCGCTCACCATGGAGGCCATCAGGATGGGCAGCGGCGTAATCGGCGTCACTTTGAAACGCCGCAGAATGTTGGCTTCGCGGTCCTGCACGCTGCGCATCCCCGCGCCGAACAACCCGTTGCCCATAATTCCCATGGTCAGCACTGTGCCGACGAAATACGCGATGCCCTGTCCGGTGCCGGCATGGAACATCTCCGCAAACGCAAAGAAGAAAATCAGCGGGAAGAGGTAATTGAAGAACAGCACCGAGCGGTCCCGCATGGTGAGCTGCATGTTGCTCTTGAAGAGGGCGTAGTAAGATCTCATTCGCGCAGGCTCTTTCCGGTAAGCTCGATGAAAGCATCTTCCAGTGACGGACGGCGGATGTGGATGTCCGCCAGTTCGATGTTGCGTTCGTCCAGCCACTTCACCATCTCGACGATCGTGCGCGCCGGCCGGCTGGAAACCACCGCGATCTTCACCCGGCGGTCATCCAGCGTGATCTTCACGGCGCCCTGCCACTCCGGCAGGGTAGTCTCCGCCAGCGGCTCCGCGCATTCGATCTCAATGGTGGAGTGCGCCAGCGTCCTCTCCTGAATTTGCCGCGGTGTGCCTAGCGCGATGATCCGGCCTTCGTCCATAATGGCCACCCGGTCGCACAGCTTCTCGGCCTCCTCGATGTAGTGGGTGGTCAGTAAGATGGTGCGCTGTTCGCTGCGCAGGTCCTGCACCAGCTCGTGGATTTCCAGGCGCGCCTGCGGATCGAGGCCGGCCGAAGGTTCGTCCAGGAACAGCACCTGCGGGTCGTTGAGTAGCGCCAACGCCAGCGCCAGCCGCTGCTTCTGCCCGCCCGAGAGTTGCACGTAGAACGCTTCGCGTTTCTCCCAGAGCTGCAGTCGCTTCAAAAGCTGATCCGCATCCACCGTGCGCGTGTAGAGCGCGCCGAACAACTCCATGGCCTCCCGCACTTTCATCTTGTCCGGCAGCCGCGTGGATTGCAGACACACCCCGACCCGGTCTTTCAAACGCAGCGTTTGCACTTCCGGATCGCAGTCCAGCACCGACACGCGGCCAGCCGAGCGCGGCCGCAGCCCTTCCAGGATCTCCACCGTGGTAGTCTTGCCCGCGCCGTTCGGACCGAGCAGGCCGAAAACTTCGCCCGCGCAGACCTGGAAATCGATGCCTTTGACGGCGGCCAGAGAGCCATAGCTCTTCTGCAAGGATTCAACCTGAATGGGATTCTCCACGAAGGTAACAGTCTCTCACAGGCGGGTACGGGGGATGGAAGGCGGAAGTTCCATCCCTTTTGATCGGCGAGGATCGAGCGTGCCGTTCATTTCAGGCCGAGGCAACTCGAGCACTTACTAAATGTGAAATCCGGGCGCCTCATCTGGGCCCACTGCTCCAGTAGACTTCGCGGGACCGAGCAGACCTTGCAGAAACCGACCGCGGTTAGGTGATCCACATAACCGGAAGCCCGTTGCGATTCCGGAAATGTTGACAAAGGTCTCCGTTGCGAATGGCGGCGTGCAGCGTAAATGGGAGGATTTCGGTTGCGTTGCGCAAGCAATTCCATACGAAGCCATCCGGGTTGGCGTGGCACCACTCAACAAATCCTTGATCATCTTCACAGAAAAGGAAGATGCCGGGGGCTATCTCTTTGGCCATATACGCCTCTCCTTAAAACCATACGAGACTTCAACGATTTAATCCAGCCATGGTTGCGTTTAGCGAACTCCCCGGCCTACCGCCCCGCAAGCGTTTCAGGATGCAGGACGGTGATCTCCCTGTATCGAGCAAAATCCTGCACATTGAAAGTGAGAATCGTGCCAATACCGTGCGCCTTCATAACGGCCACAAGCCGGGCATCGTGCGTGTTCTTGCCTGAAACGCGATACGTCGTAACCAGTTGTTCCCAGTCCTGGAAAACAGAGGCCGGTTCGGGGAGTAAGGCGAAGAGGTCTTTGAGAACGGCCAATTCCGTGGCAACCGTTTCGGGGGTCATCCCGAGGCCGTTTTCGCTCCCGGCAGGCCGGGAGGCTACTGCCCAGAATTCAACAAAGTTCTGCACCGCGACGTGCAGCGATTCATGGTTGGCGCGTAGCACGGAGAATGCACGTTCGACGATGGGATAGTGGGAGTGGTGGGTTTGCACGGAGCGCAACAGGACATTCGTGTCAACCAGAATGGCCATCTAGAGGCCGCGCTCGCCGTATATCGATTCCCGGCTGATGGCCTCATCGGACAGAAGCGGTGTGGTGGTTGGGTGACTATGCGCCCAGGCGCGGAACTTGCCCATCCATTCTTCGGCGCTTGCCGGTCTGATGGAAGCTGAGCGGGACTCCAACCGGCTCCGGAGAGTCTCCAAGCCCACCTCTACCACCTCGTCGGCGTGCGCAATCAGGCCAGCCTGAATCGCTTCGTCAATCACCCGCTCCTGCTCGGGCTGAAACTGGATAGTCATAGCGCCTCTGCTCCCATTGTCGCAAGTTCCGATGGCCGCCTCAATAGCGCCACAGCCACCGCGCCTTCTCCACCACCTTCTCCACGTTCGGCAGGAACGCCTCTTCGAGCGGCGGGCTATATGGCACCGGCGTGTCCGGCGCCGTCACGCGCACAATCGGGCCGTCCAGGTATTCGAAGACTGCCTCCGTCAGCGTGGCCGCCAGTTCGCCGGCCATCCCTCCCGTGCGCGTGTCTTCGTGCAGCAGCAGCGCCTTGGATGTCTTCTTCACGCTGGCACAAACCGTGTCGCGATCCAGTGGCAGCAGCGTGCGCAGGTCCACCACTTCCACCGACGCCCCTTCTTCGTCCAGCTTTCCGGCCGCTTCCAGCGCCGTCCAGACCATCGCGCCATAAGTAATGATGCTGAGGTCGCGGCCCTCGCGCGCCACTTTCGCCACGCCGATCGGCACCGTGTAATCTTCGGCTGGCAGATCTTCCTTGATGCGGCGATAGAGCGCCTTGTGCTCGAAGAAAATTACCGGGTCGTTGTCGCGTATGGCGGCTTTGATCAAGCCCTTGGCGTCGTAGGCCGTGGCCGGCGCCACCACCTTCAATCCGGGCGTCCGCACAAACCACATCTCGGGGTTCTGCGAATGGAACGGGCCACCGTGAATGCCGCCACCCGAAGGCGCGCGCACTACTATCGGCACCGCAGCGCCCCAGCGGTAACGGCACTTGGCGGCGAAATTCACGATCTGGTCGAAGCCGCAGGAGATGAAATCGGCGAACTGCATCTCGGCCACCGGCCGCAACCCCATCAGTCCCGCGCCGATGGCCGCGCCCACAATGGCGGCTTCCGAAATCGGCGTATCCACCACCCGCTTCTCGCCAAAATGCTCGAAAAAGCCGGCCGTCACCTTGAACGCGCCGCCATACGCGCCGATGTCTTCGCCCAGCAGAAAGACGTTGGGGTCGCGCTCCATCTCTTCCCACATTCCCTGGCGGATTGCTTCGAGGTAAGTGGTGGACATGGCTAGAGGCTTTCGTACACGTCTTCGGTGAGCGTGGCCGCGTCGGGAAACGGGCTCTGCTCGGCCCATGCCACGGCCTCATCCACTTCGCGATGGACGGCGGCGCGCGCGCTGTCGAGCGCCTCCTGATCGGCCCAGCCTTCCGCCAACATGCGCGCTTCGAGGCGCGTGATCGGGTCCATCTTGCCCCATTCCTCGAACAGGCCTTGCGGCACGTAGTGCGCGGCATCGTGCGCCGAATGGCCGGTCATGCGGAACGTTTTGCACTCCAGCAGGTAAGGGCCCTTGCCGGAACGAGCGTGCGCTCGGGCGCGTTCCGTAGCCTCGTGAACCGCCAGCACATCGTTTCCGTCCACGATCTCCGCCGGAATGTTGTAAGCCGGCCCGCGGTCCGCCACATTGGCGCAAGCCATCTGCGCGCTGAGTGGCGTGGAATATGCGTACTGGTTGTTGTTGCAGATGAACACCACCCCAAGCTTCTGCACGGCGGCGAAATTCACGCCCTCGTGCCAGTCCCCGCGGCTGGTCGCGCCATCGCCGAAATAACTGAAGGCCACGCCGTTGATGCCCTTGTAGCGCAGAGCCATGGCGACGCCCGCGGCCACCGGCACGGTCGCCGCCAGCGCGCTGATGATCGAGACGATCCCGTGCTTCAGATCGCCCATGTGCATGTTGCCATCGCGGCCGCGCGTGAGCCCGCCCTCGCGCCCCATGTATTGCGCGAAAATGCGGCCCGGGGAGATGCCGCGAATTAGAAAAACTGCCAAATCGCGATGCGCCGGCAGCATGACGTCGTCCGGCTGGGCCACCAGCGCCGTGCCCACCGGAATGGCCTCCTGCCCGCGCCCCACGTACACGCCGCCCACAATCTTCCCCTGCCGGTAAAGTTTGCGCTCGATGCGGTCTTCGATTTCCCGCATCATCGACATGTAATACAGGCACCGTTCGGCCAGTGCGCCCTGTGGCTGTCGGCTCATTTGGATGCAGGGATCAATTTTACTTCAACGTGCTGGCTGTCCTTCGGCCCGATGGTAACCTTGGTGGCTTCGCTGGCGGCCGCTTTCAAGAATGCCGGATCGAACCAGGCGCCCTGTTCCACCTTTTCCCAAGCGAACAGCAGGTAGTTGCCGGGCGGGACATCTTTGAATGCCGCGTGGCCCTTTTCATCGGTCGATTGGGAATGCGTGGTTTCCGTATATCGCCGGGTGGGGTCCTCCGGAAGAAGGACCACGGTGGCATCGGACACCGGCTTGTCGTCGTGGGAGACCGCCGCGTCGATGCTGCCCCCGTCCGTGCCAAGGATCACCTGCAGGTCGCCGCCGGTGCCCGCGGACAGATCGAGCGACTGGCCCAGTATGTCGCGGCCGTTCCACAGCACGGACTTCAGATAGGCGCCGGCAGGCANNCGACTTTGCCGTCACCGGACACAACCAACCGCCCTTGCAGGCTCCCTTCGGCCGCCACACCAAGTTTCACGTCCGTCATGTTCTCATTGGGCACGAACAACGGCTGCATCGTCATGGTCGGACTGGCGCCGGTCATCTGCATGGTCATGGCCAGGTAAGCGCCTGGGGCCACATTGGCTATCTCGAACTTGCCTTCAGGGTCGTTCACCATGGACATGCGCATGGATCCCGGGCGGGCGCCCGACATCAGCATGATCTGTGCCGATTTGAGCGGTTTCCCGTCGGGGCCGGCCAGCGTGCCCTTCACCCGTACCACCCTGGACTTTTGTAAATGGATCACAAAACCGCCAACATCGCCAGCCGGTTTTACTTCCACCGCTTGCGCCTGCTGGATGTCCGTAGTCCCGGGGAAATAGGTGCCCACGTAACCTGTTTCGGGAGAGCCATCCTTGGGCGCCGGCGGAACGCTGCCCATGGCATCGATGCCGATCATCTCCGCGCTGAGATAGTAGCTGCCGGCGGGCAGCTTGCCCAGGCGGAATTCGCCGCGGTCGTTGGTCATTCCGTTATCCGCCGGTTGCAGCTTGCGATGTCCGGTGGCAAAGCTGAACTTGGAGGCAGTCGCCATGGCGTTCGGCACTGGATCGCCATCTTCATCCACCACCCGTCCGGAGACGGCGCCCTGCGGAACCAGGCGAAACTCCACTTCGCTCAACTCCCGGCCGGCCGAAAGGTGCAGCCGGCCTTCCACCGAGTCCTTGCCCGTGGGCTTGTAAGTCTCATCCATGAAGCCGGCATGCTTGACGGTGAGGTAGTAATCCCCCGGGTCGACGCGTTCGAACTTGAACTTACCGCCGGAATCCGTAGTGGCTGTGAATGTCTTCTTCGGGCCTTTCGCCGCGGGCTCGCCCGCCATCGCACCGGCGTCCAGGCCTAACTGCGCGGCCATGACTTCGAAGCCCTCCGGCATCAAGCTGCTGGTGAGCGTCAACTCGGCTTTGCGGACCAGCTCGCCGGTGACCGAATTGACAACCTTCCCTGCAACCACCGCCGGCTTCGGTTCGGAAGGCGTCTGGGCCGTTTGGGCCAAGGCCGCGCAAACAAATAATGCCATACCCGCGATCTTCATAATGAAATCTCCAGACAGACGAAGCATAGCTCAACCTCAGGCGTCCGCGCTCCACGGGCTGACCACCCGTACCGGCCCGAGCAGTTCCGTTTGGCCAAACAGCCTCTCGAGGAGCCAGTACATCAGAACTACCGGAACCGCAGCGGCAGCCGTCACTGCCAGCAGATTGTCCGGCAGCAGCACCGAGACGCGGAACAGCAACCACTGGATGAGGTGCTGAGGGATCGCGAACATGCCGCCGCGTAGCATCGGAATATAGGACAGGAGCAGCATGCCGCCAAGCGGCGGCGCCATGATGGCTGCGATGAGAATGCCCCTCGCCAGGCGAGAGAGCCTGAGTACGCGGTGCCATCGAAAAAGCTCGCGGAGGAAGATCAGAACCAACAAGAGCAGGGCCTGGGCGGCCAGATTGAGGATCCGCATGCGCGGCCGTGCGGTGATCGGTTTCAGCCCGGCTTTCTTCGCCCTGTCCAGTTGCCGAGGATTGAGAGAGCGCCCATACGCCGCGTCCGTCGCCTTTTCGAACTGCCAGTCGAAAAACCTCTGGCTGTTGTTGGGACCGGCCGAATAGGGATTATAGAGCGTGTATCCGAACACGGAGACGACCGCTGGCCGGAACGTCTCTCCCCAAGGCGACTCTATGACCGGAGCCGCGCCGTCACGCGTATGCTTCCAAAATTCGCCCGACACCGTAACGTCGGGTGTTCCCAGCCGCCCGTCTGTGAGAGTCGTTGCGTCGCCGATCCCAACGGTTTGGATGTCCGCGACGAAATGCACGCCGGACGATGCCCCGCCGATCAGGACCAGCGCGGGAAGCAGGTTGATGAGCAACCGCGTACGATGGGAAAGCGGCAGGGAGTCCAGCCACCGCGTCCTCGGACGGCTGCCCTCCATCGCAAATATCCCGAAGTAGCATCCAAACCAATTGCCGGGCAACATGATGACCATCGGGAGAAAGCCAAGGCTGGTCCATGGGAAGGATCGCACCACGGGCCACCACGGCAGCGCCGGCCCGCTTCGGCCTGGTCTGATTTCCCGGCCGCTTGCCGCCTCAACGGGCGCCGTTTGAAAGGATAAGGGAAGCGTTAGCCAGATTCTTACAAATGCCCCGGCGCTGGCCAAGGCGAAGATCGCCAAGGTCACGGCGGCCGGTAATAGCCACCATGCCAATATTCCGGCGGCTGTCAGCGCGGCCCAGATCGCACTCGCGAGCCAGGCGGATATGACCAGCTCTTCGACGCGCACCACCTGCTGCAGGAGAATCGCCAGCGTGAGAGCGGCCCCGCATGCCACAGTTGCCCCCACCCCGGACCACTCAGCCCCTTTCAGCATCATCGTGAGCCAGCCGCACACCATCAACGGTATCCACACCATGGCCAGGCGCGAGAGCGCCTTCGCCAGAAAGAGCTGCCGCGCCGGAATCGGCAGAGCCGCTTCCCACAGCGTGGCCCGCCGTTGCGGCTTCAGGTAGAACATCAATCCGGCGAACATCGCCATTTCGTTCCAGAGCAGGTTGTCGTGGGCCGTTCTACCCTGCTCGATCAGCAAAACAACCAGGTAGGTCCCGATCACGGCAAGCCCCAGGGCCCAGGCCGGATCGCGCCGCGCCAATTTCAGGATCACGACGACGCCTCCCCCAGCCGGTTGCTGCCCACCAGCTCCACGAACAGTTCCTCGAGTGGAACGCTCACGCAGCGGATGCCATCGAGACCAAGCGTCTCCAGCAACTCGCGCCGCACAGCGTCCGGCGCGCCTTGAAACACGGCGTGCCAATCGTCGAACACCGGGCGCGCGCGCAGACAGCCCGGCAGCCGTTCCAAGGTGGCCGCGTCGGGAACCGCGCTGCGCGGGATCATGGCGACGCAGTGGTCCTCGTGAATCTGGTCGAGTTGCCGGTCGAGCCGCACTTTGCCGTCGTCCAGCAACACCACGCGGCCGCCCAGCCTTTCCACGTCGTTCATGTGATGCGAAGAGAAGAGAATGGCGGTGCCTTCGCGGTTCAGTAATTGAATCGAAGTTTCCAGAAACTCGCGCCGCGCCGCCGGGTCGAGCCCGCCCGCCGGTTCGTCCAGGATCAGCAGTTCGGGCCGGTGGCACACCGCGCACATCAGAGCCACCTGGCGCGCTTGCCCCTTGCTGAGCTGTTTGATCTTCTGCGAATTGCCGGCGAGGCTGAACCGGTCGAGCAATTGCCGCTCCAGCTTGCTGTCCCAAGTGGGGAAGAGGTAGCGATGGAACGCAAACAACTCGCGGATGTTCGACCCCGCCGGCAGCACCTGTTCTTCAGCCACGTAGCCGATGCGCTTCTTCACCGCGACCGGGTCGTCCGTCGGTGAGAGCCCGAACACCCGCACCGTGCCGGCCTGCGGGAAGAGCATCCCCATGGCGATGCGAATCAGCGTGGTCTTGCCGGAGCCGTTGCGCCCCAGCAGCCCGAGCACTTCTCCCTCGGACATGGAGAAGGTCACGCCGTTCAATACCGGCACGCCTCTCCGGAAGGATCTTTCGATGTCGTGAAATTCCAAAATGGGGGTCATACGGATTCCTTTTCCTGCGGTGCTGCGGGGCCCTCGGTGAGCTCGCGGTCGGCCTGCTCCAACGCCTTCACCACGTCAGGGAACCCTAGGCCGGCCAGATAAGCCTGCGAGAGCAGCTTGCGCGCCGCCGCCTGGATCTGCCCGATTTGTTTCTCAAGGTTCGGCTGCGGCAGTGTGGCGCAGACGAAGGTGCCGCGCCCACGCTGAGTTTCAATGAATCCCAGCGCCTCCAGCTCGTCATAGGCCTTCTTCACCGTGAGCGGGGCGATGACCAGTTGCTCGCTCAGCTCCCGATGTGAAGTCAGCTTGTCACCCGATTTGAGCCGTCCCCCAGCGATCGCCTCCGTGATCTGCCGCATGATCTGCCGATAGATCGGGAGCTCGTCAGACGGGTTGATCAGTAGCTGCACTCTATATGATATATAACACTATATCACTAGAGGTGTCAAGCCAGCCCTGTGTTTCTCATAGAAACAGCTCGACCGGTACGCGGAACAATTCCGCCAGTTGTTTGGCTTGGGCCTTGCTGATGCCGCGCTTTCCATTCAGGATTTCGGAGACGCGGCTCTTGGGGAGCGTGGCCCCCAGGTCGCTGGGCTTCAGTCCTTTCTCTTGGAGCAGGTAGCTGAGCATTCTATGGGGCTCGGTTTTCGGCAGTGGGTGCACGCGGCCCTCGTATTCCTCAATGAGCACACTGAGCATTTCGAGCAATCGCCCTTCTTCTTCGCCGATCTCTTCTTCGGGCTTCTCCATCAGGTGAGCGGCGGCCTGCAAGAGCCGTTGGTATTCGGTCTTGTTGTGAATAATGACAGGCAGCGTTTCTCCGAGGAGTTGCTGATATTTGCGTTCGTCGAGCAGGGTTGCGCTCATGGCTTCCATTTCTCCTTGTCGTACTCGCGGTGCGTCAGTACGTGGCGGACATACACGATTTGCCAGCGGTACTTGATTACCGCGACGAGCCGGTACCTATTGCCGCCCACGTTGAACACGGTGAAGATTCCAACGAGATCCGCGTGCGGGAAATCTTTACGTACATCCGCGAGGTTCTTCCACTGCGCGCGTTTGGTCACCAGATACCAGTGCATCAAGGCTTCCAAGGCGTCCGAGTGTTCCTGGGCGAATTTGGTGATGGCCGCCTTGCTGATGATCCTCACATGACGAAGTTACCAAAATGGGAACAATAAGTCAAAGCATGCCGGCGTGGGGGAGAAATGCGGGCTAAAGTGGAGCGCCGGCTCTGTCGAAAGATGTGTAGGCTACCATGCGGATCTGTTGGATCGTTCTGTTTGCTCAAATGGCCGCGCTTGCGGCGGGCCCCGGCCGCGAGTCCGTGCCGGTGTTTTTCATTGCCAACCAGGGACAAGCGCCCGCGGCGGTGCGCTTCATGACCAAGAGCCCCGGGATCACGGCCTACTTTCTGGACGATGCCGTGGTGCTGCGTGCCGCCGGCGGAACGGTGCGCATGTGCTTCGAGGGCGCCGAAGCCTCCGCCGCTCTGGAAGGCCGGCAGCGGTTGGCGGGAAGGGCCAATTTCCTGACGGGTGACGCGGACGCGTGGCGCCTCGGCGTGCCGCTGTTCGGCAAAGTCTCCTACCGCAACCTCTACCCCGGTATTGATATGGTCTTCGGCGGCGGCCGCCGCGACCTCAAAAGCGAGTTCCTGGTGGCGCCGGGCGCGGACCCGTCGCGCATCTTGGTGCGCTACCTGGGCGCAGGAAAACTGCGCATCGAAGACGACGGCTCCCTGTGGATTCCCGGGGATGGAGAACCGTTCCGCGAGCAAGCTCCGCTGGTCTACCAGGAGCGCGACGGCCGGCGTCTATTGGTGGACAGCCGCTTCCGCCTGGCCGCGAATGGCGCGGTGGGCTTTGAGTTGGGTTCGTACAATCACTCGCTCCCGCTGGTGATCGATCCGGTCGTCTCTTATAGCACCCTGCTGGGAGGTTCGGGCTTCGATTCCGCAACCGCCATTGCGGTGGATTCGTCGGGCTCGGCCTATGTGGCCGGCTTTACAAGTTCCTACGACCTCCCGACGCTGAGTCCCAGCCAGAGCTACAACGCCGGCAGCAACGACGCCTTTGTCGCCAAGCTGAATGCCGCGGGCAACGGCTTGGTCTACTGCACATACATCGGAGGATCGGGCGACGACCGGGCTTACGGAATCGCCGTCGATTCGAGCGGCAACGCCTACGTAACCGGTACCACCACCTCGCTCAACTTCCCGGTTCGTTATGCGCTGCAATCCCGCCTGCAAGGCTCGCGGAACGCCTTCGTGGTGAAGCTGAGCGCCGCCGGCAACATGATGCCGTACAGCACTTATCTGGGCGGCAGCGGGGCGGATTACGGGTATGGGATTGCCGTGGATGGCTCGGGGAATGCGTACGTGGTGGGAGACACGACATCGCTGAATTTCCCCGCCACCGGTTTCCAAAAGGGCTTTCACGGCGTGCAGGACGCATTCGTCGCGAAAGTCAGCGCCGACGGAAGCCACCTGGTATACAGCACCTACCTCGGGGGCTCCAACACCGATCACGGCGCCGCCATCGCGGTGGATGCGGGTGGCACCGCGTACATCACCGGCTCCACTTACTCAGTCGATTTTCCCACTATGGTTCCATTCCAGCCGCTCCTCGCGGGCGGCGAAGATGCCTTCATCGCGCGGTTGAATGCGGGCGGCACTGCGCTCCTGTTCAGCACTTATCTGGGGGGCAGCAATGGCGTGGTCTCGTACCCCGAAACGGGGCAAGGGATCGCGCTCGACACTCAGGGCAACGCCTATGTGGTGGGCGTGACCAGCTCGGCCGATTTCCCCCTGCTGCACGCCGTGCAGTCGTCGCGCGGCGGCTGGCTGGACGCTTTCGTCACCAAAGTGAATTCCTCCGGCGCGCTGATGTACAGCACCTACCTGGGCGGATCGGGCCTGGAAGTGGGCAACGCCATTGCCGTCGATTTGAGCGGCAGCGCCTACGTCACCGGATACACCTATTCCACCGATCTGCCGGTCGTCGGGGCGCTGCAATCCACCATCGGCGGCGATTGCGACGCGTTCCTCGCCAAGCTGAGCCCCACTGGCGATTCGCTGGCGTACCTCAGCTACCTCGGCAGCAACGGCTCCGATACGGGAGCGGCGGTCGCGCTCGATCCCACCGGCGCCGTCTATGTCGCGGGCTGGACGCTCTCCACGAATTTTCCGCTGCGGAACCCCTATCAAACCATCAACGCCGGCAACTTCGGCGCGTTCGTCACCAAGCTCACCTTCGCCCAATTGCCGGGAATCGGCGGGGTGTCGCCCAGTTCCGGGAGCGGCACGTCGCAGACGTTTGCCTTTCAATACACCGATAGCGCCGGCGCCGCCGATCTGACCAGCGTGTCGGCGAACTTCAACACCGCCGTCTCCACTGTCGGCGGCTGCGTGGTCAACTTCAACCGCGCGCTGAATACCTTGTGGCTGCTCACCGATGCCGGCGTTCAACCCGGTTCGGGCATCACACCCGGCAGCGGCAGCCAGCAGAATAGCCAATGCACCCTCAACGGTGGCGGATCGAGCGTTTCGGTTTCCGGCAACACCCTGACGTTGAACCTGGCGCTGACCCTCCAGGCGGCCTTCGCGGGCGCGAAAAACATCTACATGCAGGCCGTCAACCCGAACGGAACGGCTGCCTGGCAACTGGAAGGAAGCTGGACGGTCGGGGCGCAGGTGCAGACCGTCTCGGCCACACCCAGCTCGGGAAGCGGTTCGTCCCAGACATTCACCTTCCTGTATACCGATACCGCGGGGGCCGCCGATCTCACCTCGGTTTCCGTGCTCATCAACTCGTCGCTCTCGACCGCCGCCGCATGCTCGGTCGTCTACACCCGCGCGTCCAACACACTGGCGTTGCTGACGGATTCCGGCGCTCTGCCTGGCTCCTCCATCACCCCCGGCAGCGGCAGCCAACTGAACAGCCAGTGCACGCTCAGCGGCAACGGGTCGAGCGTGTCCACCACCGGTACCTCGCTCACGCTGAATCTGGCTCTTACGTTCCAGCCGGCGTTCGGCGGCAACAAGAACGTCTACATGCAGGCCGTCAGTCCGTTCGGAACAGCCGCCTGGCACGCGGAAGGCGCCTGGACCGTTCCGACGCAAGTCCAGGTTGTGTCAGTCACGCCCAGCTCCGGCAGCGGCCTGACCCAAACCTTTAGCTTGCAGTATTCCGACACCGCCGGCTCGACCGACATCACCAGCGCATCGGTGCTGGTGAATGCTTCGCTTTCTACCGTCGCCGCCTGTTCGGCCGTCTACACCCGCGCGTCCAACACGCTGGCTTTGCTGACGGATTCCGGCGCCCTGCCTGGTTCCACCATCACACCCGGCAGCGGTAGCCAAGCGAACAGCCAATGTACGCTGAACGGCGCCGGATCGAGCGTGACCAATTCCGGCACCGCGCTCACCCTGAGTCTGGCCCTCACCTTCCAGTCGGCCTTCGGTGGCGCCAGGAACGTCTACCTGCAGGCTGTGGCCCCGTCCGGGACGGTCGCATGGCAGCAGAAAGGCACCTGGACGGTGCCGGCAACGGTGCAGGCGGTATCGGTGATGCCCTCGACCGGCAGTGGCACCACCCAGACATTCAGTTTTCAGTTTTCCGACACCGCCGGCGCTACCGACCTGACGTCCGTCGCGGTGCTGCTTAACTCCGCGCTCACCACCGTCGGCAGTTGCGTAGTGGACTATTACCGCGCATCCAATACGCTGCGATTGCTGACGGATTCCGGCGGCCAACCATCTGGCAGCCTGACGCCTGGCAGCGGCAGCCAGCAGAACAGCCAGTGCATTTTGAACGGTGTCGGATCGAGCGTGACCACTTCCGGCGCCACGCTCACTCTAAACCTGGCGCTTACCTTCCAGATCGCCTATGGCGGCCTGAAGAATGTCTACATGGACGCGGTTGACCCATTGGGAACATCGGGCTGGCAACAGAAGGGCACGTGGACGGCGCCGGCGACGTTGCAGGCGGTGTCCGTTACGCCGGCCTCAGGCAGCGGCACCACCCAGACATTCACTTTTCAGTTCACCGATAGCGGCGGCGCGACCGACATAGCCTCTGTCTCGGCGCTAGTCAGTTCTTCGCTCACCGCCGTCGGCAGCTGCGAAGTGGACTATTACCGTGCCTCCAACACGCTGAAGTTGCTCACCGATTCCGGCGGCCAACCGTCCGGCAGCCTCACGCCCGGCAGCGGCAGCCAGCAGAACAGCCAGTGCATCTTGAATGGCGCCGCCTCCAGCGCAACCACGTCCGGTAACACCTTGACGCTCAATCTGGCCCTCACTTTCCAGACCGCCTACGGCGGCGTTAAGTATGTCTACATGGAAGCGGTCAGCCCGGCCGGAACATCGGGCTGGCAGCAGAAAGGCGCCTGGACGGTTCCGGTAACGGTGCAGGCGGTTTCCGTCACCCCCGCCTCGGGCAGCGGCGCCACCCAGACCTTCAGCCTGCAGTTTTCCGATACCGTCGGCGCTACCGATCTGATCTCCGTCTCGGCGCTGGTCAGTGCCTCGCTCACCGCCGTCAGCAGTTGCGAGGTGGACTATTACCGCGCCTCCAACACCCTAAAGTTGCTGACGGATTCCGGGGGACAACCAGCTAGCGGCCTCACGCCCGGCAGCGGCAGCCAACAGAACAGCCAGTGCATCCTGAACGCCGTCGCCTCCAGCGTCGCCGTCTCCGGCAACACGCTGACGCTCAACCTCGCTCTCACTTTTCAATCCGTGTATGGCGGCGCAAAGAACCTGTACCTGGAAGCGGCAGGCCCGTCCGGAACGGCGCCCTGGCAGCAGAAAGGCACATGGAACGTCCCCACTCAAGTGCAGGTCATCTCCGTGGCTCCCAGCTCCGGCGGCGGTTCATCTCAAACCTTCAGCTTTCAATTCTCCGATGCCTCCGGGGCCGCGGACCTGACTGTGGTCTCGGTGCTGCTCAACCCGGCGCTCACCTCAGTCAATGGCTGCGAGGTGGATTACTACCGCGCCCCCAACACGTTGAAGTTGCTGACGGATTCCGGCGGGCAGCCATCTGGCAGCCTCACGCCCGGCAGCGGCAGCCAGCAGAACAGCCAGTGCATCTTGAACGCCGCCGCGTCCAGCGTCTCCGTCTCCGGCAATACGCTGACGCTCAGCCTCGCGCTCACTTTTCAATCCGCGTATGGGGGCGTCAAGAACGTCTATATGGAAGCCGTGAGCCCCTCCGGAACGGCGCCCTGGCAACAGAAGGGCACCTGGACGGCTCCGGCCACGGTCCAGTCCGTCTCCGTGACTCCCAACTCCGGCGCCGGCTCGACCCAAACCTTCAGCTTTCAGTTCACCGATAGCGCCGGCGCCTCAGACCTGAGCTCGGCTTCGATCCTGTTCAACTTCTCGCTCAACGCGGTCGGCGGCTGCGAAGTGGATTACTACCGCGCGACAAATGCCTTGTCGCTGCTCACCGATTCCGGCGGCCAACCCTTCATGAGCATCTCACCGGGCAGCGGAAGCCAGCAGAACAGCCAGAGCCTGATCGAAGGCACCGGATCGAGCGAGTCGATTTCAGGAAACACCCTGACCTTGAAGCTGTCGATCACCTTCCTGGCGGGGTTTGACGGCGCAAAAAATGTCTACATGGAGGC
>PLZX01000014.1 GCA_003152325.1 Bryobacterales bacterium | reverse complement strand
GACGGCGAAGATGCTAAGATCACTGTTAACTTTCCCCGCTTTGGCCTCAAGAAGCTGATAGAAAAATACGCAGGACTGAAAAGAAGCTGATGAATACGAAGACAGTTACCGACAAGACAGAACGCAAGAAGCTGAAGCGCACGGCGCGCAAGAAGGCAGCGCCGAAGGCCAAACGGGCCGCTGGTGTGGCACGCGGGTCGACCAAGAAAAAGATCCGCCACCAGGCTCAAGGCCAGCGCAAGCGGTAGTGCTTCCAAGGCGCGGCAGGCGCTTTCGCCTGCCCACTCCGGCGCCGTCGGCATCGATTCAAGCCGGGACATACCGCCTGACCGCGATATCCCGTGCATGCCGCCGTGTTTTCGCCACATCATAGGCGAGCTGCATGCGGAGGAGGTGGTTCATGTCGGGCCCGAACGCCTTCTCGATGCGCAGGGCCATCTCCGGCGTCAACGCGGCTTTGGCATGCAGAAGGTCGGAGAGCGTGGCGCGCCGCACTTTCAGGATTTCCGCCGCCTTCGAGACGTTCAGTCCGAGGGCTTCGACGATCTCGGTTCTGATCAGGTCGCCCGGATGGGGCGGCGCTTTCATGGGCATAACAAATCTCCCTAATGGTAATCGATCAAGTCAATGTCGTCAGCGGTGTTGGCTTCTTCGCTATAGCGGAAAACCAGCCGCCAGTTACCGGTCACGGTCAGGCTCCAAGAATCCTTGCCGGTCTCCTTTGAGCGGGTGCAGCCTCCATCCCGGAAACCGGCCGAGTTGTTCGATAGCCTCCGCGGTTTCGATGGCGAACAGAAGCTTGCGCAACTTGTCGGCCATGGGAGGCTGGCACTCCTCTTGCGCTGCCCGTTTTATGAAGTTGGCTGAGCCCTTTATGGCGAAAGCCGACGAGCCGCATATCCTCCCTTTATGATCCCAGTATGTACGGTTATACCGTACACGTCAAGGACGGTTGTGACCGTGATTCCAGATTCTCAGGCAATAGTCTTCGTGGTGGAACTCAGACCGGTGCTGTCTCCGTACTGATTGCTACTTGTCGCGCCCTTTCCTTCAAGGAATGTTCCCCGCAGTGGCGGGCGCACGCCGGCGACAAGGCCGCCGGCGCCACGTCTACTTTTTGTTCGCGGCCCGCAAGGTGCTGTGTTTGAAGCCGTAGAGGAAATACAGCAGCAGGCCGATTACCAGCCAGCCGCCGAAACGCTTCCATGCCTGGTCCGGAAGACCCTTCATGATAAAGAGGCAGCCGGCGGCGGAGAGTAGACAGACCGGCCACACCATCGGCACCCGGAACGGCCGCGGGCGGTCCGGTTCCCTGTGGCGCAGCACCAGCACACCGATGCTGACCAGAATGAAGGCGAAGAGCGTACCGATGTTGGTCAGGTCGTAGGTCTCCCCGGAGTCGCCCACCAGCGCCCACAGCGCCACGAAGATTCCCGTGAGCAGAGTGGTGGCCCAAGGGATGCGAGTGCGCGGATGGATCTTGGCGGCCCACTTTGGCAACAGCCCGTCACGCGCCATGGCGAAAAAGATGCGCGGCTGGCCGTACTGAAATACCAGCAGGACGGCTGACATGGATACCGCCGCGCCCAGGGCCACGATCCAACCGACGGCCGTGAAGCCGGACAATTCCAGAGCGCGCGAGAGAGGGTCGGCCACCCCGATCAGTTGCTTGTAGGGCACCATGCCGGTCATGACGAAACCGACAATTACATAGATCAGCGTGCAGATGCCGAGCCCCCCCAGAATTCCGATGGGCAGATTTCGCTGCGGGTTGATGGTCTCTTCGGCGGCGGTGGAGATGGCGTCAAAGCCGATATAGGCGAAGAAGACGATGGCCGCGCCCTGGTGGATGCCTTTGAATCCGTTGGGCGCGAAAGGATGCAGGTTGGCGCCTTTGATATGGGTGATGCCAACAAGGACGAACAGGGTCAGCGCCAGCAGCTTGATGACCACCATGACGTTGTTGGCCGTGGCGCTCTCCCGCGCCCCCCGCAGCAGCAGCCAGGTGATCAGCATCACGATGCCGGCCGCCGGCAGGTTGATGAGAATGGGGATTCCGAACATGTGGGGCGCGGAATTGAGCAGCCCGTGGACCGGCGCGTCCGGACTGAGCAGCGCGGTGCGGTAACCGGTGGACAACCACGGCGGGAGTACCACGCCAAACCCACGAAGCAAGGTGCTGAAGTAATCGCCCCAGGAGATGGCCACTGCGACGTTGCCGACGGCATACTCGAGAATGAGATCCCAGCCGATGATCCAGGCGATCAGTTCCCCCAGCGTGGCGTAGGAGTAAGCATAAGCACTGCCGGCTTGAGGAATCATGGAAGCCAGTTCGGCATAGCAAAGGCCGGCCAGCGCACAAGCCCCCCCTAGGAGGAGGAAGGAAAACACCAGCGCCGGGCCGGCGCCCACGCGGATCACCTCACCGTTGGGCCCCAGTTGACCGGCCGCCGCGGTGCCTATCGCCCCGAAGATGCCGGCGCCGATCACGGCGCCGATGGCGAGCATGATAAGGTCGCCGGCGCGAAGGCTTCGCTTCAGCCCACCGGAGCCTTCCGTCTCCGAGATCAACGCTGCGATGGGCTTGCGCTCAAAGAGTTGTGACATCACACGGAATTCTACCAGATGGAGGGAGGGCGCCAACCGATCGGCGTTTGGCGCGGGCGAGATTACCAGACGGTGGCGACGGGATATTGGCGGAGGGTCGTGTCGCTGCTGATCAGCACCCACCCTTCGCTGGCCGCTTGTGCGAGGAGTAGCCGATCGAATGGGTCCTTGTGGATCATCGGCAGTTGGCTTAGCCCGTACACGTGGGCCGGCTTGATCGGAAGCACTGCCGCCTCGATGCTCACGAGCCCGGCGTCTAACCAACGCGGCGGATCCTCGATGGGAAGTAAGCCCTTCTGCGCCTTCACAACAATTTCCCAGAGCGAAGCTACGCTGACGAACAGGGGATTCTTGCGGCTGTCAATTAGCTTGCGCATTTTGGCGCTGAGCTTCGCCGGGTCGGCCACCGCCCAAAGGAAAGGTGCGGTATCCAACAGGTAGGTCACCACTCCTTACCCTCCAGGAACCGGTCGGCCTGCTCATCCGTCATTGGCGCATCCCAGCCCTCCGGCAGGGAGATAGTGCCGGCCAGCGCACCGAGTTTCCGGCGTCCGGATTTGCGCCGGTGCCGCACCAAATCGGCAATCGGCTCGCCGTCGCGCATAATGGTGACCTCTTCGCCTCGCTCCACCAACACAAGCAGACGCGACAGGTTTGACTTTGCCTCATGGACGTTGAATTCCGCCATGCTTCTATCTTAGCCCAGATGGTTAGCTAAAGGAAGATTTCCTTCACCGCGCCGCCAGCGGATAGGCCAGGCTCTCCAACAGCCACGCGCGATTCGCGCGCACATCCTCGGTCAGACGCCGGCATAGCTCGTCGCGCTGGTCGAAAAGCCGGTACCCGGCGCGTGCGCGCAGATAGCCTCTAGCTTTGGGCTCGCGCGCGAAAACGGCTTCCTCGCCCTCCTCACTCACCATGTGCTCGTAGCGCGCGCGGTTGTCGAGCAGCGCCTTGATGAGGAACGGCATCACGATGGAGTAATCCGACTGCATGCTCTCGGTGGTTTGCAGGTAGGTGTCCTTATCCACCTTGCCCCAGGTGACGGCTTCGGCCGGAGGGCAGGAAGAAAGCGAGCCATCGGTGACTGGCGCAGTAACAATCTGGACGTCGAATTGATAGCCGCGCACGTTGGGCAGGCCCAACACCTGGCCCAGCGCCGGCTCGGGCTGCAGGTTGTAATTCTTGGGGACTCCGCCGCCCAGGATCAGCGTGCCCAGAGCGTGCACGGAGTTGTCGAAAAGTCCCCAGCGGTGGTACGCGCAGGCTTCGAAAACTTCGGCGTGAAGGTCGAGATCGAAGGCGTAAGCGGGGATCAGGCCAGCCTGCCGCATGGCCCACAGCTTCATGGAATTGAGGAAGACGCTGCCATCGCCCGGCGCGCCCACGAAGATTGGGATGGCGGCATCATAGCAGGTGGAAAGCAGGCCGCTGGTTACGCCGTTCTGCCGCTCCTGGGCAGCGTAATACTTGCCGAGCAGAAAGCGTAATTCCGTACCGGCCATCTTGCGCTGAAACTCCGGAAGAGCCAGGACGGCCGTGACGAAGCGGTCCTGATCCAGCAGCACGCCCTCGTCGAAGGCCATGTCGGTGACACGGATGGTGCCTTCGTCGCGCAGCGCGGCGTCGTCGGTGAAGATGGGAACTTCGTGGATGGGGCCGCTCTTGTAGGCGTCCAGGCTGCGGTGGCCGTCGTGGTAGCAGACGGCGTCGGTCGTGCTGAGGTAAGCCACCCATCCGGTTTCGAGCAGCGGGATGAGCCAGGTGTGGTGCTGGCCGGAGACGGTGACCGGGCCGGAGACGGCCACGGTGAGCGGGCAGCCCATGCCGATGGCGCGGTCGAGGATCTGGTAGATGCGGCGCAGGAAGGCGCCACCGAAGGACGGCAGGCAGTGAGTGAAGAGTTCGTCGAGCGTAGAGCACTCATCGACGCGGCGGACGTGAACGTAATGACGGTGTTTCGCGGACATCTTCTTGACAGTACCAGACATGCGGCGCCGGCGGCCGCGCGAAAAGCCGAGGTAAGACCGCCACCGCTCCGCGTGTTAACTTTGAATCCTAGGGATGAACATTTTATTCATCGGAGATATCTTCGCGTCTCCGGGGCGGCGGATCGTGGCCGACCATGTGCAGGATATCATCGAGACCAACCACATCGACTTGGCGATCGCCAACGCGGAGAACGCGGCTGGCGGATTCGGCATCACCCCGGCCATCGCCGAAGAACTGCTGGCGCTCGGCCTCGATGTACTGACGTCGGGCAATCATGTCTGGGACAAGCGCGAGTTGTACGACTATTTTGTGCGGCAGCCGCGGTTGCTCCGGCCGGCCAACTACGCCGGCGTTCCGGGCAGCGGGCTGGTGGTGCGGCGCGCGCGAAACGGCGTGGATTGCGCGGTGATCAACCTGCAAGGGCGCACCTACATGCCTTCCACGGATTGCCCGTTCCGCAAGGCAGATGAAATTCTGGGCGCGCTCGATCCGGCGGTGAAGGTGAAGTTCGTGGACTTTCACGCGGAAGTGACCAGCGAAAAAATCGCGTTGGGCCGCTACCTGGACGGACGCGTTTCGGCGGTTGTGGGAACGCACACGCACGTGCCTACGGCCGATACCCGCATCCTCGCCGGCGGCACGGCCTACCAGACCGATTGCGGCATGACCGGGCCGTACGATTCGGTGATCGGGGTGGAGACCGACGTCATCCTGCAACGTTTTCTCACCGCTCTGCCGGTCCGCATGGAAGCGGCCAAGAAGGGTGTGGAGCTGCACGCGGTGATCGTGGACGTGGACGAGACCACCGGCAAGGCGCGCGCCATCCGGCGGCACGCGATCAACGGAGATTGACACCATGAATCCGAGCAGCCTGGTTCCGGATATCACGGGGTTTTACGTCCAGGAAATCGGCGCGTTGTTGTTCGGGGGCGTTTTCCTCTTTCTCTACAAGCAATCGCGCGTGGTGTATTTCGGGCTGTGGGCGGTGGCGTGGCTGCTCCGGCTTCTGGCGGCATTCTTCGGATTCGAGTTGCTGCGCACCGGCCACTTCGGGTGGCTGGCGCCTTATGCGGTGTTCGAGTTCGCATTCGCCATCGTACTGATCGCGGCGGCGCGGGCCGGTTTTGCTTCGGGCTTCAAGGACTGGCGCACGGTGCTGCGGCTGATTTCCATCCTGCCCATCTTCGTAGCCCTGGTGTACGCGTTCGGGTGGAATTCGCGGCTGGAAGGTTACCACGCGTCGCACGCCCTGGTGCTGAGCCTGGTGTACGTCTACAATTTCGTAGCGTTGCGGAAGAACGCCGGGCTGGGCGCCAGGGTTTTCCGATTCTCGCTGCTGGTGCTGGCGGCGGCGTTCCTGGAAACCGCAGTGGTTTTCTTCTACCTCTACCACTCGGGCAGCGCGCCGGAGTGGGCCCGCTACCTGCAGCACGAGAGCTACGTCGATTTCACGCTGCACTGCGTGCTGGCGTTCGCCGCCATGGCGATGTGGAATGAAAGCCAGATCGACCGCATTCAGGATCTGGCCGCGGAAGTGGATCACATGCGCCGCGAGAACCGCCAGAGCATGGACCTGGACCATCTGACGGGGCTGCTGAACCAGGCGGCGCTGGCGCGGCGCGTGGAACAGCCCAGCCCGTTCGAAGGCGTGGTGGCGGTGTGCGACATGGACAACTTCAAGGACATCAACGACCGCCATGGCCACNNAGGACGAGGCCTTCCGCTGGGGCGGAGACGAGTTCGTGATTCTCTTCCACAATCAACTGCCCGAAGTGGCCCAGAGGCGCATGTTGGACATCGAAGCCCGGCTGCGCGATTTCCGCGTGCGCGGCCACGGGGTGTTGCCGATCCGATTCAGTTGGGGAACGGCCGAAGCGCGCGAACGCGTTTTGCGCGAAGCCCTGGACGAAGCCGATCAGAGAATGTACGGGATGAAGCGGGAACGCGCCGGCGAGGTCCCCGCGCGGGAACGCCCGCCGGCGGTCTGAGCCCGGCCGGAAGTGCTAACTCCTACTTTACCCAGATGACGGTTTTCCAACCAAGCCCGAGGTCGATGTTCGCGGTGAGGTTTACGATGAGATTGAGCAAAGTGTTGTTGCCGGTCTGGGCGCTCGGCGTGACGGTTTGGGGAATTAGCACATTGATCTGCCAGACGCCGGGAAACTGGTCCAGTCCGGAATATTGGATGTGCTGACCCGCTTCGCCCGACCCGTTGACGTCAGTTCCGTTGAGGAGCACCGTGAGCGCCGCGGGTGAGGGGAGCGCCCCTGGAGAACTTCCGTCCGACGGGGCGTTGGGAACGAAGCCCTGGCCGGTGGCGTAGATTGAGATTACCGAGCCGCGGGGCGCCGGATTGGTGGGGCCGTTGACGGTGTTGTCCTGGTTGACCACGGCGGAGCCGCGGAAGGTCCCCGTGATGTTTTGGTTAACCAGGATTCCCGGCGATGCGGCTGCCATGGGCACCAGAGTGGCGCCGAGGATTTGCCCCGTGGACACCCGCACCACCTCGACATCCGCCGTGCCGACGGTGCGAGCGGTATTGGGCACCACGAAGTTGATCTGCCCGGACGGGTGGTCGGGCGGGATGGGTGCGCCAACGTAATATAACGGCGTGGCAACGCCATCGACAGTCACCTGGATGTCGTTCATGGTTGTCTGCATGGGGTACGTGCCATTGAATGCCCCGGTCACGTCGCCGAATTGGTCGCCGGCGCAATTCGCGCAGGGGAAGAGAGTCGCCAGGACTCCGGGCGCCAGCGGGTGAGCATTCAATATCACATTGCCCGAACTGTCAAAGGGGGCGCACAGGTTGGGCGCCTTGGACGAAAATGCGGCCATGAAAGTCGCGCCGTTGCAGGCATTCAACCCCGGGTAGTAGAAGGCCACGCGGTTGCCGGTGTCAGCCACATAGAGGGCGCCATATTGATCCTGGGCCACCGCTAATGGGGCCAAGCCAACGTTGCTGCCGTTGTAGCTGGAAACATCCAAAATGCTGGAAATGGATCCGTTGCCCAGCAGCACGGAGTTGAAATTGGCATAACGCAGCAAGGTGCCGTTGTTGGTGTTGGCTACCCAGATCTCGCCGGTGAGTTGGTTGACGAAAACGCCCTGGGGGGTATTCAGGCCGCCAATGGAGGTGGCCGCAGCCTCGCCGGATTGGGTGATGCTCGAGTGCGGATCGTTGAAGATCAGAATGCGGTTGTTGCTGGTATCGGCTACGTACACATTTCCGTTGGAGTCGCAGGAAATACCATGCGGGTTGCTCATGCTGGCAAGGTCGCTGCCGGTGGCCGTGCCGTTGAAACTTTGCTGGCCGAGGACAATGGTGGCGGCCTTACCGTTATCGTTGCCGGCGGTAAAGGTGCCGTTGGTCATGGGGAAGTACAGCACGCGATTATCGGCTTGATCCGATACCACCAGACCATTGACGCCGGAGAAGGCCAAACCATAGGGAGCGAGCATCGTGCTGGACGTGGGATCGGGGAGTTTAGTGGTGAAATTCTGCTGGCCGAGCACCAGGTCCGCCGGTTCCGGAGCGGAACCCGTGTAAGCAAATGGGGCGGAGAAGCGCAGAACCCGGCCATTCAGCGAATCGGCCACATAGAGGTTGCCATGGGAATCCACCAGCAGGCCGACGGGACGGAAGAGGCCCGATGAGTTGGGCTTGGTGCCGTCGCCAGCCGGGTAGTTGACCAGGGCGGTCTGCATGTCCGGCTGGCCGATGACAATGTCGGCCCTCGCGCCGGGCTTGAGATTCCGCAGATCCTTGAAGCCCAGCACCCGGTTGCTTCCGGGGTCGGAGATGTACAGGTGAGGAGTGCTGGTGGTCGAATCGATAGCGATAGCGCTGTCAACCAGGCTGGTGGTGCCGACGGCATTGAGAAACTGGAATTCCCGGCCTTCAATCAGGTTGATGGAGTTGGTGTCGAAACGGTCCTGGCCCAGCACCCGGGTGGCGGAGCCGAGAGTGTTGCCCGATATCGGAAGGTCGAGAACGCGATTGTTGCCGCTATCCACCACGAACACATCGGTGCTGGTTGCGAACGCACCGGCGGGAATACCCAGCGTGTTGGCGGCAGGCCTGGGATTGCCGTTATTGGCGACGCGGCAAGCAGCGTAAGTGGGCAAACCGGGTTGTTGTGCCGAGCAGTTGTTCGGTTGCCCATAAATGAATTTCGCTTGCGGCGGGGTGCCATCGGTGGGCCAGTTGGCGTAAGTATCGAACAGCAGAATCCGGCTGCTTTGGGAATCGACCACGCCTACGGCGGGCGTGCTTCCGGTGAGGAAGAAAACGGCTTCCGGGCTCACCGTGACGGTCTTGTCCAGCAGGGCCTGATACACGGTCGGGTCAGTGGGGGGAATGAAGGTGGCTGGAAAAACTCCCATGAGACGGCTCGCCGACATGCCCGTGGAGAAGGGCGGAGTGAAGACCATCACGCGGCTGACGCCATTGAAATCGGTCACGAACAGGTTACCGCTGGGATCGAAAGCCAAGGCATCGGGCAGGAAGAATTGATTGGTGCGCAGTTTGGCGGTGGGGTCGCTTGTGCTCAGAGGCGTTTGCACGGTCACGAAATCCAACTGGCCGAGTTCGAGATCGGCTATCAGCCCGCCGCCGCCGGACGCCACATCGCTGGCCTTGAATCGCAGCACGCGCAGGTTGCCGGCGTCGGACATCCAGAGGTTCCCCAGGCTGTCGAAGGCGATCGAAGACTGGAGAACCACCGAGCCGTTCGTCAGAAAGATGCCTTGGGCGTTGGGTATAGACTGGCCGGTGTAGTTGATACTCCGCCCGTTGACCGTGGCCTGGCCAATCCACAAGTCTGGTGTGGGAAATTGTTTCTGCTGTTGCGTGACCTGGTTGAACGGGCTCGGGTAGCGCAGTACCCGGTTGTTGCCGCTGTCGGCAACATACAGGTCGCCCTTGTATACTGCGATGCCGGTGGGGCGGGAAAGGCCGGTGGAGTAAGCCGTTCCCGGACCGCCGGCGAAAGTCGTAAGGAGATCGGGCTGGCCAATCTGCAGATCGGCCTTCTGGCCGCTTTTGAAGCCGTTGGCATCTTTCCATGCCAGCACGCGGTTGTTGAAGTAGTCGCTCACGTACAGGGTGGGCGGCGAAACCGAGGTGTCGAGAGCGACGCCTTGGGGGAAGTATAATTCGCGGCCCTCCACCAGATTGGGATTAAGGCTCGTGATGTTCAACGCAGGAGAGCCAATCGATCGCGAGGGGACCGAGTTCAGAGTAATCTGCGCAAACGCGCTGGCGGCGCCGGCAAGAGCCAAAGTGAGGACAGAAATGTACTTTTGAGTCATGGAGATTCCCTGGAAGGCGCGGACGCGGAGTGCGCTCTCTCAAGGATACCAGACCAGGGGCTGCATGCAAGTATCCTGGGTACTGGCCAGCCCCAGCGACAAGGTGCGAAAGCGGCGGTTTGTTACACTGAAGATTGCCCCAAAACACACCTACCATCAAGCCCCGCGTTTGTGCGGTGAGTTTCTTGAACACCACCCCGTTGGTGTGGGGGATGCTGCATGGCCCCCAGAATGGAATCTTCGAGTTGGATTTTCGAGTGCCCTCGGGCTGCGCCGAGCAGTTAGCGTCGGGTGCCGCCGATATCGGCATCGTCCCGTCTTTCGAGTTGACACGGCAGGACTTAGAGGTAATCGAAGGTGTCGGAATCGCCTGTCATGGAGCGGTGCGCAGCATTCTGCTGGTATCGTCGCGGCCGGCCGGGGAAATCCGCACTCTGGCAGTGGACAGCAGTTCGCGCACCTCCGTGCAACTGGCGCGCGTAATCTTGAAGCAGCGGTACGGGGCCGATCCTATCATGACACCCCATGCCCCCGATCTGGACGCCATGCTGAGAGTTGCGGATGCGGCTCTGATTATCGGCGACCCGGCTCTGCGGATCGAACCGAAATGTCTGCCTTATCATGTTTACGATCTGGGCGCCGAGTGGGTTGAGATGACCGGATTGCCCATGGTGTTCGCGGTTTGGGCCGGCCGGCGCGGATCGGTCACCCCGCCAGTGACCGAGGCGTTTCGGGAGTCTTGCCGGTACGGGCGCGGGCGAATCGAGGAAATTGTAGCTGCCGAGGCCCCGCGCCGCGGATTCTCCCCTCTCCTGGTGCGGGAGTACCTCACCAACCACATTGTGCACGAACTGGGTCCGCGCGACTACCAGGGGATGGAGTTGTTCCTGCGATACGCCTGCGAGGGTGCGGGACGCCCGGTTTGACCGGAGGATCTCCGGTTTCCTATACTGAAAGGACCCATATGTATTTCCTGGTGATGTTTGTCCACGTCGTGGTCTGTATCTTTCTGATCATCGTAGTATTGCTGCAGAGCGGAAAGGCCGCGGATCTGGCAGGCGCATTCGGCGGCATGGGTTCCCAGACGGCCTTTGGGCCGCGCGGTTCGGCGACTCTGCTTTCCAAGGCGACCACCATATCGGCCGTGTTATTCATGGTGACGTCGCTTTCGTTGTCGATCCTGGCGACGCGCAACGCGGGACTAGGCACGTCGGTTCTGGAAGGGTTGCCGCAGAAGAGCGCTCCGGCGCAAGTGCCGGTATCGGTTCCGATGCCGGCGCAGTCGCCCGCTCCGGCGGGCGGGATGCTTCCGGTCACCGTGACGCCCCAACCCGGCGCGGAACCGGGTACGGTGAAAATCGATATGAAGGATCTGAAGTTGCCGCCCGACGTGGCGACCCCGCCGGCCGGCCAGAAATCGCCCCCGCCGGCAACCAAGAAGTAGCACCCAGAACGCGGAGGTGGCGGAATTGGCAGACGCACTAGCTTGAGGTGCTAGCGGGAGCAATCTCGTGGGGGTTCAAGTCCCCCTCTCCGCACCATTTATTATTAGTAACTTAGCGGGAAAGGGCCATTCGGAAACGGGTGGCCTTTTTGTCGTTATGTAGCTTATCTGTAGCTTATGGATCAACGCTGGGGCGTCGGGGCAGCATCCCCGGCGTTCGGCGGCTTCTCACGCCGATTTCTGTCTTCAGTGCGTTCTTAGTTTCGCCAGCCCGGAGTTCTTCGAGGCGACCCACGAAAGCAATTCAGTCGTCGTCTGGAATCGTTCAGTCGAATGGATCGCTTTCGCTATGAAAGCCATCACGACGTTTCGAAAGGTCTTCAGTTCATCCCATTCCAGGGAATTTGCGCCCTGATGAACGACATCGCCTCTATTCCACAGTGCAGCCCTTGTCAGATCGAATAATTTCGTGCGCTCTACTGCATCATCTGAAAGCAGGACGGCAACCGCTTCTGCGAGAGCGTTTCTGCCGTGGTTTTGCTGGCCCGGAATCGCCAAAGCCGCTTCGATAGCTATTGCCAGCGTCATGACCTCGTATTCGGGCCTCGTCTGCATTCGGGACTCAGCAAACCAATGGACCGCCCGGATGACCGCTGCTTCAAATTGGGAAGTCTTGCGCTGAAGAACACCTGCGAGTTTCTGGACGCCAAGGTCGCTCATGACCCGAAGGGAATCTGCATTAATCACGAGCGTCCCGAACGGGCCTGTCCTGAAGCTCGGAATCGTCGCATCGCTTACGCCAAGTGGGAGGACGTAGCGTCGATAAATACCCGGCACGCCATCACCCTTGAAGCCAACGGCAAGGTTCATGCGCTTGTGGTGCAATCCCGAACTGCCGTAACGCAGGAGGTCGATCAGCGCCGTTGCTTGTTGGACTGCAATGGCTTCGGCCCGCTTGACGTCTCCAGACACCCGCACTTCAATGCAGACGCATCCACGTAAATCAGACTCGAATTCTTTGGCGTGCCACTCCTTGAAAGAAGCTTTTTCATCGGACGTGTTTGTGGTCCGGTCAATGGCGGCATTCCAGAGCGCAACGGCTTCGGCAATGGCTTCATCATTCATCAGCCGTAGCCGAAACGGACCAATCTGCGTAACGGGTTCAGCAAGCGTAATGCCCTGTAAGGGGATCAAAACAAGTTTGGCCTCGTCGCTCTGCTCTAATCGGGTGCAGAGGCTTTCAACCAGATCGGATTTCCGGCAGGTTCCCTCCCTGACAATGGTGATGATAATGGATTCAATTCGCCTGGAGATGTCCTCCACTGAGAACACTTCGTTCAAGCCGGGTTCTTCGACAAAGATGGCGTTGGCAAGTTTTGTGCAATCGGACGGCAACTCCGAAGGGGTCAGGACCGCTCCCTCATAGATCACACGCTCCGGTATGATGCCGAAATGTGTCTCCAAGACTCTACTGATACCGTCCGACAGAAGAATTCGATAGCCCACAAGTACCCTCCCACGTCCGTTTCGGGCCAAGCCGTCCGTGCCGCCCGTTACCGGCGCAGGTGTGCATCAGTGCCGTTGCGAATCCGTAGGCAAGGCACATCATTGACGATACCTCATCGCCACAGAAAAACGGAGTGGCATCTCCGATTCAAGCTGGACGGTGAGATGATGAGCAAGATGCCCGAATTGAAAGAAACCGAACTGCCGTGTCCATCGTGCGGTTCTGGCAAATTGTCCGAACCGGCAACCGAAATCTCAGGTTTAGGGTTCGTGCCGGTGAAATGTGTTGCGTGCGGATTCACGGGACGCAGGGTTAATCTCATCGTGGTGCCGGATCGGAAAGCGGGAGAGAGTTGGGCCGGTGTCTCCGGGTAAGGCTCGTTTCGTCAGCGTGCGGCTGCAATGCCTTGTGACATCTGGTTGCAGCACGCTGACCCGTTGTTCGGTTAGCTCACCTTATCGCACTCAAGGCAGTGCTTCTTGCCGCCAGTACCCGATTCACGGTGCTGCGGCACCCGGCGACGGCACCGGCTACAGCGCCGCTACTCGCCCTTTCTGAGTTTCGCCGCCGCCGCCCTCATCGCCGCCACGTACTCATCCGTCGCCGTCAGACGATTCCGGCATGACGGGCAAACCAGCAGGTGCTCTTCCAGCCGTTGCGCTGGCCGATGCCGAAAGGGTCTGCATGGAGCAATTTTCAAGGTCGTCGTGGCCGTTGGCGACCGTATAGGTTCCCTCTCGATTGAACTTACGATGAGGCTAGGCATTACGATACTTCGGCTGTAAAGCTATATGCCGAGTGAGCTTGGATGTTGCCAGAATCCACTAAGCTGAAACCCGAACCACATGAAAATGTTATGGTCCGGTTCAAAAAGGCCAGTCTCCGCTGTACCGATCCGCTCCCCTCGACGACCTACAAGAATATACCTATCGCTCTCCCTCACCTCCATTGGGCCAAACCACTTCTCAGTGTCGAAACTGATCCAGACGAACTTTGGTCTGTCGCTTGAGGACAATTGTGGAGCCAGCACAAACCAAGCTCGTTGAATCAATGCTGCCCGAAGCGGATATGACCTGAAGCGGTCTTGTGCGAGGTGGAACGTAATCATCATCTCAGGAAATTGACCGTGCAATTGCTGTACGACAGTCGGTGGAGCTTTTGCGAAGGAATCTGTAAAAGACTCAGGAAATGGATCAACACTTTGCGAAACGTCGGCGTGCTGGACGTAATGCCGAATCGGTTCGCTACCATCGCCTAAAACAAGTTCTTTTGCCATCGCCAAGTTTGGATCTGCCATCTGAGCTACCGACTCGATGTTGAGACGTGCTGACGAAGGCCATATCGTGACCTTAATTAGCAAGGTCGCTGAAGAAGCTATAACAGCAGTCATCAGAAAGGCGCTTATCCAATGCCAACGAGGAAGGAGCGGCCTTTTCTTCATCGCAGAAGTACCAACCCAGGTCTGTGGCAACGAATCGTGCAAGCCAATTGCCCCTCGGCTAATAAGAATGGAAATTGGCAATATAAGAAGTCCTCCAAGTCCCATAGCGACTCCTGGAAATGGGTGCATCGTGGCGAGATTCGCACTCATCTTTAGGGTTAAGAGAGGTATGGCTAGTTTGATTACAGTACGTGCGAGAGCAAGATGGATTGGAATGGTTTGAGCCGTGCGCTCGTATACCTGAAGACCAAAGAGGCGTTTACCGATGGTGCCACCACCACCCAAACGAGAATCCAGGATTGCATAGTATATAAAGGGAAATCCGAAGTTAGTAAACCTCCCCAAAGTGTCGTCTGGAGAAAAGATGTGAAGATCCAACGCTGTATATCCAATTGCAAGGATGTAGCTAAGTACAATAGCTAAGTCAAGGGCGGCAGCGGCAAATCTGCGTAGGATTATCATTGGCGTTTCGGGTGTTGAGACCACCACCAGAATGAGACAACGCTCACCGTTAGCAGTGCGATCATAGCGCCCCACCAGACATTTGAAGCGAGAGTCAACATCCATCCATTGACTAGCAGGCTGCGGAAAAACTGGATTCAGTCTGCAGTAGGGCCAGTGATCCGATCCAAGAACGTGGAAAGTCGCGTTTTCGTAAGTGTTTGAGTGCGCCCACGTTCGCCATTTGGCGGTTTTGGACACACCTCTCCCCCGACTTACGCGGACTGAACTGCCGGCGACAGCAGATTCCGCATCCGCACCAGGTTGTAAGCCGCGGCCGCAATAGTAAACACCCACCCGACCTTGTGGATCCCCCGATGGCGCACCTTCCGCATCAGCGCAATCGTCTTCAGCCAACCGAAGCTCTCTTCGATCCGCTTCCGTTTCTTCTGGCTGATCCCATAACCGTCGTGCCGCGTGGTCCGCTCATCGATCGCGCTTCCACCGTTCCTCTTTATGTTCTGCGCCACATGTGGCGTAACCTTCAGATTCCGGCACTCCGCCACGAAGCCCGCCGTATCGTACCCCTTGTCGGCTCCCACCGTCGCGCGGTAGTCTCCCGGAATCTGCTCCATCATCACCAGCGCCGCGTCGCGCTCGGCGGTGCCGTTGGCTTGAAACAGTTCCGTCCCCACGATCAGCCCGTTGCGATTCTCCACCAGCAGGTTCCCGTTGTAGCTCAACTTGGCCTCTTTGCCATTGCCTTTCCGCGCCAATAGCGCGTCTGGATCGCTTGTCGATTCATGGGTTTCGTTCGAACGTTTCTCCCCATGGAAATCCACACTGGGATTGCCGGGATCGTCCGGCGGCTGGTCCTTTTGGTCCTTCCGCTGAAAACTCTTCAGGCTCGCCCACGCCTCGATCAGCGTGCCATCCACTGTAAAGTGCTCGTCGCTGGTCAGGTTCTTTTCCCGCGCCTGCTCCACCACCTGGCACAGAAACTCCCGCGCCACATCCCCGTCCAGCAGCCGGTCCCGGTTCTTTGTGAACACCGTCACATCCCAGACCGGCTCGTCCAAATTCATCCCCACAAACCACCGGAACAGCACGCTGTAATCAATCTCTTCCATCAGCAGTCGCTCGCTCCGCACCGAGTACAGCATCTGGATCAACTGCGCGCGCAACAGTTTCTCGGGCGGAATCGACGGGCGCCACGTCTTGGCGTACATCGCATCGAACCGTCGCGACATCTTTTCCAGAGCTTGGTCCGCCATCGTG
>PLZX01000047.1 GCA_003152325.1 Bryobacterales bacterium | reverse complement strand
AGATCGTGGCCCTCGCACTTGAAGAGGTCTTCCTTGAATTTGGGCAACTGGCCGGTGCCGAAGAGGCTGGCGGAATTCACGAGGAACGGCGGCAGCACTTCGGTGTAGCCGTGTTCGCGCGTATGGACGTCGAGCATGAAGTTGATGAGGGCGCGTTCGAGTTTGGCGCCGAGGTCCCAGTATAAAGCGAAGCGAGCACCGGTGATTTTAGCGGCGCGTTCGAAATCGAGAATGCCGAGTTCGGGGCCGAGATCCCAGTGGGCCTTGGGCTCGAAATCAAAGGGGGTCGGCTCGCCGACGCGGCGCACCTCGACATTGTCATCGGCGCTCTTGCCGACGGGCACGGATTCGTGCGGGACGTTGGGGATGCCGGCGAGCAATTCCTGGAACTGCCCATCGAGAAACTGGACCTGCTCATCGAGCGCGGCGATCTCTGCCTTCATGGCGCGCACCTGTTCCTGCTGCTCCGTGGTGTCGGCGCCCTCACGCCGCCGCTTTCCGATCTCGACGCTTTGCTCATTGACGCGGGCCTTCAACTGCTCCGCCTTGGTGATGGCGGCGCGGCGGGGCTGGTCGAGCTCGCGAAACTGATCCAGGCCGGCTACGTTGCCGCGCGTGGCAAGGCGTTCGGCGATGCGCTCGAAGTTGGAGCGGAAGTACGAGAGATCGTGCATTCTCTCCATGCTAACGCATGAAGGGCGACGGGACCGGGGGAAGATGCGGGGCTTTACCCGCCCAGAAGAATGACGCGCTCAGCGGCGGCGGCGGCGCGCAGTTCCAGGTCGAGGGTGGCGAGCGGCAGACCGCGCCGCTTCGCGAGTTCCAGGTAAGCCGCATCGTACAAAGTCAGCCGGTGGCGCGTTGCCAGCCGCACGGTCGCGCCCCACGCCTGCCGGTCGGTTTCGGAATCGAGACTGATTGGCAGAAGAGCGAGGTCGGTTAGAGCCGCGTCTCGGAAAGCGGCTTTGGTGCGGCCTCGTCGCACGCCCATTTCCAGAACGTTGGCGACCTCCAGTCGCCAGAGCGCGGGAACCCAGGCACCGTTTTGGCCGACGAGATGGAAGACGTGGCGAACGGCCTCGGTGGTCTCGCTCGAGTAAACCCAAGCCAAGGTGGTCGAACTATCGAGGACCAGGCTCATGGCCGGCCGGCGTCCCGGTCGGCTTTGAGCGACGGCCAATCGAACGGGCCGAGTTTCAATTTCTTCGCCCGCGCGCGTATCCGCAGTGAAGCGGCGCGAGCCTGTTCACGGTCGATTCCACCGGAGTTTGGCACCAGACGGGCCACGGCCTTGCCGTGCCGGGTGATGACGATCTCCTCGCCGCGCTCGACCCGGTCGAGCAAAGTGCCCAACGTGTTCTTGGCCTCGAAGGCCCCGATCTCCCGCATATTACCGCTCCCTGGCATGCAGACCAGCTTAAGCCAGCTTAACAGAACCGGGAGAACCGCGGACGGCGAGGGGGGTGCGCGAGGTTTGCGACTTCTAACGCTCCCTAACGGCCGCGGCTCCGATTGGGGTGCCTGCGTCGCAGAACAAGCACCGTCACGAGGCCCAGTGCCACGAGAAGCCCAGTGGCTGGTTCGGGAACCGCATCGATTTCGGCGAAGAGGCCACCGGTTTCCCCACCCGTTCCAGCGGTGATGAACAAAGAAAGCGGATTGCCCCCGTTGCCGCCGTTTCCGAAGCGGAGCCCCCAGAGGCCATCAATTGAGAGGGGCGTGCCGGTAATCCCATTCAGGAGCGTTTCTTGAAACGCGCCGGTTAGAGGGTTGTAGGCGTTGATGGCGCCATCGCCGAAATTCCCGACCAGCAGGTCGCCACCAACATCGCCGAAGCCCACCGGGGCGATGACCATGCCCCAAGGGGCGTTCAAGAGACCTTGACTGACGACGCGCATGATAAAGTCGCCGTTCAAATCGAACTCGTCGATAAAACCAAGGCCGGCGCCGTCAATCTCGTCGTGCTTAAGGGCGTCCTGCAATGCATAGGTGACGTAGAGATCGCCATTGAGGTCCTGGATATTGAACGGGGCGTAACCGGGCGGGAGGCCGCCGGCATCGGTGAAGTTCCCTGTGAGATCGGGAGCTCCGCCGCTACCTTTCATGATATCCACGGACCCGTTACGGAAGTTAGCCAGGTAAGCATAAGTAAATCCGCCCACGCTGGCGGTAGTCAGGCCTTTGTAGACATTCGCGTCGCTGCCGGCCGCCAGGGTTTCGGCGGTAGTTCCGAGCGCGCCCCTCCACCCGGAAACCGTGCCGTCTTCGGCGACGAAGAGAAAGAGATCGCTGTTGAATCCGCCGGCGCCATTAAACGCTACGCCGGTGACGCTGCCATCGCCCGGCATGGTCACGACCAGACCTTGCTTCACTCCGGCACCGTTGTAGACTTCCGCCAAGCCGGTGCCGTTCGAGCCAATCCAGAGGGGGCTCGATGCGGAGGAGGCGAGGCCCCACGGATTGATCAGTTGGGAGTCCCCGGTATTGGTGGCGAGAATAGTCTCGATAAAACCGATCGACCCGGCCGCGGCCGTCGATACAGCCGCTGCGGATACCAGAAACGTTCGTAATAGCACAGAATTCATAGCTTGCTTTCCCTCCGTAGTATTCAGCTTAGACGCTGGTTGATAGCGAGTCGAGAGGGCACTTGTAAAAACCTTTGCAGCATTGGCAGGATCCGCACGAACCGCGAGCCGGGCGCTCACAGCGGCGGCCATTCTGATTGGCACGCTGCAGAGTGTTGTTATACTATTTTCCGCCGTCGGAGTTCCGGTAGATCCGCTATGCAACCTTCTTCCGCCAGCAACTCTGTGCTCGAAGCCATCGGCAAGACGCCCCTGGTTCAACTGCATCGCGTGACGCCCACTGGTAGCGCGCGGATTTTCCTCAAGCTGGAATACTACAACCCGACCGGCTCTTATAAGGACCGGATGGCGCTTGCGGTCATCGAAGGGGCCGAGCGGCGCGGCGTTTTGAAGGCCGGGATGCGAGTGGTGGAATACACCGGCGGGAGTACCGGCTCTTCGCTCGCCATGGTGTGCGCCGTGAAGGGATACGCCTTCACGGCGATTTCCTCAGACGCTTTCGCGCGGGAAAAACTGGAAACCATGCGAGCGTTGGGAGCCAGCCTGATCGTGGTTCCAAGCGATCAGGGTCAGATTAATGCGGAGCTATTCACGCGGCTGAAAGCCGAGCTCGCACGCGAGGCGGACCAGCCGGGAGTTTTCTGGGCGGACCAGTTCCGCAACGACGATGTTATGGCCGGCTACACGGCGCTCGGCGATGAATTGCTGGGCCAGTTGGGCTCCGGGATCACGGCGTTCTGCGCCGCGGTGGGCACGGCAGGAATGCTGGTGGGCGTGTCTCATGCGTTGAAGGCGGCAAAGTGCAAGGCGCGGATTGTTGCGCTGGAGCCAGCCGAGTCGCCGGTCCTCACCACCGGAAAGGGCGGCGCGCATCGCGTGGAAGGGATCGGGGTGGGGTTCTGGCCCCCGCACCTCAAGCCGGGCGATTACGATGAGGTCCGTACGGTTGAAGAGGGCGATGCGCGGAAGATGGCGCGGCGACTGGCGAAGGAAGAGGGGATATTTGCGGGTACTTCCACGGGACTGAATGTGACGGCGGCGGTCCAGCTTGCGGCGGAACTGGGGCCGGAAGCGACGGTGGTGACGGTGGCCGTCGACAGCGGGCTCAAGTATTTGGCGGGCGATCTGTACACGGGGTGAAGATGCACCCCGGCCTGACGGCCGGGCGCCGGACTTGTTTTCCCTACGCACCGAGTTTTTTTTGGCGCCTTGTTCATGCTGGCGATCCCGTTTCCCCTGGAGGCTAAGTTGCTGGGGTGGCGCGCGGTGAGCGAAGCGGCGCTGTTTGTGGCGGTGAGCCTGATGGTGGTAGTGGTGGCGGTCTGGGCGCGGATCGCCGCGATGCGGAGAGAGGGTTGGGGGGAGTTGCGGTTGCGGTATGACGAGGCGCCCGATCCTGTGGTGCATGGGTTGAATCTGCTGAGGTGAGGCGGGGTCTTCGAGGCCCTTCTCCCAGGCGTGAAATCTGGTGTACATTTGGAGCAGCACCGGGACACCGAACGAGCGGCCCGGCGATAAGGGGAATTTTTCTATGGCTCTGTTGACCGCGGACCGGGCGGTAGTTTCCTGGGATAGTGAGAAGTCGCAATGGCTGGTACGCATCCACGTGGGCGAAGAGGTCATTCTCCGACACTGGAAGGGTGCGAAGGATGCGCCGCCGCAGACCCTCCAAGCCGATGCCGTAAAGACGGCGAAAGACGAAGGGTACGAACTGGCGGCGGATAAAGTGACAGTGGGGTGAGGCGGCGGTGGGAAACGGCCGGGCTGCGCCCGGCTGGGCAGGCTGAAGCATGCCCCACAAGGCATTGGAATAAAATGGTGCGGGGTCAGCCTATGAAAAAACTTGTTTTGATCTTTGCCGCGGCTTGCGCCGCGTATGCTTTCCAGGGAGACCGGGATGCGGCGCGGTGGAAGCAGGAGGCGGCGAGAGTCACCATCATCCGCGACGATTGGGGCCTCGCGCACGTCCACGGAAAGACGGACGCCGACGTGGTGTTCGGCATGGAGTACGCGCAGGCCGAGGACGATTTCAATCGCGTGGAGACGAACTACCTAAACGCGATGGGGCGACTGGCGGAGGCCGAGGGAGAGTCGAAGATTTACCAGGACCTGCGGATGAAGCTGTTCATCGATCCGGCGGAGCTGAAGAAGGACTACGCGGCGAGCCCGGCATGGCTGCAAAAGCTCATGGACGCGTTTGCCGACGGACTGAATTACTACCTTTATAAGCACCCCGAAGTGAAACCGCGGGTGATCCGGCGATTCGAGCCGTGGATGGCGCTGAGTTTCACGGAGGGGAGCATCGGCGGCGACATCGAGAAGGTGAACCTGGGCCAGCTTGGGGCCTTCTACGGCACAGCGCCGGTGAGCCAGCAGCCGGCGGCGCAGGAGTTCGACGAGGAGCCGAGGGGATCGAACGGTGCCGCGGTGGCGCCTGCCAACACGGTGGAGCATCACGCGCTGCTGCTGATCAATCCGCACACGTCGTTCTACTTCCGGTCGGAGCTGCAGATGACGAGCGATGAGGGCCTGGATGCTTACGGGGCGGTGACCTGGGGGCAGTTCTTCATCTACCAGGGATTCAACGCGCGCGCCGGCTGGATGCACACGTCGAGCGGCGTGGATGCGGTGGACGAGTATCTGGAAACGGTCACAAAGAAGGGGGACGGCTTCTATTACAAGTACGGGAACGAGGAGCGGCGGATGGTGGCCACGGAGATCGCGGTGCCGTACAAGACCGATAGCGGGATGTCGGAGAAGAAATTCACGGTGTACCGCACACATCACGGGCCGGTGATCCGCGAGGTGAACGGCAAGTGGGTGGCGATCCGATTGATGCAGGAGCCGATCAAGGCGCTGACACAATCGTACACGCGCACCAAGGCGAAGGACTACAAGACGTTCCGGCAGACCATGGAGCTGAAGGCGAACTCATCGAACAACACGATCTTCGCGGATGCGGACGGCGATATCGCCTACTTCCACGGCAACTTCATTCCGCGGCGTGACACCAGCTTCGACTGGACCAGGCCGGTGGATGGGAGCAATCCGGCGACGGAGTGGAAGGGGCTGCTCGATGTGGACGAGACACCACACCTGCTGAATCCGAAAAGCGGCTGGCTCTACAACACCAACAACTGGCCGTGGTCGGCGGCGGGCGAGAGCAGCCCGAAGAAGGAAGACTATCCGGTTTATGTGGAGTCGGGCAGCGAATCGCCGCGCGGGTTGCACGCGATCCGGGTGCTGGAGAACAAGAAGGATTTTACGCTCGACTCGCTGCTGGGCGCGGCGTTCGACAGCTACCTGACGTGGTTTGAAAAACCGATGCCGGCGCTGATCAAAGCGTGGGACGCTACGCCGGACGGCAATCCACTGAAAGCGAAAACGGCCGAACAGATCGCCCTGCTACGGAAGTGGGATCTGCGATGGGCGGCTGGGTCGGTGCCGACATCGCTCGGGATCTTCTGGGCCGAGGATGTGCGGCGGCGGGTGGGCGGCGGGAGGCGGGGCAGCGGCTCCGGCGACGACCCGTTTGGCAGCGCACCGGCCGACGCGCTATTGCAATCGCTGCTGGCGGCGTCGGACAAGCTGGCGGTGGACTTCGGGAGCTGGAAGACGCCGTGGGGCGACATCAATCGATTCCAACGGCTGAACGACGATATCGCGCCGCGGTTCGACGACGCTGGCCCGAGCATTCCGGTGGGCTTCCCTTCGGCAAGCTGGGGTTCGCTGGCGTCATTTGGAGCGCGCGCGTACCCGGGAACGAAGAAGTGGTACGGCACGAGCGGGAACAGCTTCGTGGCGGTGGTGGAGTTCGGCAAGACGGTGCGGGCCAAGGCGGTGACGGCCGGCGGGGAGAGCGGGAATCCGGCTTCGAAGCATTTCAACGATGAAGCCAAGCGGTACGCCACGGGCGACTTGCGGGAAGTTTACTACTACCCGGCGCAGCTCAAGGGGCACACGGAGCGGGAATACCATCCGGGAGAGTGAGGGGCGCTACTCTTCTTCTTCGTCGACCTTTACTACGGGATCGGGGTCTTCGTCCTCGAAGATCTGATGGCAATCCAGACATTCCAGGTAGTCCACGCCATCGCGCCGGGCGATGATCTGGGTGCGGGGGTGCTCGCAAGCGGTCTGCATAACAACGAGTGATGAGGTTTATTTTAACCGAGCGGAGGGCCATGTCAAGCCCCCCGCCACGGAGCTGAAACAAAACCGGGGCGGGCCCACGGGCAGCCAGCCCCACTGTAAGACTCGATCTCGCGCGGCGATGGTACCTGCGGCTGGGAGTTACAATCCAGGTGATGCCCTTCCCTACCCATCGTCTCCGGCGGTTGCGCGCAACACCGGCCCTTCGTGAACTGGTACGCGAGACTCATCTGCATCCGGGCCAGTTCATTCTGCCGCTGTTTGTCTGCCCGGGCGAAGGAGTGCGCCACGAGATCAGCTCGATGCCGGACAATTATCAGTTGTCGGTGGACGAGCTGGTGAAGGAGTGCGTGGAGGTGCAATCGCTGGGCATCGGCGGGGTGATCCTGTTCGGGCTGCCGGAATCAAAAGACGAAATGGCGTCGGGCGCGTACGACGAAAACGGCATTGTGCAGCGGGCCATTCGCGCGATTCGCAAAGAAGTGCCGGATCTGCTGGTGGTGACGGACGTCTGCAATTGCGAATACACCAGCCACGGGCACTGCGGGTATATCAAGGATGGCGACGTGGACAACGACACCACCTTGCAGTGGCTGGCCAAGGCAGCGCTTTCGCATGCGCGAGCGGGGGCTCACATGGTGGCGCCTTCGGACATGATGGACGGGCGGGTGTGGGCGATCCGGCAGGCGCTCGATTCGAGCGGGTACGAGAAAATTCCGATTATGGCGTATGCGGCGAAGTTCGCGTCGGTGTTTTATGGGCCGTTCCGGGAGGCGGCGGAATCGGCGCCACAGTTCGGCGACAGGCGGAGCTACCAGATGGACCCGGCGAACGGGCGCGAGGCGATGCAGGAGATCGAACTGGACTTGCAGGAAGGCGCCGACATTATTATGGTGAAGCCGGCGCTGGCGTACCTCGACTTGATCAGCCGGGCGCGACAGCGGTTCGACGCGCCGATTGCGGCCTACCAGGTGAGCGGGGAATACTCGATGATTGTGGCGGCGGCGCGCAATGGGTGGCTGGACCACGACCGGGCGATGATGGAGACGCTGACATCGATCACGCGGGCGGGGGCTAGCATCATTCTGACTTACTTTGCGAAACCGGCCGCGCGCCTGTTGTCATAAGGACCGTGCTTCGCGGATGCAAGTGGTTTAAAACTAGGTGGATACAATCTGATTATTCAACTAGATCTTCAATAGCAACCCCGCCGCGTTGGGCTTGGTGGTGACCTTTCAGCACTTCACGCCGTGTAGCACTTGAGGCAGGCGGCGCGGAAGCGTTCCATTTCGGCGGCGGTGCCGACGGTGATGCGGACCCATGTGGGCATGACCGGCCAGGTACGGCCGATGGCCACCTTTTCGTTCAGCATGGCGCTGGCGAATTCGCGGCCGGGACGATTCACGTTCATCATAAACATGTTGGCTTCGGAGGGGATGGTCTGGATTCTGTGCGACGCCAGGAAGGCCAGGGTTTCCTCGCGGATATCGTGAACGGTCTTGCGCCGTTCCGGGATCAGCGTCTTGGAATTGAGGCTGACGACGGCACCGGTAGTGGCGGTGACGGGCATGAATCCGGAAGTGAATTGATTCATTTTGCGGAGCAGGTCGGGTCGGGCCATGGCAGCGCCGGCGCGCAGGCCGGCCATCCCGTAAATTTTTGAAAACGTGCGCAGAACAATGACGTCTTTGGCGGCGGCCACCAGGTAGGAGCCCATGACGGCACTGGACGAGAAATGGATGTAGGCCTCGTCGAGCAGCACGACGGCGTCCTTGGGCTTATTGTTGACGAGCCATTCGATATCCGCTTTGGGAGTGACTGTGCCGGTGGGATTGTTGGGATTGCAGACGTAGATGATGCCGGGGGTGGGGTGGGCGGCGGCCATGGCCTTGACGTCGTGCGCGAAGGTTTCCTTCACCAACGGGACATTGATGACGGGCGCACCGACGATGCGGGCGGCATGGGCGCCGGTTTCGAAACTGGGGTCGGCCACGACATACGGGCGCTCCTTGCCGCAGAAGGCGAGGACGGCGCGGAAGAGAGGGTCGCTAGAACCGGGATAGGCATAGACGGAAGCGGGGTCGAGGTTCTCCATGGCGGCGAGGGTGCGGACCATTTTGGGAGTGAGATCGTCGAGGTAGCGGCCGCCGTCCTGGATAATGGCGCGCATGGCCTCGGCGGCCTCGGGACAGGGACCCATGGGGTTTTCGTTCGCGTCGATTTTGACGGTTCCGGGCGCTAGCGCGCGATCAGTGGCGCGCTGCGCGAGGGCCCGCTCGGTGAAGAGCGGGAAAGCGCTGCCGGCGGCGAGCATCGCGGCGATTTGATGAAAGCCGCGGCGGGAGACGCCGCGCCTGGCGAAATCGGCCCTCTGTTCGGAGGTCAAAATGGGTGGCATGGTGAAAGTATACTCCTGGCAGGGGGGCGGGGGGAGTTCTGGCGCGCGTTACGCTCACGGCTCGGTGCGAGGGCGCAGGAAACGCCTGAGGCGGGCGACCAGCTCGGGAGGGTTGAAGGGCTTGATCAGATAGTCGTCTGCGCCGAGGGTGAAGCCGCGGGTGATGTCGGCTTCCTGCTGCCGGGCGGTGAGGAGCAAGACTTTCACGGGGATGGCTTCGAGGCGAGCCGCTGCAAGCACTTCGTAGCCGTCCATGCCGGGCATGTTGACATCGAGGACGGCGGCGCAGGGGTGGCAATCGCGGAGGATCTGCAAAGCTTCGGGTCCGCTAGAGGCCATGCGGCACTTGATGCCGGCGTTCTCCAGAGCACTCCTTACGATCAGGCGGACCGTCATATCGTCATCGGCCACGAGCACTTCCGAGTTGGTGCGGCCGTTGGAGCCGTTGACCGGGACCTGGGGGGCAACGTTGAGGACGGGAGTGGCAGCGGGAGCGGGAGCGGCCACGACGGGAGGGGCGTGCTTGCGGGAGAACGCGAGGGCGAGGCGCATGAGGGCTTCTTCGGGCTGCCAGCCATCGATGAGAAGCTCGCAGGCACGAAGCTGGACGGAGTGATCGAGAGAAAGGATCTGGTTGCGCAGTCCAGCCAACACCAGGGGCGGGCCGGAGAAGGCGGCGGGCCCGGCGGCGAGCAAAAAGGTGTTTTTGGTGGAGGGGGTGACGTCCACGACGACCAGACTGAATTCGGAAAGGGGGTCGGAATCGCGTGGGGTAACGTGGTCGAAATAGCGCGGCCTGGCGCTGGCGCGCTCCAGGGCGACACAGAGACGTTCGGCATCGTCGGCGGGGAAGCCGACCAGGGCCACGCGCATCCCTTTGAGGGCGGCGACGATGGAATCCGGCACGGGACCGGAGACGGACTCGGGCGTCTCGACCAGAGCGAGCATGAGGTTGGAGAGAGCTTCGTGGAGCGAGGCGGGATCGGGGTTGGCGGCGTTCAGGCACCTTTCCACTTCGTTGGCCAGGACGGCGATGGTTGGGTATTCCAGGATGGTGGCGGCGGCGGCCCAATCGCGGCAGGTGCGTGTGGCGCTTTTCACGTCGAAGCCGCGAGTGAGGGATTCCATGAGGTGGCGGACCTGGAGGGCGGCGTCTTCGAGGAATCGCCGGCGCAGTCCCTCGATCTCGGCAGGAGTGAAGGACAAGCCGCCGGGAAGGCGTTGCGGCTGCGGAGCGGGCTGGACGAGGACGGGCTGCGGAGCGGGTTCGACAGAGACGGGTTCGACGGGGAGAGGCTCAACGGGGAGGGCTTCGACAGAGACGGGCTCGATGGGGACGGGCTCGACGGGGACGGAGGGCGCTGCGAATCGGCGGTCGAGGTACTCGCGAATGCGACCGGGGAGCGTGCCGGTGTCGACGGGCTTGGTGATATAGCCGTCGCAGCCGGCGCGAAAGGCCTTCTCGTCGTCTCCCTTCATGGCACAGGCGGTGAGGGCCACGACGACGATGCCGCGGGTGCGCTCATCCTGCTTGAGGCGGCGGGTCAGTTCGAGGCCGTCCATGCCGGGGAGCTGAATGTCGACCAGCATGAGATCGGGATGGAAGGTTTGGAGCAGATCGAGGGCCTGCTCGGCGTCGACCGCGGAATGGACGTCGAAGCCCGCTTTGCGGAGGAGGATTCCGGTAAGTTTCAGGTTGACGGGAGCGTCATCGACAACCAGGATGGCTTCGTTAGACATACAGAATACGGGCTTCTGGATCGCGTGACACCGCCAGAAGGCGGAGGGGGACAGCGTGGCGGTCGGTTTCCGGTTTGGCCCTCATGATTCTGTTCGCGCCTACAGCATAGACGCAAGAGGGGTATGGAACAATACCGCGTTTCGTTAACAGGAGGTTATCTTCAGAGGATATGGGTGTGCCGAAGGGATGGGTGGATTGCGGCGATTTGGTAGAATGGGAGTTCGTTTCATCATGCCTAAATCCATAGAGGAATTGAAGATCACCGCCAAGCGGATCCGGCGGGAAATCGTTGTGATGATTGGCGCGGCGAAGTCCGGCCATCCCGGCGGCTCGCTTTCGGCGGTGGAGATTGTGGTTGAACTTTATTTCAACCGAATGCGGATCGATCCGAAGAACCCGAAGTGGGCGGACCGGGACCGTTTTATTCTCTCCAAAGGGCATGCGGCGCCGGTGCTCTATGCGGTGATGGCGGAGGTGGGGTACGCCGATACGCCGCTCGATCAACTGAACACGCTGCGCAAGCTCGGCTCGGTATACCAGGGCCACCCGGACATGCGATTCATACCGTCGCTGGAGGCCTCAACCGGGTCACTGGGCGAAGGTCTTTCGATGGCGCTGGGGATGGGCATCGCGGCGCGGCTGGACGGACGAGCGAGCCGCACGTACGCCATGATGGGCGATGGCGAGATCCAGGAAGGGCAGAACTGGGAAGCTGCGATGGCGGGCGCGTTCCACAAGCTGGACAACGTAGTGGCGATTGTGGACTATAACCGGATCCAGCTCGACGGCTTCGTGCGCGACATTATGGAAGTGGCGCCGCTGGCCGAGAAATGGCGGGCTTTCGGATGGCACACCCTCGAGATCGACGGCCACGACTTTGCGGCGATTGAGAAGGCGTTTGACGAAGCGGAAGCCACCAAGGGAAAGCCCACCTGCATTGTGGCGCACACCATCAAAGGCAAAGGCGTTTCTTTTATGGAGAACAATCCCAAGTTCCACGGCACGGCGCCGACGGCGGATGAAGTGAAACTGGCGCTCCAGGAGCTGCAATAAAATGGCCGCGAAAACCAAGTTCGAGATCAAGCTGGGCGCCGCCACGCGCGAGGCCTTCGGGCGCGTACTGGTGGAACTGGGTCACGAAAACAAAGACATCGTGGTGTGCGATGCGGACCTATCGAAATCCACTATGACGGTGTATTTCGCGAAGGAATTTCCGGAGCGGTTCGTCTCTTTGGGAATCGCCGAGGCCAACATGACGGCGGTGGGCGCAGGGCTGGCACTGGCGGGCAAGATCCCGTTCGTTTCGAGTTTTTCGGCATTCGCGATGAACAAAGGTTTCGAACAACTGCGGGTGTGCGCGGCGTATCCTTTCGTGAATCTGAAAGTGGTGGGGACGCACAGCGGGATTTCGATCGGCGAAGACGGGCCTTCGCAGATGAGCATCGAGGAAATCGGTCTGGCCTGTTCCCTGCCCGGGTTCGTGGTGATTGCTCCGGCCGACGAAGTTGCCACCAGAGCGCTGGTGCGCGCGGCAGCGGCGCACGTGGGTCCGGTATTCATCCGCACGGGGCGGCCGAAGGCGCCGACGGTGTACAGCGCCGATCAAAAATTTGAGATCGGCAAGGCGATCGAGGTGGCGGCGGGACGCGACGTGACGATCATCGCGAACGGGCTGCTGGTGGCGCAGGCGCTGCTTGCGGCGGACGTGCTGGATGGGGAAGGCATTTCGGCGCGCGTGGTGGATATGCACACGGCCAAGCCGATCGACCGCGAAACGATCGCGCGGGCGGCGGCGGAAACGCGGGCCATCGTAGTAGCCGAGGAGCACCTGGTGGATGGCGGCTTGGGTGTCCGCGTGGCGCAGGTGGTGGCGGAGACGCGGCCGTGCCCGATGGAGTTCGTGGGTATCCAGAACACCTATGCCGAATCGGGGCAACCCGACGAGTTGATGGAGAAGTACGGCCTGGTGGCGCGCGATGTGGCGGCCGCGGCACGCCGGGTGGTAGCACGCAAAGGCTAGGATGCGGTCTGGCCGCCAAGCAGGGCAAGCTGGAGCATGCCCCACCAAGAGAAGCCGGCTGAAAGCCGGCTGCGGGCAGGATTGCCCGCCCCACAATGCCCGATAGCGCGAGACTTGCGGAAGCGTTTCTGGAACAGAGCCCGGCGTGTTCCTGGATTGTAAGCGGGGAATTCGAATTCCAGCGCGTGTACGGCGATTCGATTCCGTTCTTCGGCAAAGCGGCGGCTGAACTGGTGGGCCGGCGGGTGGAGCAGGTGCTCGACAAGGACGCGTCCGTGTGGAGCGACCGCATTTCACGCGCGCTGCGGGGAGAGACGCTGTTGTTGCGCGAGCGGCGCGGAAACGCGGCCTGGCACTTCGCGGTCTTTCCGATTCGCCGGGAAGACGGCGCAACCCTGGCGGGCGGTATGGCCAGCGAAGTCACACGCTGGAGCAAAGCCGAGCAGGAACTGCGCAACACGGTGCTGAGCGCGCTGCGGGCGCAGGAATTCGAGCGGAGCATGTTTGCGAAATTCCTGCACGACTCGGTGGGGCAAAACCTGACGGGCCTGGGGTTGCAACTGGACCTGGCGCGGATGGACGTGGAGGCGATTTCGCCGGAGGCATGCCTGCGCATCGGGGAGATCCAGAAGGTACTCGAACCGATCATGGAGCAGGTGCGCGAGTACACCTACGAGCTGAACCCTTCGGCGGTGGAGCGGGCCGGGCTGCGATCGGCGCTGGACCGCCTGGCGATCCGGATTCGCGAACGGTTCGCGGGCGCATTTCGCGTGAATGTGGACCCGTTTCTGAAGATCGATCCGAAGATCGCGTCGGCACTCTACCAGATTGCGCAGGAGGCGGTGGGGAACGCGGTGCAACACGCGAGTTGCTCTTCGATTGAAATCGCGGTAAAGTCCACACGTACCGGTCTTACCATGGACGTTCGGGACAATGGACGCGGATTCGACCCGGCGGACGTGCTGGAAGGGAGCAGAGGATTGGGATTGCTGAGCATGGAGCACTTTGCGGCGCAGGCGGGATTGGATCTGTCGGTTACCAGCCATCGGGGAGCGGGGACCACGATTCAGGCGACCGCACTTAGGGATGAGTGAGAGAGGAATATGCCATTCGACATAGTTCTTGTCGATGACCACAAGCTGGTACGCGACGGAGTCAAGGGAATTCTGGAACGCGGCACGGAGTTCCACGTGGTGGGCGAGGCCGAAAATGGAGCCGACGCCGTTCAACTTTGCAAGAAGGCGGCGCCGGACCTGGTGCTGATGG
>PLZX01000301.1 GCA_003152325.1 Bryobacterales bacterium | reverse complement strand
GCGCAACACGTCTGGGACGAAAACTTCGATCCCTTCTCCAATGTCATCGACGTCTACATCAAACGCCTCCGCGCCCGCCTCGAAAGCGGCGGCGCCAGCCGGTTGATCCGCACCCGCCGCGGGGAAGGCTACATCCTGAGCGCCAACCCGGGAGCCGCCGATGATTAACAGCTTCCGCTTTCGCCTTACGCTCTGGTACCTGCTGTTCTTCTCGCTGCTGTTCGTTCTCTTCAGCCTGTTTATCCACGGTGTGCTCTCCCACACCCTTGAACACCGTCTCGACGAAGCTCTCGCGGTGGAGGCCAACACCACCGCCGCCATGCTCCAGGATGAGTTCGATGAGATGAAGGGCAATGTCCCCGCAGCCTCTTCCGACGCCGTCTCCGGCATGCGCCTGCATGGCAGTCTGGTCGCGGTTCTCTCCGGGAACCGCGTGCTCGCCGCCAGCACCCCGCTGCCGCAACCCCAGGTCGATTTCATCGTCTCGCGCGCCTCGCTCGATCCCGCGGCCGATCTCGCCGTGGCCGTGCCCCAGGTGGCGCCGAACGGCGCGCGCGCCGCGGTTCACCGGGTCACCGTCGGCGGCCGCGACTACCAGGTGGTCGCGCTCCAGTCTCGCGACGAACTCGTGGAGGATCTCGCCGTCCTCCGCCGCGTCATCTTCCTGGCGCTGCCCCTCGTCATCGTGCTCGCCGGCTTCGGCGGCTACTGGCTTGCCAGCCGCAGCCTCGCCCCGCTCGGCTGGATGGCCGAACAGGCCCACCGCATCACCGGCAGTAATCTCAATACCCGCCTCGAGATCGGCAACGCCGCCGAGGAACTGGCCGTCCTCTCCGCTTCGTTTAACGAGCTGCTCTCGCGACTCGACCTCTCCTTCGAAAGCATGCGCCGCTTCGTCGCCGACGCTTCCCACGAACTCCGCACTCCCCTTTCCATCATCCGCGGCGAGGCCGATGTGGCTCTCTCCCACGACCGCTCCGCCGCCGAGTATCGCGAATCCCTCGCCATCGTCCTCGACGAATCCCGCCGCCTCTCGCGCCTGGTCGATGACCTCCTCAACCTCGCCCGCGCCGACGCCGGACGCCTCAAGCTGCAATCTGAAGAGTTCTATCTCAACGATCTTCTGGCCGAATGTTGCCGCTCCGTGCAATCGCTCGCCGCCGCCCGCGGCATCGCGCTCGAATGTCGCCCGGCCGAGGATGCGCCCTTCCGCGGCGATGAGGAACTCCTCCGCCGCTTGGTGATGAACCTGCTGGACAACGCCATCCGCTACACGCCTCCCGGCGGCAACGTCTCGGCCGCGCTCGAAGCGCACGATTCCCAGCTCTGCATCCGCATCGCCGATACCGGTGTGGGCATCTCTCCCGACGCCGCCCCGCACGTCTTCGAGCGCTTTTACCGTGCCGACACCGCCCGTTCCCGCCAGGATGGCGGCTTCGGGCTGGGCCTCGCCATTGTCAAGTGGATCGCCGAATCGCACCACGGCGATGTAGCNNNCTGCCGGCCTTCTCGCAAACTCCTTCCGCCGGATCTGCGCCGCTCCGGATCACGTTGCAGGATGCCATGGAGCGTGCCCAAAAATACAGTCAGCAGATCCTCACCGCCAACCTCGCGGCCCTGCTGGCGCACGAAGATTCCGTACAGGCCAAAGCCGCCCTGCTCCCTTCGGTCAACGGCATTAGCCAGTTCATCTACACCCAACCCAACGGCACGCCCAGCGGCGTTTTCGTCTCCAATGACGGTCCGCACGTCTACAACAACCAGGCCAACGTGCATGCCGATCTTTTCGCTCCCGCCAAACGCGCCGACTATTACCGCGCCATGGCCGCCGAAGCTGTCGCCCGTGCCAAGGCCGATCTCGCTGCCCGCGGCCTCATAGCCACCGTCATGCAGAATTACTACGGCATGGCCGTCGCCGCGCGCAAGCTTTCCAACGCGCGCCAGAGCGTNNCCGGCAGCGCGACGAGCAGGAAGCCCAGCTCACCCTCGATAAAGCCCGCATCAATTTCGCCGTCCTCCTGTTCCCCGATTACCGCCAGGATTTCGATGTCGTGGACGATCTCGAAACGCTCTCACCGGTCCCCGTCTACACCGAAATTCAGTCGCGCGCCGGCAACAACAACCCCGACATTCGCGCTGCTCAAGCCTCCATCCGGCAGCAGGATTATGAAATCCGGTCGGCCCGCGCCGCCATGCTGCCGACGCTCTCCCTCGACTACTCCTTCGGAACCAACGCTAACCAGTTCGCCCTCCACAATCCCGATGGCCAGCTCTTGCTCGGCAGCGTCGTGCAGGCCCAATTGATTGTGCCGCTGTGGACCTGGGGCGCCGCCCGCAGCCGCGTCAAGCAGGCCGAATTCAAACTGCAGCAGGCCCGGAACGATCTCAGCTTTACCCAGCGCCAGCTCCTCGCGTCGCTCGACGCCTTCTACCGCGAAGCCTCGCTCGCGCGCGATCACCTCACGTCGCTGCGCCGTTCGCTCGACCTCTCCAAACAGAGCCTGGATTTAACCCTGCTTCGCTACCAGGCCGGTGAAGTTTCCGCCCTGGAAGTGGTCGATGCGCAGTCCACCCTCCGCGACGCCCGCAACGCCGTCGACGACGGGCTGGTCCGCTTCCGCGTCTCGATCGCCAACCTTCAGACACTGACGGGGGCCTTTTAGCCGATGAAGAATAGATGGTTGTTTGCCGCCCTGGCCGCTGGCCTGCTCGCCGCCTCGGGCTGTTCCAAAAAAGCGGAACCCGAAACCGAGGCGCCTGCGCCCGTCCAGGTCACCGCCGTCACCCAGGAGCCCATCCGCCACATCGTCGCCGGCGACGGCATCCTCTTCCCCCAGGACCAGACCGGCGTCATGCCCAACATCTCCAAGCCCGTCCTCAAGTTCTATGCCAACCGCGGCGATCACGTGAAGCAGGGCCAGTTGCTCGCCGTCCTTGAAAGCCGCGATCTCACCGCCGCCGTCGCCAACGCCAAGAGCCAGGTCAGCCAGGCCGAGATCAACCTCCACACCGTGGCAATGGCCACCGTTCCCGAAGCCGTCGTCAAAGCCGAGACCGACGTCCAATCCGATGCCCAGCAACTCGACGCCGCTCAAAAGCTCCTCGACAGCCAAACCGAGCTGTTCCGCCAGGGCGCGCTCGCCGGCCGCCGCGTGGAAGAGGCCCGCGTGCAGTTTGCTTCCGCCAAAGCGCAGTTGCAGACCGCGCAGGAACACCTCCGCGCTCTCAACTCGGTCGGCAAGCAGGATCAGATCTCCACCGCGCGCGCCCAGGTGCAAACCGCTCAGGCCCAGTTGCAATCCGCCGAGGCCCAGCTCGGTTACGCTGAGATCCACAGCCCCAAGAGCGGCATCATCGCCGATCGCCCCATCTATGAAGGCGAAATGGCCGTTCCCGGCACTCCCCTCATCACCGTTGTCGATATCTCGCGCGTCGTCGCGCGCGTCAACATTCCGCAGAATCAGGGCAACCTCGTCAAGGTCGGCCAGCCGGCCGAGGTCGCGCAGGCCGATAGCGGGCAGAAAGTCACCGGCAAAGTCATCGTCGTGAGTCCCGCCACCGACGCCAACAGCACCACGCTACAGGTTTGGGTGCAGGCCGATAATCCCGGCGAGCGCCTCAAACCCGGCTCCAGCGTGCACGTCAAGATCATCACTCAAGAATTCAAGAACGCAACCACGGTTCCCGCCACTGCCATTCTTCCCGGAGAAACCGGCGGCACCGCCGTCCTGGTGATCATCGATTCCGTGGCGCACCGCAGGCCTGTGGAGGTCGGCGTGCGCGAGGGAGATAAGGTGCAAATCCTAAACGGCTGCCGGCCCGGCGAAGAAGTGGTCACGGTGGGCGGCATGGGTGTGGACGATAAGGGCAAGGTCAAGGTCATCGACACCTCCGTGCAGGAGTCCGACGACGAAGATCAAAACGCGCCGCCCGCGGCGGATTCCAAGAAGGACCAGAAGAAAGACGCGGCCAAGCCGAAAGCCAAATGAGCGAACTTTCGACACCTCCGCAGGTCGCCGAGGGCGCCGACGCGCCGCACTGGACTGCCCGCCACGGCAAGTCGATCATCTTCGTCATCCTGACGCTGGTGGCCGTCGGCGTATACCTGGCGCTCACCATCCCCGTCGCCGTCTTCCCGGATACCAACTTCCCGCGCATCGTGGTGGGCGTCGATAACGGCGTGTTCCCCATCGACCAGATGCTGGTCACGGTCACCAAGCCCCTCGAAGACGCCGTAAACATCGTTCCCGGACTCGATCACCTCTATTCCATCACCAGCCGCGGCACCGCTGAAATCGACCTGTTCTTCGGTTGGAACGTCGATATGAACCGCACGCTCGAACTGGTGAACGCGGCGCTGTCCCGCGTGCAGACCTCGCTGCCGGCCACCGCCAAGCTCACGGCCAACCGGCTGACCTTCGCGGCGTTCCCCATTATGGGCTACAGTCTGACCTCGGACAAGATTCCGCAAACCACGCTCTGGGAGATGGCGACCTACGATATCAAGCCCCGGCTCAATCGCCAGACCGGCGTCTCGTCAGTGGTGGTGCAGGGCGGCCAGGTTCCCGAGTTCGAAGTCCAGCCCGATCCCGCCAAACTGGTGCAGGCCGGCGTCACTATCCCCAATATTCTGGACGCCATCACGCGCAGCAACATGATCGATTCACCCGGGCTGATCGAGACCAATCACCAACTCGTCCTCAGCCTGGTCAGCGGGCAGACGCGCACTCCCGAAGAGATTGGCAATATCGTCGTCAAGACCACGCCCGCCGGCGCGCCGGTTCGCATCGGTGACATCTCCACCGTCGGCCCCGCCGTGATGCCCGTCTATACGGTGGTTACCGCCAACGCCAAGCCCGCCGTCTTGCTGAATGTCATGCGCCAGCCCGACAGTAACACGGTGGTTGTGGCCGGCGCCGTCAGGGCGGAAATCGAAGCCATCAAGAAGGGATTGCCCAAGGGAGTGGAACTGCGCCCCTTTTACGACCAATCCCTGATCGTCACGGAATCCATCAAGAGCGTGCGCGACGCCATCCTCATCGGACTGATCCTGGCCTCGCTNNTGGTGCTGTTCCTGCGCGATTGGGGAACTTCTCTGGTGGCCGGCCTGGTGATTCCCGCCACCATTGGGGTCACCTTCATCGCCCTGCGGATCATGGGCCAGAGCTTCAACTTGATGACGCTGGGCGGCCTCGCCGCCGCTGTCGGCCTGGTGATCGACGACGCCATTGTGGTGGTCGAGAACATCGTGATGCACCGCGATTCCGGGCAGTCGCGCGCGGAAGCCATCCGCAGCGCCATTCGCGAAATTCGCGCTCCCCTGGTCGGCTCCACCATCACCCCAATCGTGGTCTTCCTGCCGCTCATCTCCATCACCGGCGTCACCGGCGTGTTCTTCCGCGCTCTGGCCGTTACGGTGGGAACTGCGCTGCTCACTTCCCTGGCGCTGGCCCTCACCTGGACCCCCACGCTCAGCCACTACTTCATCCGCAGCCGCTCGGGACGCCGTCCGGAAGAGCATCAATCCGTGCCGCCATTCCTGATGAACGCCTACGCCGGCGTCCTCAAGTTCACCCTGGAACACAAACTGGTGCTGGCGGTATTTTCCATCCTGCTGGTGGGCGGCTCCTGGTTGTGCTACAACCACACCGGATCCGACCTGCTGCCCGCCATGGACGAAGGCGGCTTCATCATCGACTACATCATGCCCGCCGGGTCTTCACTCGAGGAGACCAACCGCGTCATCACCCACGTCGAAAAGATCCTACGCGCCACGCCCGAGGTCGAAAACACCTCCCGGCGCACCGGTATGCAACTCGGCCTGGCGCAGGTCACCGAGGCCAACACCGGCGACATCTCCGTCAAGCTCAAGGCGAACCGCAAGCGCAGCGGCGAAGAAGTGATCGCCGATGTGCGAGACAAGATTAAGAACGCCGAGCCCGTCCTTGACGTGGAATTTCCTCAACTTCTGCAAGACATGATCGGCGACCTCACCAGCGCTCCCGAGCCGGTGGTCATCAAGCTGTTCTCGCAGGATCCCGTCCTGCTGGAGCAATGGGCCACTTCGGTGGGCGATACCATCAAGAAAATTCCCGGCGTCGTGGATGTGCTCAACGGCATCGAGAACACCATCAGCGGTCCAGCCACGGTCTTTAATGTCGACCAGGTCATGACGGCGCGTGCCGGCTTCTCGCCGCAGGAATTGGAGCTCGACGCCAGCGCCATCCTGCAAGGCGAACCGGCTACCAACCCCGTGGTGGTCAACGACCGCGCCTATACCATTCGCGTGCGCTTTCCCGTGGAGACGCGCCAGACGCTCGACAGCATCCGCGAGACCACTCTCATCAGCGGAACCGGCAAGACTGCCACCATCGGCTCGCTCGCCTCGGTCGTCGAGATTCCCGGCCAGACCGAAATCCGTCGCGACAATCTGCAGCGCAATGTGCAGGTCACGGCCCGCTTCGAAGGCATGAACCTCGGCGACGGGATGAAAAAAGTGCAAGCCGCCCTCGACGAGATGAAGCTTCCTCCCAGCATCCGCGTTCAGTATGGCGGTCAATTCGAAGAGCAGCAGAAGTCGTTTAAAGACCTGTTGACGGTTCTGGCGCTGGCCGTGGTGCTGGTGTTCATGGTACTGCTGTTCGAGCTCGGCAACTTCGCCGCTCCCATTGCGATTCTCTCTTCCGCGTTGCTCTCCACTTGCGGCGTCTTCCTGGCGCTGCTGATCACGGGCACAACCTTCAACCTCTCGTCGTTCATGGGCCTGATCATGGTCATCGGCATCGTGGCCAAGAACGGCATCCTGCTGCTCGATGCCGATCAGAAATTCAGCGCCGAAGGTCTCGCGGCGGAGGAAAGTATGATCCGCGCCGGCGAGCGCCGCCTGCGTCCTATTATGATGACCGCGCTGGCCACCGTGGCCGGCATGCTGCCGCTGGCTTTCGCCTTTGGCGCCGGCTCTCAAATGCTGCAACCTCTGGCCATCGCGGTAATCGGCGGCATCCTCGCCTCAATGGTCTTGTCACTCGTAGTAACCCCGGCCGTGCACTATTACATCGGAGGCCGGGATTCGCATAAAGGAGTAACTCAATGAAGAAGATTCTAACGTTAGCCCTGTTGGCTGGTGCGGTCTGGGCCGCCGAGGGNNGCAACTGCACGGCGTCCACGGAATCGCCATCGCCGCCGACCTGAACAAAGGATTCATCACCAACCGCACATCTAAGAGCGTCACGATTTTCGATCTCAAGACTCTCGCCAAGCTCGGCGAGCCGGCGGCCGGTGAAAACCCCGATGCGGTCTGTTATGAGCCGAAAACCAAGCGTGTGTTCGCCATCAACCACAACGGCGAGGACGCCACTGCCATCGACGCGAAGACCGGCGAAGTGCTGAAGACCTTCCCCACCGGGAAAGCCGGCGAGTTTTGCCAGACCGATGGAGCCGGGAAGCTCTATGTCAACCTGGAAGACTCTTCTGAGCTTCTGGAAATCGATGCCGCCAAGATGGAAGTCACACGCAAGATGTCGGTGGCGCCTGCGGAACACCCTAGCGGTCTGGCGATCGACGTGAAAAACAAGAAACTCTTTTCGGTCGGCGACAACAAGATGATGGCCGTCATCGACATCCCAAGCTTTAAGGTGATCGCCACTCCGGCGATCGGTTCGGGTCCGGATGCGGCGGGCTTCGATTCGACTCTTGGCCTCGCCTTCAGCTCCAATGGCGAGGGTAACGTGACCATCGTCAAGCTGGTCAACGGCAAGTACGATGCCGTAGATACGGTCACCACCGAAGTGCGGGCGCGGACCATGACCGTCGATGAGAAGCTGCACCGGATCTATCTGCTGACCGCCGATTATCCCCCGGCAGCGGCTGGTCAGAAAGGGCGCCCGACGGCTACGCCCGATAGCTTTCATGTCCTGGTAGTAGGAAAGTGAGGAGAAATTGATGCGACGATTCTGTTTTGTAACACTTATAGTGATCGCGACGTTGGCGATCATCGCTCTAGCCCAACCGGCCCCGGCAACGGGAGCTTACAAAGTCGTTAAGACCGCCAAAGTCGGCGGCGACGGCGGTTTTGACTATGTGTATGCCGACGTGGACGGCCGCCGGTTGTATGTTCCGCGGACCGGCGCCAACCCGCGAGTTTCCGTCTATAACCTGGACACCCAGGAACCGCTCGGCGAAATTGCCAAAACCAACGCTCGCGGCGCCGCGGTTGATCCCAAGTCCGGTCACGGCTTCGCCAGCAGCAAGCCAGTGGCGATGTGGGACACCAAGACCCTGCAACTGATCAAGACCATTGATGTAGACCCCGGCGCTGGCCCTGACGGCATTCTCTTCGATAGCTTCAATCAGCGCGTCTGGGTCTTCAGCCATCGCGCGCCCAACGCCACCATCATCGATGCCAAGGATGGTTCCATCGTTGGCACCCTGGATCTCGGCGGAGCCCCCGAGCAGGCCGTTACCGACGGCAAGGGCCACATGTATGTCGATCTCGAAGATATGGATAAGATTGCGGCCGTCGACACCAAGACACTCAAGGTCACCGGCACATATGCCCTCGAAGGCAAAGGCGGCGGTCCCGGCGGCCTGGCCTTCGACGTCAAGAATCATGTTCTGTTCGCCACTTGTCACACGCCGGCGACGATGGTGATTCTCAATTCCGACACCGGCAAGATTCTCGATACTTTGCCGATCGGCACAGGGACCGATGGGGCCACCTTCAACCCCAACACCATGGAAGCCTTCAGTTCGAATGGCGATGGCACTCTCACGGTTATCAAGGAGAACAGCCCCACCAGCTTCGTCGTCGAACAGAACGTGACGACTATGCGCGGCGCCAAGACGCTGACGATGGACACCAAGACCAATCACGTGCTGCTGATCGCCGCCGAATACGGCCCGCCGCCGGCTCCTCCTGCCGACGCGCCCCCGCCGGACCCCACCAAGAAGGGTGGCCGCGGCCCGCGCGCGCCCATGCTTCCCGATTCCTTCTCAATCGTCGTAGTCGGTAAGTAGCCTAAGTCCCGCCGCAGTCTCCGACGCTTAGTTGCCGCCGCCCCGCCCACCCTGCCGGATGGGCGCTGGCGGCGCGCCGCTTGTGGGCAGCGGCTTTAGTCCGCTTCCCGTGATCGACTTATTGTACGCGGCGACGTCCTTGTCTAACAGTGTCTTATATTGCGCCTGTACCGCCTGCAGTTGCTTCTCCAGACCCAGCACCAGGCCGTACGCCGTTTCCGTCGGCGGATAGTCGCCGCTGCCCGCCACATCTCCCGCGCCACCACCAATCTCACCTTCCAGCCAGATGAAATTCAGATAGAGCTGGTATTGCGTGACGTAATACTTGTCGTCGCTCAGCGCTTCGGCCCGCGAAATCAGCTTATACTCCACGTCCTGCATCTTCTGGTCGATGTCGTTCAGGGCCTTCAGCAACGCTTCCTTGCCGCTCTGGCCTTTGATCGTCTTGTTTTCATCCTCTAACTGGCGGCGCATCCACTCCAGTTGGTTGGTCATATCGGACACCGCGCTGATGTCGTCGCGCACTTTGAGTTGTAAACGCGCCGACGCTTGTAAGTCGGCATCCGTCCCGTGCGCGTCCGGCATCCGCAGGATGTCGATAGCTTGCGTGTACTTCTGGCCGTCCACCGTCATCTGCAAGGTGAACTTACCAGGGCCCACCAGCGGCCCCGGCTCGTTCTGAGAGATCCCCCAGTGCGTAATGCCGCGGGTGTCCTGGTTTTGGAAACGCGTTTCCTCCCAGATATGCGGGTCATCCGGCGGAGTCGTGCGCAGCGCCACCATCCGGGGCGGGTCGTAGTGCATGTCCCAGGACGCTCGATTCCATCCAGCATTGCCGGTCATGTTCGGCAGCTTGCGAATTGCCGTGCCGCTCGCATCCAGCACTTCAAATTCAATCGGGCCCTTGGGAGCTTCCTTTAGCACGAAGGTCCAATCGGCGCGCCCGCCGCGGGCCTGCCGGTATGCCGATCGCGGCGCCAAAAACTCCACCGCGGAAGTCACCGTGTCCGGCATCACGCCCTGCTCCAGCGGCGTCATGTCTTCCATGATGTAAAAGCCGCGGCCATAAGTTGCCACCACCAGGTCGTGCGTTTGTTTCTGCACCACGATCCACGACACCGGAGCCGCCGGCAGCCCGTCCTTCATCTGCTTCCAGTGAGCTCCGTCGTCCATGCTGTAAAACAGCGCATGGCCCGTCCCGGCGAACAGCATGCCCTTCTTATTCGGGTTTTCGGCAATCACCCGCGCGTAAGATAGCGGGTGCCCCGTGGGCAGATCGCCCGTGATCTTAGTCCAGGTCTTTCCGAAATCCGTGGTCTTATACAGCCAGGGGTCGCGGTTGTCCATCAGGTGGAAGTCCACCGCCACATACGCCGTGCCAGGGTCGAAATGCGAGGGCTCGATCTTCGAGATCACACCCATCGGCCCGGGCAGGCCNNATCTCCGAGGGCGCAATCGAAAAAACCACTTCGCCGTAAAACTGACCGAGGTTATCGCCCACGATGCCGCCCGAAGAAACCACGTACTTAGGGTCGTTGTGCGACAGATCTTTGCTGATCTCCTTCCAGCTTGTTCCGCCGTTGGTCGTGCGGAGGATCATCTGGCAGCCGTAGTAGACGGTGTTATGATCGAACGGATCGATCGCCAGCGGAGGCGTCCAGTGACAGCGATATTTGACTTTATCGGGCTCCGAATCCAGCGTATGCAGCCACGGGCTCACCGAGCGCGCAATCTTAGTCTTGTAATCGTAAGTGGTTACTTCGTTGCCATAACACGATGCCCAGATGAAATCGCTGTTTGTAAGATCCGGTAGCGTGAAGCCGGATTCGCATCCACCCAGGCCGTGATCCCAGGTTCCCACGCTGGTTCCTCCTCCGCCGCCAGCTCCGCGGCCCCCGCCCCCAGCGCCGCGCCCGCCCCGGCCTCCGGCTTGCGGCGCCTGGCCGGGCACGTTCGCCCCCGCTTCCTGCACGGTGCTGAGCCCGCGCATGGTGCCGTCGTCCTGCATGTTTCCGTAGATGTGGTACGGGACGTCGTTGTCCACCGCCACGTGATACATCTGCCCGATCGGCAGCGTGACGCGGCCCGACGTGGTGCCGTGGTCAGTGGTGTAGTACATCCCCCCATCGTGCGTCACCAGGATGCGGTTGGCGTTGGTGGGGTCGATCCAGATGTCGTGCGTGTCGCCGCCCCAAGGTTTCGTCAAGAAACTCTTGCCGCCGTCCGCGGAAACCCAGAAGCTGCTGTTGGCCACCAGCACTTCGTCCGGGTTAGATGGGGACACGTCGATGTGGATGTAATACCCGGCGCGCCCAATCAGGGCCCGCTGCCAGCTCCCGTTCGCCCAGTTCTCGCCGCCGTCGTCGGAGCGCCAGATTGATCCCTGGTCGGCCGTCTGGATCAGTGCGTAAACGCGCTTCGGATTGCTGGGCGCAATCGCCACATCCACTTTGCCCACCGGAGGCTTCGGCATGCCATGGCCCTCGATGCGCTTCCATGTGGTGCCGCCGTCGTGGGTGATGTACACGCCGCTGCCCGGGCCGTGCGCCGTGAATTCGCTATCCGGCAACCCGCTGAACATGGCGTACGTGTGCATCACTACGCGCCACGCACCGGCCACCAGCGTCTTGGGGTCGCTCGCGTCCATGGAGAGGCCGGAGCAGCCCGTGTCGGCGTCCACGAACAAGGAACGGTCCCANNTTCACCGGGTTCACGACGATGCGGCCAATGCGGCCGGTCTCGCGCAGTCCCATGTTGGTCCACGTGGCGCCCGCGTCGGTGGACTTGTAGATGCCATCGCCCATCATGTCGCTATCGCGGATCGCCCACGCTTCGCCGGTTCCAGCCCATACGATGTCGTGATTCGATCGCGACACCGCCAGCGCCCCAATCGCCTGCACCGCCTGGCTGTCAAAGACCGGGACGAAGCTCTGGGCTGAGTTGGTGGACTTCCACACGCCGCCGGATGCCGCGCCCACGTAGTACGTGGTCGGATCGCCGGGAATGCCGGCCGCGGCCGAAATGCGATTGCCGGTGGCTGGCCCCATGAACTTGAAACTGGGATTGGTGGGCGGCGGGGCAGGCGCGAATC
>PLZX01000349.1:36060-40382 GCA_003152325.1 Bryobacterales bacterium | reverse complement strand
TGTATTGGCGGCGCTCACGTGGACCGTCACGGCGTGCTGCGCGGGCCGTTGATTCCGGGGACTTCGAACCGCGGGGATTTGCGGACGGATTTCGGCGGAGTGGCGGGAAACGTGGCGGAGAACCTGGCGCGGTTGGGGCGGCAGGCTTCGATTGTGACGCGCGTGGGCGACGACGAGGCGGGACGGCAGGTGACGCAGCACCTAGCGGAACTGGGCGTCGATACTTCGATGTGCGAAGTCTCCACGATGCATGGGACGGCGTCTTACACGGCGATTCTGGAGAGCGACGGCGAACTGGTGGCAGGCCTGGCGGATGCCGACATCTATGAAGAGCTCGATCCACCGGCGCTGGAGAGAAGGCTGCCGCGGCTGCGCGAACACGATTACTGGTTCGTGGATACGAACATTCCGGCGGTGAGCGTGGCGTGGCTGCTTTCGGTGGCGGGCGAGATTCCCGTGGCGGTGGATGCGGTTTCGGTGGAACGGGCGCGCGGTCTGCGGCCGTTGCTGCCGCGCATTCCGGTGCTGTTTGCGAATGTGGCGCAGGCGGCGGCCATCGTGGGAGTGGCGCGCTTCGCGCACCCGCGGCACGCGGCCAATCCGCTGCGCGAACGGGGCGCGCGAGCGGGAATCGTGACGGGCGGATCGATGGGAATTGCGGTGTGGTGGGGCGACAACTTGCAGGCATTTCCGGCGCTTGAGGCGCGACCGCGCGACGTGACGGGCGCGGGCGATGCGCTGGTGGCGGGCACGCTGTTCGGACTTTCGCAATGGAACATGCTGCCGGACGCGGCGCAATTCGGCCTCGCGGCGGCCGCCATCACGGTGGAATCGGAACATACGCGGGCGCCGGAGCTATCGGCGGAATTGCTGCACCGGAGGATGATTCAACGTGGGCGCCCCTGAAGAGCGGGTGAGAAGCGGCGAGCGGCTGCGAATCGCGCCGGAGATTCGCCAAGCGCTGGCGGCGGGCTCGCCGGTGGTGGCGCTGGAGACGACGATTGTCAGCCACGGCATGCCTTACCCGGAGAATGTCGAGACGGCGCGGGCGGTGGAAAGGGAGATTCGCGGGCGCGGCGCGACACCGGCCACGATTGCAGTGCTCGATGGCGCGATCCACGTGGGATTGAGCGAGCGAGAACTGGACGCGCTGGCAAAGGGCGGCGACGTGCTGAAACTGAGCCGCAACGATCTGGCCTACGCGCTGGCAACGGGGCGGCGGGGCGCGACCACGGTGGCCGCAACCATGATTTGCGCGCAAATGGCGGGGATCCGCGTGTTCGCCACGGGCGGCATCGGCGGGGTGCATCGGGGCGCGGCGGAGAGCTTCGATATCTCTGCGGACCTGGAAGAGTTGGCGCAGACCGGAGTGGCGGTGGTGTGCGCGGGGGCAAAAGCGCTGCTGGATCTTCCCAAAACGCTGGAGTATCTGGAGACGCGCGGTGTGCCGGTGGTGGGTTACCGCACGGACGAGTTCCCGGCGTTTTGGAGCCGGTCGAGCGGACTTGCGGCGCCACTGCGGATGGATTCAGCGGCGGAGATTGCAGGGCTGCTGCGCGCGAAGTGGGCGCTGGGGCTGCGCGGGGGTGTGGTGATTGCGAACCCGGTGAGCGAGGAAGACGAGATTCCGGCGGCGGAGATGGCCGGGCACATCGATCGGGCCGTGGCGGAAGCAGCCAGGCGCGGCATCGTGGGCAAAGCGGTCACGCCGTTCATTCTCTCTCACATCGCGGAACTGACGGGTGGGCGGAGTCTGGCGGCAAATATCGCGCTGGTGAAATCCAACGCCAGACTGGCGGCGGACGTGGCGGTGGAGTTACAAACGAAATAGACCGGCTGACGCCTATGGTATTCTGAGTGTTCCTTTACCAAAATGGCGCAGACGAGGTTGCTCCCGCGCATATGCATCGCGTTGGGCCTGCCAGATGTTCCAACACTGTTGAGCCACGCCCGGCACGAAGCTGAGGCGGGCGAAGTTTTCTTGGAATTCCGGCTGGACTTCCTGGACCGGCCGGCCAAAGGCGCCGACGCGATACGGGGATTCCTGGAGCAATTCCCCGAGTGCATCATTCTGGCCACTTGCCGGCGCCACCAGAATCACGGGCGTTACAACGGCAGCATCGAGGAACAGCTTGCCATTCTGGACCTGGCGGTGAAAGCCGGGGCGCAGGCGATCGATGTCGAGATCGAGACGGCCGAGGTGGCCCAAGAGCGGCTGAGCGCGTTCCGCGGGCGCGTGCAGGTGATTGTTTCGTACCACAATTACGAAGCTACGCCGCCGATGGATACAGTGGTCAACCGCATGATGAAGGTGCAGGCGGACGCGTATAAGATGGTGACGACGGCGCGCAAGCCTTCCGATAATTTGCGCGTGCTGGCGGCGGCCAAGGCGATGCCCAGGCACCGACTGGCGGTGCTGGCGATGGGCGAGCTGGGCTTCCCGACGCGGGTCCTGTCGCCGGTCTTCGGCGGGCTGTTCACTTACGCAGCGCCGATGTTCGCCGAGGGTACGGCGGCCGGACAAGTGAGCGCGCGGCATCTGAGGCATCTCTATCGGGTGGAGAAGCTGGGGAAATCGGCGAAGATATACGGCGTGATCGCGGACCCGATCCGGCATTCCATTTCGCCGGCGGTGCACAACCGGGCGTTCCAGGCGCGGCGCGTGGATGCGGTCTACCTGCCTTTCCTGGTGACGCCGGCCTACTTGCGGGATTTCTTTTCTCTGGCGGAGAAGCTGCCTCTGGCCGGCTTCAGCGTAACCATTCCGCACAAGCAAAAAATAATCCGATACCTCGACGTAGTGGACCCGCTGGCGCGGCGGATTGGCGCGGTAAACACGGTGTGGCGCAAGGCCGGAAAATGGCGCGGCACCAATACGGATATCGCGGGGGTCACGGGGCCGCTGAGCCGGCTCTTGCGGTTGCAGAAATCGAGCGTGCTGATTGTGGGGAACGGCGGCGCGGCGCGCGGCGCGGCCTACGCTCTTTCCGATGCGGGGGCGAAGATCGCGCTGGTGGGACGCAATGTCGACCGTGTGCGCGCTCTCGCCAAAGTCTGCGGCGCCGAAGCGCTGGTTCGCGAGCAACTCGATTCGCGCCATTTCGATGCGGTGGTGCACGCGACTCCATTGGGGATGTACCCGCACGTGGGCGAGTGCTTCTTCCACGGAAATATTCCCGGCGAAGTGGTTTTCGACATGGTGTACAACCCGGCGGAGACGGCGCTGGTGCAGCGGGCGCGGGAGCAGGGCCGCACGATTGTGCCGGGGATCGATATGTTTATCGAGCAGGCAGTGCAGCAATTCGAGATCTGGACGGGCGATTCCGCGCCGCGGGCGGTGATGCAGAAGGCGGCGATGGAAGCGCTGGACCATCAGTAGCGGGATTTTCGCGCTAAGCTGATCCTTATGAAACTGACGCGGCGCCAACTGGCAGCGGCCGTGGTCTCGGCAACGGCCATGGCCCAAACCCGACAGACTCCCGCGAATCCGGCGGACGAATTACAGGCCGCCCGCGACCGCATCAAGGCTAACGGCGAAACGTTGGCGCAACAGAAGATTCCGATGGCCACCGAACCGGCCTTTCAGTTCAAGGCCTGAGACGCAGTATGGCTATGATCGGCAACGACATCTTCTTCGCGGCTCTGCCCGAACTCAATCAGCGCCTGGCCGCAAAGGAATTCTCAGCGGAAGAACTGGCGCATGCGTTTGCGGACCGGCTGGCGCAGCTTGGACCGCAATACAACGCGCTGGCGCTTCCGCTGCAACAGGAAGCGTACCGGCAGGCGAAGGAGGTGGATCGCGACCTGAAACGCGGGCGAACGCGCGGGCCGCTGCAAGGGATTCCGTACGGAGTCAAAGATCTGCTGAGTTTCAAGGGCCAGCCGACTACGTGGGGCGCCAAGCCATATGCGGGCCAGGTGTTCGATTACAACGCCACGGTGATCGAAAAACTGAGTGACGCGGGCGCTGTACTGACCGGCAAGCTGGCGATGGTGGAACTGGCGGGCGGCGGCGGGTACAGGCTGCCTTCGGCCTCACTGACGGGGCCTGGATTGAACCCTTGGGACCGCACGCGGTGGTCGGGCGGATCTTCCAGCGGATCGGCCGCGGCGGTAGCGGCTGGGCTGGTGGCGTTTGCCATCGGGTCGGAAACTTCGGGGTCGATTGTGACGCCGGCGTCTTATTGCGGGGTCACGGCGCTGCGTCCAACTTATGGATTGGTGAGCCGGCACGGCGCGATGGCACTTTCGTGGACGCTGGACAAGCTGGGGCCGTTTGCGCACACAGCGGAGGACTGCGGCAACATTCTGCACGCGATTGC
>PLZX01000349.1:0-36052 GCA_003152325.1 Bryobacterales bacterium | reverse complement strand
ACGGGCGTGCAACTGGTGGAGACGAAGCTGCCGTCGTTTCCGTACGGGCCGGTGCTGGCGACAATCCTGGCGGCGGAGCAGGCGTCCATCTTCGAGCCGCTGATCACGAGTGGAAAAGTGGATGAGCTGGCCGATGCGGCGCAGATTGCCGGATTGAAGGCGGCGCTGGAAGTACCGGCCAAGGACTACTTGAAGGCTATGCGCGTGCGGCGCGCGATCCAGGAAGAATTCTCCAAACTCTTTGCGCAAGTGGACGCGCTGGTGGCGCCGGGTCGTGCGGGAGGGGCGACCAAGATCGATCAGCCGCTCGACAGGGGCGCAGCGCCGCCACCGGCCGGCACGCCGCAGGGCCTCGCTGGACTGATCCCGGCGGGCAACCTGGCGGGGCTGCCGGCCATCGTGCTGCCGTGCGGCTTCGCGGACAATCTGCCAGTAGCCCTGCAAGTAGTGGGCGCTCCTTATTCGGAGAATCTGCTGCTGGCGGTGGGAGCGGGGTTCCAGAGCCGCACCGACTGGCACAAGCGGCGTCCGCCGGGGCTGTAGGCGCTTCCTCGCGAATGGACGCAAAACCACAGATCGCGCGACGGTGGTTCGTGAGGGGGCGCGTGCAGGGCATTGGCTTTCGCTACTTTGCCCAACGCGCGGCGGCGGGACTGAAGCTGAGCGGTTATACACGCAACCTGGACGACGGGCGGGTGGAGGTGTACGCCACCGGAGACGCGGGCGCGATCGCCGAACTGGCAGGCCTGTTGCATCGCGGGCCCCGATGGGCGGACGTGCGCGGGGTGGAAGAGGTGGAGGCGGCGGTGGAGAAACGGGACGGGTTCCGGATCGAGCCGTGAATCACCGAGCCGGCCGGGCGAGTGTAGAATCAGGGGGAACATGAAACCTATCGCCCGGGTTCTCCCACTGCTCGGACTCGCGATCCTGATCGCCTTCCTGCTTCGGTGGGGTGCGCGGCGTGAGCCCGCGGGAGTCGAAGTGCATCACGCGGCGGCACACGATGTCTCGCCGCCCCTGGGATCGCTGCGCGGATTCGAGACCGCGCCGGCGGAGCTCGATTGCGCGAAGACGGCATCGGGCTGTGGCACATCTCCGGAGAACTCCGACGATCCGGACAGTGCGTCTCCGCAGGGCCGCGGCACTCCGAACCCGCCGCCTCCACCGCCGCCCATCCCGCCGGCTGGGCAGGCAGTGGAGCAAAAAGCGCAGGGCACTCGACCCGCCGCCGTTGTGATTGCAAGCTTCGATGGGATGGGATTCGGCTTCAGCGGACCGCAAGGACCGGGCCGCGGCGGCAACCCTTCCGACAACAGCCTGGCGATCGGTCCCAATCACATCGTGCAAGTGGTGAACGGCAGCGGGATCGCGATCTTCTCGAAGAAGGGCGAGATGTTCGATACGACGGGCAAGGTGCTGTACGGCGCCGTCCCGAGCAAGTCGGTCTTCAAGGGTTTCGGAGGTGCGTGTGAGGCTGCTAACTTCGGAGATGTCGTGGTTCGGTACGATCAGTTGGCGGACCGGTGGCTTTACGTGATGCCGATCTTCCAGCGAATTCCAAACCGGTCGGATGAGCCTTACTCGATGTGTTACGCCCTCAGTGAGGGGGCGGACCCGCTGGGACCTTATTACCGCTATGAATTCCGGCGGAAGCTCTTCCCCGACTACCCGCGGCCCGCAGTATGGCCGGACGGTTACTACACGTCGTCGAGCACGGGCGATAACGTCATCCAGAAACATGACTGCATTGCTGACCGCACCAGCATGCTCAAAGGCAAGGACGCTACCGAGCAGTGCCTGATCATCGAGGGAGTTAATTTTCTGAACAACGCCGATATCGATGGCCAGAACCTGCCTCCGACCGGAGCGCCGAATATCATGATGGCCGCCGGTGGAACACAGCTCAAAGAAGTTTATGAGGACGATGCGATCTTCGCCTGGAAGGTCCACGTGGATTGGGAAAACCCTAAGAACACCGCCGCTGCCGGCCCGATCAGGATTCCGGTAGCGCCTTACCACTACCTCTGCAACGGCCAACTGACTAACTGCGTGCCACAGCCGGATACCACCGTGCGGCTCGACGCGCAGGGCGATAAGCTCATGCAGAGATTGGTCTATCGCAAGTTCGCGGACCATGAATCCATTGTGGCCGTCCATTCTATTAACACTTCGGCAAAGGCCGGCGGTGTCCGATGGTACGAATTCCGGCTGGACGCGAAAGGCGATCCGGCGCTCTATCAACAAGGCACTTATGCGCCGGATGAGTTCTACCGCTGGATGGCCAGTCCGGATATGGACCATATGGGCAATATCGGCATCGGGTACTCTTTCGGAGGGGCCCCCCACTTCGCCGGACAGCGGTTTGCCGCGCGCATGGCCGGCGATCCACTGGGACAGTTGACGGTCCATGAAACCGTGCTGGCCAACGGCGAAGCCGTACAGCCGCGCGGTAACCGCTGGGAAGATTATGCCTCCACGGCGATGGACCCATCCGACGATTGCACTTTCTGGTATGTCGGCGATTACTATAAGACGGGCGGAACAACTTATACCACGAAGATCGGCGCATTTCGTTTGCCGGGCTGCCTGCACAAGACCGTGAATGGTTTCGCTTTCTTCGACCTGAACCACGATGGCAAGCGGGACCTCGGCGAGCCGGGCCTGGAAGGTGTTGAGATCCATTATGCCGGCGTTGTATCGGGCAAAGTGACGACGGGGGCAAATGGCAACTTCGACGCGACGCTTCCCACGGACCCCATCTATGAAGTGCCCACCTACACGATCTCCGAACAGGGTTCCGCGCGGGCGGGATGGGCGCAGACCGGGAAAGCGCTGACCATGACGATTACCGATCCGGCGGCTACCAGCAGCTTGAACTTCGGAAACGTTTGCACGGGTCCGAACCGCGGAGGCGATCCGCCGAAATTCTGGGCCAGTGGAAGGGGCAAGGCCGTGCTCAACGCGCACGACCCGGATTGGAGGAGGCTGGTTACCAACACGGTGCACTTGGATCTCGCGGAGAAGCCCAGCCTGGCGTACGCGCAATTTCAGAAATGGCTGGCAAAGCCGTCGGTGGAGACGCAACTGGCCGCGCTGGCGCTGAACGCAGCGTTCGGCGCGCAGGACGGGAAGGCGACGGTGCACGATCCGGTGGCCAACGACTGGCTGTCGATCACGGCGCTAATCACGCGTGTGAGCGCTCTGAAACCCGCCGACGCGGAGGCGTACCGGAGCTTGCTGGAGAAGCTCAATGCCAACACGCAGACGGTGACGCCGTCAACGCCCGCCGGTTGCGGTAATGGCTTCTAGCCAGTTATTGTCTCGAGGCACCAACCATTGGCCCGGGTTCGGTGCGGCCCAGAGTGTCGTACAACGGCTGGGCCGGTTTCAATAGCGGGCCTTCGTCGGCTACCGATATGGCCAGGACGCGGATCTTGTCGTTAGTTGGCAAAGTGATCGTCTTAGCGTTGGCCGGTAAATCGATACCGTAGGCGAATAAGTACGAATACTGGTACGGCTCATTCAATCCATCGGCGGTGTGGTGGTGCGTGCAATACCACGCGAGGTCGGCAGGCTTGATGAAACCGGGAGTCATTCCCAGGAAATCATCGGGATAGCGGGGCTCACTGCGCCCGCGACCAGCGTTGGTGGCTGGAGGCGGCATAGGCCACACCGCATGGTTGGCGGAACTGGCCCAATCGCGCTGCGGCAGATCCCACACGCGGGTGTCCCACTGGCCGACAAATCCGCCCCAGTTTTCAATGGTGAGTGCGACCGACTGGTCACCCACTTTGAAAGTGGCCTTTTGATCGCCTTCGGCGGAAGCAGCCAGCACGTAGACACGGTTGAACTCACCGGCGGGGAGCGTGATGGTCTGGCCATTGGCAGTGACGGCGTTGTTCTTGCCGGTTCCGGCTGGAGCAAGGTTGAAGTCGACGGCGTTGAAGTGCAACTGCGCGGGGAGCATTTCGGCTGGCATGGCGTTGCCTTTGGAATCGAAGCCGCCGACGGTCTTGGTGTCGTCGTTGCTGGCCACTGCCCGGTCATATGCGAGAGTCACTGGTTTGGAGGTCACAGCCGCAGCCTTAGCTGCCGGCGGGCCTAACTTCAAGGCAAACGTATGCGGCTGATACGCGGTGAAGTTAGTAACCAGGGTGCCGTTGGACACGGTCGGATTGCCTGGCAAGGGCAGCTCCTGGCCGTTGAGTTCGCGGGCAGCGGTGATCGGCCCGGCAAACTTCACGACGACACGTTCCTGCGGACGGCCATCCATCTCCACCATGCGAAGGATCACTTCGTCGCTTAATTCGGCCTTTTTCAGTGCCATCACCTGAATGCGCGGGTTACTGATAGAGACCAACGAAAAGCTCTTGCCGACTGAGCCGGCATGTTTGGCCGCCTGGAAGGCAATGAGCGGCTGGTTAAGGCGGTAGGCCTGCCAATCGGTTTCGCCGTCGTGCCACGTGCCGGAATGGCCGGCGATGCCGAAAGTGAATTCGTGGTGGCCCCAGTCCTGGTTGGCCTGATCGGTGTAACCGGTGTCGACGCCCGGGGTGCGCACCAGCGTAAGGCGGATGGTGTTGTTATTGGGTTTGTCAGAGGCGTTCTTACAATCGGTAAGGATGGTGGCGCCGAAGGTGTTGGAGCGGTCGGTGAGATCGATCCACTGGTGGGAGGCGACTTCGAACTGGCGCTCGCNNGTAGCCTTGAGGTTGGCGTAGAGCGTTTTCCAGTCGATGACTTCGCCGAATTCCACGCGGTTTCCAGCGTTGCCGGCGGAAAGGCTGACGGTCTGAACGAAGTGCGAGCCCTCGGTGTTAGTGCGGGTGACTTCCAGGGTGACGCGCGCCGGTCCGTTTTCTTTGATGCGGGCCTGGCCGCCGCGCACGTAGACGCGGGGCGGCGCCTGTTCCTGGTCGAAATCCATATTCCAGGCGGGCCACTGCGACGGATGGTCGTTGGAGATGGCCAGACGCATGGGAGCGGAGAGCAGCTCGCGGTCGATGGACTTATCGAAAATGCTTGAGACGTCGCCATTGTTGTCGAGGGTGACGCGGTAGCGTTCGTTCTCGATCGAAGTGGGAGTGTTGTCGGCAGCGCCTCCGCGCCCGCCGCGGCCTCCGCCCTGGCGCACCGTGGCCTTCAAGGTGGTCGAGCCAGCCTCCGTGGCGGGCTCAACGTCATAAACCGAGTAGCCGACGGAGGGGGCCTTGGCCACGAATAGCACTTTGCCGTTCTCATACTGAGCGGGCACCGGCAGGCCGTCGGGTCCGGTGACGCGGACAAAAGTGGCGCCTCCGGGAAGCGGCAGGTCGGCCTCCACGACGTCTTCGCGCGCGATGTTGAGCGGGTTGAAGACAACGATGGGTGTGCCTTTGGCCTGGGTGTCGAGCACCGAAGCCACAGATTCGGTGGCATTGGAGAGGATACCGGAGAACTGGTTCATGGCGATGACGTCGTCATTCCACGCGAACTCGTAGGAGCGGGGAGTGGCGGTGCCGGCGGCAGTATCGTGGAAGTGGCCGCCCATGACGAGGGTCCAGGCGTCATTGAGGCGGGACTGGGGGTAGGGCCGGCCGCCCAACCAGGAGGCGGCGATGGAGGCCTCTTCGGCAGCGGCAGCGAGCAGTTCGTTCTTGCGGTTCCAGCGCTTGTGATAGGCCTCGGAGGTCAGCGATCCGGCGGAGTGGTTAATGAGTTCGAGGTCACCCTTCACGCGCGGCATGCGCGCCATCATGTCGGGTTTGATGTCGAGGAACATTTGATCGGCCGCGGCCGGGATGACGGTGAGCGGCCCATCGCCCACTTTCACCGGCGGCGCGGGAGGAGGGGTTGGCGTGGTGTTGGCGCCGGGCCGTCCGCCGCCGCGGCCACCCACTACCGGCAGAACGGTTTCGCTCTTGGTGACCATGGCTTCGAGCATCTGCGCGGTGTACTCCTGGGTGGCGCCGCCGGTGTCGCCGGTGCCGACGTACTTATAGTCGGCGTAGACGCCGGTGACCTCGCCATCGAGTTGGACGCGCTTCACCCAGTTTTCTTCGCCGCCACGTCCGCCGCCGGGAGCGGGTTCTTTACTGAGATCGGTCGAGATGTTGCTGCCGTAGCCGCCGGGGTTGAGAGCGGCGAGGATGGTCTGGCCGTCCGGGCCTTCCCAGATTCCAACGTTGAACGGGATGCCCATGGGAGATTGCTCGGGAGAATCGGGGCCGCCGACTTTGGGCGCGGGCTGCCAACCGGACGATAGCTTCTGAGTGGAGAAGCCCTTGACGCCGGCGTGCGCCAGGATGCTGGGCAGCGAGGCGGGGAAGCCGAAGCAGTCCGGCAGCATGAATTCGGCGCTGGCTTTGCCGAATTCCTTGCGGAAATAGGTGTTGCCGTAAAGCACCTGACGAATGATGGCTTCCGCACTGGGCATATTGACGTCGCCTTCTTCCACGGACGAGCCGGCGGGGTACCAGCGGCCGGCGGCAACGTATTTCCTGACTTTCTCATAGTCAGTTGGGAAGTACTCCTTCATCAGACGGTAGCGGTTGGCTCCGGTCCAGTTGAAGACGTAGTGGGGGTACTTTTCGATGAGATCGAAATTCACCCGCATGGTCTTGAGCAGGTATTCGCTGATGCTCTGCGGGAACTCCCAACGCCACTGTGTATCGAGGTGCGCGTAGGGCACGACGTAGAGGGTGGGGTGTTTAGTGATATCGGGGGCTTGAACGGTCTGGGCTTGAACGCAGGCAAACGTTGCCAGACAAGCTGCAGCCAGCAGCGGCAGGCGTCTATAGGTGAATGGCATGGGCGACTCCCAAATAATCCTCGCCAACGATGTTAACAGACACGCACCAGGAACTTGGCCGCGAACGGTTAGCGGGCGCCGGCGCATACGCCCGCCTGCGCCGTGGGATATAGTAGTCGCAATTGGTGTTGTGGCCGGAGCCACATTTCGCCGAAGACTCGCAGAAGAAGGAGTATCGTCATGCATCATGCGTTAAGGATCGGGCAGCGCGGTTGGCTCCGCGTCGCTGTGGTTTCCACCGGGCTGGTGGTTTTGCTTGCGTTGTCGTTCCCCGGAGTGGGAGCCGACGGCTNNACGCCGCACTGGCTGGAAGATGGCAACCGGTTCTGGTATACGTTCGAAGGCAACCTGGGCCGTAGGTTTTATGTGGTGGACCCGGCCAAAAAGACCAAGACTTTTGTCTTCGACGCGGTCCGGTTGGCAGCCAGCTTGACCACGGCCACCGGTCTGCCTTACGATTCGCAGCACCTGCCGATCGGCGCCGCGCGCGGCGGCGCGGTGGCCGCGGGCGGCGGAGGCGGCGGAGGACGCGGCGGCGCGGCAACGCCCATCCGCTTCGTCAAACACGACACCGTGATCGAGTTCGAGATCAGCGTGCCGCGGGACGCGGTGATTCCGGGCGAAAAGAAAGTCACCAACACCACCACCGACACGCTGGGCAGCGGGGGCGGTGATGCGGATGACGACGATCCGCAGCAGGTTGGCGGCCGCGGCGGCGCTGGCGCCGTGAGCACAACCAAACAGCTCGCATTCGAGCTCGAACTGGCCACCGGCAAGCTCACCCTGCTCGACCAGCGCCCGCCCACCAAGCCAACTTGGGCCAACATTTCCCCCGACGGCAAAACCGTGGTGTTCACACGTAATCACAACCTCTACATGATGGACGCCGAGAACTATGCCAAGGCCCTCAAGAACGCCAACGACTCCACCATCGTCGAAACGCAGCTCACCAAGGACGGTGAAGAGTACTTCAGTTATGGCGGGCGCGGCGGCGGCGGCGGCCAACAGATTCAGGACCAGCAGCAACAGCAGGAGAATCAGGGCGAACAGCAACAGGGCGAAGGACAGGTCAGCCGCGCGCGCACGGGCGCCAACGTCACGTGGTCGAAGGACTCGAAGAAATTCGCGATCACGCGTGAAGATCAGCGCAAGGTGAAGCCGCTCTGGGTCATCAACTCCCTGGCCAATCCCCGGCCCACTTTGGAAACCTATAAGTANNAAGGCGGACGCGAGCGGATTCAAGGACCAGCGGATCCGCCTGCAAAGCGACCGGCCCTCCGCGTATGACCGCGACCACGAAAAGACGGAATCGACATGGGCAGGCGCGGGCGGCTCCGACAAGCTGTATTTTACGCGTCTGAGCCGCGATGAACACCGCTTAGACGTTTGCGTCGCAGACGCCGCCAGCGGAGAAGTGAAGACGCTCATCCCGGAGCGCATGAACGTGTATATCGAAGAAAAGCCGCTGAAGTTTCTCAACAACGGGACAGAGATGCTGTGGTGGTCGGAACGCGACGGCTGGGGCCATTACTATCTGTATGGCGCGGACGGCACGCTCAAGAACCAGGTGGACCGCGGCGAGTTTGTAGCCGAGGATCTTTCGTATGTGGATGACAAGGCACGCGCGCTGATCATGACGGCTTCCGGCCGTGAAGACGGCGAGAATCCTTATTTCATGCATAACTACCGGGTAAACCTGGATGGCAGCGGGATCAAACTGCTGGATCCCGGCGACGCCTCACACGCGGTAATGGTGTCGGACAACGGCAAATATTTCGTGGATAATAGCTCGCGCGTGAATTCGGCGCCGCAATCGATTCTCTACGATGGCCAGGGTGGAACGAACATGCCGCTGGAGAAGGTGGATCTGACCCGCATGATTCAGGAGGGCTATAAGTTCCCAGAGCCCTTCACGGTGAAAGCCGACGACGGCATTACCGATATTTTTGGCGTGATGTATAAGCCATTCGACTTCGATCCCAATAAGAAGTACCCGATTATCGAATATGTCTATCCAGGCCCGCAGACTGAGAGCGTGACGCAGACGTTTTCGCCGCGGCAAGCCAATGTGGCGCTGGCCAACCTGGGATTCATCGTGGTGGAAGTGGGCAACCGCGGCGGCAACCCGCATCGCTCGAAGTGGTACCACACTTACGGCTATGGCAACTTACGTGACTATGGCTTGGCCGATAAGAAGGTCGCGGTGGAGCAACTGGCGGCGCGCTATCCATGGATCGACATCGATCGCGTCGGTATTACCGGCCATTCCGGCGGCGGCTTCATGTCGACGGCGGCGATGCTGGTGTATCCCGACTTCTTCAAAGTGGCTGTGTCGGAATCCGGCAACCACGAGAACAACATTTACAACGCGCCCTGGAGCGAGAAGCACAATGGTGTGAAGGAAGTCACGGATAAGGACGGCAAGACGACGTTCGAATACACCATTGACAAGAACTCGGAGATTGCCAAGAACCTGAAGGGGCACCTGCTGATTTCGACTGGCGACATCGACAACAACGTGCATCCCGGCAACACGCTGCGGCTGGCCGACGCGCTGATCAAAGCGAATAAGCGCTTCGATTTCGTGGTTCTGCCGGGCCAGCGTCATGCCTACGGGCCGGAAGCGGAGTATTTCTCCTGGATCCGCGCCGACTATTTCTGTAAGTACCTGCTGGGTGATTTCGACCAGAGCGTGGACATGTGGGAGCTGAACCGGGAAAAGCCGCAAGGCGACCACGTTCCTCCGCCGGGCACGACCGACGGGCGCGGCGGGACGACGACGCAGCAGCAGAACAACGGGCGCGGCGGCCGGGGTGGCCGCGGCGGCCCTGACAACTAAGACGACAATCCGGAGGCCCGTGTGAAGCTGGCGAAGGTGATCTTGCTCACGGCGCTCGGCGGCAGTGTGGCCGGCGCGCAGAATTGCGATTTCAAAGAATACAAGGCTGCAGACGGGCTAAAGGCCGAAATGCAGGCGGGCGTCCTGCAGGTGGTTTGGCAGGGCGAGCGCGGCCAGCAGTTGCGCGCCGGGTTCGCCATCCACGACGGACAGCCAGAGGTGCGTGAACTGGCGGCGCGCAAAGGCCAGGGCTCCTGGATTGTGCTGGGGAGCGGCCTGGTTCCCGAATTCGAAGTGACCAGCGGGATGCGGCGCATGTCCGAGCAACAAGCGGGACCGTTGCGAGCGCTGAAGATCGAGATCACTCCGGAGGTGATCGATCGGGAGAGGTGGAATGCGTTTTGGGACGCGCCGCTCAGCCTGCCCGGCAGCAGCAGCCTGGAGTTACCGCGGCGGCCCGAAGAAATCCGCCGCGCATGGGCCACTTATCATGCCACGGGGTGCCAGGTGAAGACCGATGGCGCGCGGCTGGAAGTTACTTTTGCGGGTTTGACGCTGGGTATTTTCTCCGGCGACGTGCGTTTCACCGTCTATCGGGGGACCAACCTTCTACGGCAGGAGGCGATTGCCAGGACAGAGGCAAAGTCGGTCGCTTATAAGTATGTTGCCGGGTTAAAAGGTTTTGCTATTCATGAAGACACGCGGGTGGTTTGGCGCGATCCGGCGCGGGTCTGGCAGGAGTACGACTTCGGCGGCGATCCGAACAAGGATTCGGTGGCGCTGAAGGCGCGCAACCGCGTCGCGATTGTCGAGGGTGGCGGCGGGTCGCTCGGGTTCTTTCCTCCTTCCCACAAATTCTTCTTCGCGCGCGAGATCGAGACCAACCTTGGTTTTGTCTACTACCGCAAGACGGACGACCGGTCTTTCGCGGTGGGCGTGCGGCAGGCGGACCGCGAGGAACCGTACAAGCCGTATGGCGTCTCCGATGAAGAATGGGAAAAGCGAGTGCACGAAGCGCGCCACGATATCGAGAATTTCGCGCTCTACAACGCGCCTCCGGGCACGTGGCAGCACATGCCGGTGTATTACTATCTGAACGCCGGCACCGGGCGGGAAACGGACGAGGCGGTGCTGGCTTTCACGCACGACGACGTCTACAAACCAATGCCGGGTTTTCAGGTGATGGTGAGCCACTTCCACATGCACTTCAATGAGGCGCTGACGGATGCCGGCACCATCGACCTGCATCCACCATGGGTAGACGTGTTCCGAGGCCTGGGGATCAATATCGTCAACCTGGCCGATTTTCATTCCGACTCGCACCCGAAGGATCCGGGTCCGATCCGGTTCAAAGAGCAAAAGGTGTATTTCGACGGCGTGCGGCGCCTGTCGGATCGGAATTTCCTGCTGATTCCAGGCGAGGAACCCGACGACACACTGGGCGGGCACTATATCACGATCATGCCGCATCCGGTTTTCTGGTCGCAGACGCGCGCAGCCGGCCACCAGTTCATCGAGAACGATCCGATTTACGGCAAGGTCTATCACGTCTCAAGCGCCGCGGAGGAGTTAGATCTGCTGCGGCGCGAAAACGGCCTGATGTGGCAGGCGCATCCCCGAACTAAAGGCTCCACGGGTTACCCGGACGCCGTGCGGGAGGCCGCACACTTCAAGAGCGACCTGTTCCTGGGGGCGTCTTTCCAATCGCTGCCGGTGGACCAATCGGAGGCACGCATTTGCGAGAAGCGCTGCCTGGGCCTGATGGACGAAATGAATAACTGGACGACGGATCCCAAGTATCTGATCGCGGAAGGCGACACTTACTTGAAGTATCCCGACGACGAAACGTATCCCCAACTCTACGTGAATTACGTCAAGCTGGCGCGCGTTCCGAAGTTCGACGAAGACTGGAGCCCGATTCTGAAGGCCATGCGCGCCGGCGATTACTACGTTTCGAGCGGCGAAGTGCTGCTGCGGAATTGGAGCGTCGAGGGCTCCGGCCCGCGCCGCACTTACAACGCGGAGGTGGAGTGGACGTTTCCGCTTGAGTTCGTGGAGCTGGTTTGGGGCGACGGGGAGAGCACCCACACGCAGATGATTCCGGCCACCGATCTGGCCCCGTTCGGCTCTAAGAAGTTCAACATTCCATTCGAGACCGCCGGCAAGAAGTGGGTGCGCTTCGCCGTGTGGGACTCCGCGGGTAACGGAGCTTTCACGCAGCCGCTGCACTTGAAATAGCCAACCGATCAGGAGAATTCATATGAAGCTAAGCGCGTCCCTTTTCCTCTTGCTGGCCGTTGTGCCATTGATGGCGGCCGATCCACCGGGCATTCGTGATCTGGCCCAAGGGCGTGCTGCCGGCTGATCTGAATGGGAAGCTGGATTTCGGCAACCACGCCTTGTCCATCTCACACCGCGACAAGAACGGCGTAGTCGAGGTGCACGAAAAACTAGTGGATGTATTCGCCGTGCAGAGCGGCGAAGCGACGCTGGTGGTGGGGGGCGAAGTGGTCGGACCGCGAACCACGGGCCCTGGCGAGATTCAAGGCGACTCGATCAAGGGGGGCGTTTCGAAAAAGGTGGCGGCCGGGGACGTCATACACATTACCGCCGGGGTGCCGCACCAGTTCTTCCTGGACCAGGGGAAGCAGATCACCTACTTCGTGGTGAAGGTGGCGGCGCAGTAAAGGTGGGGCAGGTTTTCTGCCTGCCCCACATCGGATTGCGGAGCTCTACTTCCCGCCTTTCCAATCCGGCAGTCGCCCGGGAGTCGGAGGCGCGCCGGCAGCGTCGAGTTGCTTTTCGAGGTTCTTAATGTCCGTCTCGATCAGCTTCTTCAGTTTCGGAATCTGCACGGCCAGCTCATCCGAGCCAATCTGATACTGCTCCATGGACGTCTNNAGATTGAGGGCGGTCTCGTGCAGTTTGGGTGACAGAGTCGGAGTGGCATCGATCGCGCGCTTGATGGAATCGAGACGCGTGCCGGCTTCGGTCGCTGCCTCCGTGGTGGCGGTCAGGGCCTTCTGCAGCTTGCTCAGCTTGTCCTCGAACTCCACCATGGAGATCCGCTCTTCCTGTGTGTACGGAGTGGCCGCGGCTACTTCGATGGGCTCCGAGCCCGGCAGATCCGTCACCACGCCGTTGACGCGCTTGGCGAGAGATACCGTGTACTTGCCCGGCAGCACGAACGCGCCGCCGCCACCGCCGCGCCCGCCGCCGAATGCCGCCAGCAGCTCGGGATCGATGTTGGCAGCGCCGCCGCCACCACCTGCGCCACCGCCTGCGCCGCCGCGTCCGCCGCCAGCGCCCGCAGCGCCAGCGCCCGCAGCGCCACCGCCGCCGCCGCGTCCGCCGCCAGCGCCACCGCCGCCCAACGGCACGGACGCCGCGAGGCCGTTGCCTTGGCTGCGCATGTCCCAGGTGAAGCGGTGCAGGCCGGCTGTGGCCGGCTGATCCAGGCGCCTTACCACGTTGCCCTTCGCATCCTTAATCGTGACCAGGATCGCGGGAGGCTCTTCGAGCGATTCCGCGCGCAGAACTTCCGGGGTCGGATACGGCGGGGTCTCCCCGCGCTGGGTCGCCTGGCGTTCGGCTTGCTGCCGTTCCTGCGTTTTGGTACGGATGGCGTCCTTCAAATTGAAGGTGATCATCGCGCCCACGGGCGGGTTCTGTGCTGTGAAATGATTCGTGCCGAGATCGCCGCCGGTATTGTACGGAATGAACTCGAGCGCTTTGCGTACCGGGAACATGGCGCTTTCCTTCTGCATCGTCTCCGGCGTCGCTACCCGCAGCGGGCTGTAATCGTCCAGCACGTAAATGCTGCGGCCAAAGGTGCCGATCACCAGGTCGTCCATCTGTTTCTGGATGGCGAGGTCGCGAATCTGCGTTGTGGGAAGGCCGACCGTCAACTTGATCCATTTTTCGCCGCCGATATTCGTGAAGTAGAGACCGAATTCGGTACCCGCGAAAATCAGATTCTTGTTGACGTAGTCTTCGGCGATGGCGTACACGCCGCCGCGTTCCGGCAGGTTGCCGGAGATGTTGAGCCACGTCTTGCCCATGTCGGTGCTCTTGATGAGGTACGGCTTGAAGTCGCCGTTCTGATGATTCTCATACGCGACATAGACCGTGCCCGCGTCGTGCTGCGAGGCCACGATGCGCTGCACGTAGGCGTTCTCCGGCACGCCCGCCGGCTTATCGACCTTCTCCCAGTGCTTGCCGCCGTCCTGAGTCACCTGCACCAGGCCGTCGTCGGTTCCGACGTAGATCAGGCCTTCCTTCTTGGGCGATTCGGCGATGGAGGAAATGTTGTCGTAGAGCGCCGTCGAAACGTTCTTCTGAATGGCGTCGATGGGCCAGATCTTGCCCATCAGCGGCAGCTTGTTCCGGTCCAGTTGGCGCGTCAGGTCGGGGCTAACGGGCACCCAGGAATCGCCGCGGTCGTCGCTGCGATACAGCTTCTGCGAACCGATGTACAGCCGCGTGTTGGAATGCGGACTGACGATGAAGGGGGCATCCCAGTTCCAGCGCAACGCCGGATCGCCCTTCGCCGGTTCCGGCACGATGTTGACCCGCTCGCCGGTGCGTTTGTCGAATCGCACGATGCCGGCGTTCTGACTGGCAGAGTAAATCGTGTTGGGATCCTTCGGGTCGACACGCGAATAGAAGCCGTCGCCGCCGTTGGTGACGAAGCAATCGGCGTTGGTCAGCACCGTGTTCTTGGTGCGCGCGGCGCAGCCGACGCTGTTGTTGTCCTGCGTGCCGCCATAGACGTGGTAGAACGGCGCGTCTTCATCCACCGTCACGTCGTAGAACTGGCCGGTCGGGAGGTTTTCTTTGAAGATCCAGGTGCTGGCGCGGTCGAAGCTCTCATACAGGCCGCCGTCGCATCCCACCATATAGTGATTGTTGTTCTTGGGGTCCACCCAGATATCGTGATTGTCGACGTGCTTGTTGCGCGTGCCGAGCGAGGTGGTTGTGCGGCCGCCATCGTCGGAAACCGAGATGTTAACGCCCATGATGTAGACGCGGTCGGAGTTCGCCGGATCCACCACCACCTTGGCGTAATACTGCGCCTGCTGATCGGAGTTGTTCCGCCGCTCCCAGGTGATGCCGCCATCCATGGAGCGGTACAGGCCGCCGTTGCCGTTGCCTTCCACTTCCGCATAAATCATCTTGGGGTTGGAGGGCGCGTAGTTCAGGCCGATGCGGCCCAGACCGATCTCGCCCTGTCCCTGCGGGAATCCGCCTTGCACTTTCGTCCATGTCTTGCCGGCGTCAATGGTGCGCCACAGGGCGCTGCCGGGGCCGCCGTGAATCATTCCGAAATAGGCGCGCTGGCGCTGATGGGTGGCTGCCAGCAGCACATCCGGATTCGTGGGATCCATCACGACGTCGGTACAGCCGGTGTATTCGTCCACCTTGATGAGGCTTTGCGACCAGGTCTTGCCGCCGTCGGTGGTTTTGTAGAGGCCGCGATCGCCGCCGCCCTTCCACAGGGGGCCTTGCGCCGCCACGTAGACCACGTTGGAATCGCGCGGGTCCACGATGATGCGGGCGATATGTTCGGAGGCCTTCAGTCCGACGTTGCGGAATGTTCGTCCGCCGTCCTCGCTTTTGTAGACGCCATCGCCGTAGGCCGCTGCGCGCTGGTTGTTGTTCTCGCCGGTGCCCACCCACACGATCGAGGGATTCTTAGGATCGATGGTGATCCAGCCGATGGAAAACGATCCATAGTTTTCGAACACGGGAGTCCAGGTGGTCCCGTTGTTTTCGGTCGTAAAGATGTTGCCCGCGGCCAGCGCGATCATATAGTGGCTGGAATCGTCGGGGAACACGGCGATCTGCAGGACCCGGCCTGAGATCATGGCGGGGCCGATCTGGCGCGCCCGCAGGCTGGCGAAAGTGCGAGCGTTGATGGGGTCTTGATTGTCGCCGCCGCGACCGCCTCTGCCTTGGGGAGTTTCATCCTGCGCGAAGGCAGAAAGAGAAACGCACAATAGGAGCGGAAATAGCTTCATGCAGGGAGTGTATCGCATGGCACGCGACGCGGGGTTGAAGGCGGCGCCATGGAGGCAGCGCCCGAGGCCGGGAGCTTCAGGTATTATAGGTAGCAATTCTTATGGACAGACGAACCTGGATGCAACTCATCGGCGTGCTGGCCGCGGCGCGGCCGGCGCTCACACAGGACCGGCCACCGGTAACCACCCCGCCGCCGCCGGCGACCCCGCCGCAACCGCCCGCGGGCGGACGTGGGGGCGGGCGCGGCGGCAACCAGCCGATGCGCATCACCAAGGAGCAGGTGCAGGCGGCGCTGAAACTGCTTGGTCTGGAGTTCCAGGACGCTGAGATCGACACCATGATGGGATCGGTGAACCGCGCGCTGGGCTCGTACGAGCGGCTGCGGCAGATCGACGTGCCGCTGGACACCGAGCCTGCGTTCACGTTTCATCCGGGGCTGCCGGACCGTGTGCCCATCAAGGGGCCGCAGCGGTTCGAAACCACTATTCCGGCCAGGTCCAGCGCCAAGGCGCCGTCGAATCTCGAGGACCTGGCGTTTCTGCCGGTGACGGACCTCGCGCCGCTGGTGCGGTCGCGCGCTGTGTCGTCCACCGACCTGACCAAGATGTACCTGGAGCGGATGAAGAAGTATTCGCCAAAGCTGCTGTGCCTGATCACTCTCACCGAAGAACCGGCTCTGCAACAGGCAGCCGCGGCCGATGCCGAAATCAAAGCGGGCAAGTATCGCGGGCCGCTGCACGGGATTCCGTTCGGCGTCAAAGANNGCGGCGCGTGCGAAGGGTGAATACGACCGCGGTTCGAGCGGGTCTTCGGCCGGGTCCGCCTCCTCCACGGCGGCGGGTCTGGTGGGCTTCTCGCTGGGCACGGAAACCCTCGGCTCGATCGTATCGCCGAGCACGGCGTGCGGGGTGGTGGGGCTGCGTCCCACCTATGGCCGCGTGAGCCGCCACGGGGCGATGGCGTTGAGCTGGACCATGGATAAGGTCGGGCCGATTTGCCGCAGCGTCGAAGATTGCGCCATCGTGCTGAATGCCATCTACGGGCCTGACGGGCACGACCGCTCAGTCGGTGCGGATCCGTTCCACTGGGAGCCGCGCAAGCCGGTGAAGAGCATGCGGGTGGGGATCCTGCAGCGGGATTTCGACCAGATGCAGGGTGATCGCAAGAAGATCTACGACCAGGCCATTGCCGACTTGAAGAGCGCCGGGGTTACCCTGACGCCGGTGGAATACCAGGAGGACATGACGCTGATCAGCTTCCTGCTACAGGCCGAGGGCGCGACGGCTTTCGACGACATCACGCGCGACGGCCGCGTGCGGACGCTGCGGGGGCAGGCGCCTGGCGATTGGCCGAATTCCTTCCGCAGTTCGCGGCTGATTCCGGCGGTGGAATACATCCGGGCGCAGCGGGTGCGCACCAAACTGGTGGAGAAGTTCGAGAAGTTCATGGCGGATTGGGACGCCGTGGTGATCGCGGGCTCGTTGCTGACCACCACCAACCTGACCGGCAACCCGCAGGTGGTGGTGCGGTGCGGCTACACGGAAGGAACGGGGCGCGGGCCGTGGTCGATGCTCGGTTTCCTCGGCAAGATTTATGACGAAGGTTCACCGCTGCGCGTGGCTCTGGCGTATGAACAGGCCACCGAGTGGCACAAAAAAACGCCCACGCTGATTGCATGAAACGGCGAACATTCATTGGTGCGGTCGCGGCCGCGGCTGGGGTGGCGGCGGCCCAGCCGCCCGACGCTTTCAAGAACCTGCGGCCCATGACGGATGGGGTGCGGCCCATCACCGACGACGAACGGCGTGCGCGCATGAAGAAGGCCCGGCAGTTGATGCGGGCGAACCAGATCGGCGCCATTGTGCTGGAAGGCGGCTCCAGCATGTACTACTTTACGGGCACGCGTTGGACGGCGAGCGATCGCACCTTCGCCTTCGTCCTTCCGGAAAAAGGCGAGCCGGCGTGGATTGTGCCGCAGGCCGACCAGGCGCGGGCCCAACAGGCCATCCACATGGGCGGCGACGTGCGCGCCTGGGCGGACGAAGGCCCTTATCAGAAGATTGTGCAGGTGCTCAAGGACCGCGCCGCCGGTTCCACCATAGGAATAGAAGAGCGCGTGCGCTTCGCCGTGTTCGATGGCCTGCGTAAGGCACTGCCGGGCGCGGAGTTTGTCAGCGCCGATCCGGTGACCGTGGGCTGCCGGGTGATCAAGTCGCCGGCCGAGATCGCCCTGATGCAGCATGCCAACGATGTCACCATCGCGTGCTATAAAGCAGTCTTCGCGACCTTGCGCGAAGGGATGACCTCGGGCGAACTGAACAACAACGTCGATGCGGCATACCGCGCTCTGGGCTATCGCGGCGACGCGCTGGTAATTTTCGGCAAGTACACGGCGTTCCCGCACGGCAGCACGCAGCCACAGCAATTAAGGGAAGGCGACATGGTGCTGGTGGACGATGGCTGCACGGTGGAAGGCTACCAATCCGACATCACCCGCACTACGGTATTCGGCAAGCCCACCGCGCGGCAGCGGGAGATTTGGAATCTGGAGCGAAAGGCGCAGGATGCCGCGCTGGCGGCGGCGCAGGTGGGAGCCACCTGCGAATCGGTAGATGCGGCCGCGCGCCGAGTGATTACGGATGCGGGATTCGGGCCGGGCTACAAGGTGCCTGGGTTGCCGCACCGGACGGGCCACGGCATCGGGCTGGACGGGCACGAGTGGACCTACCTGGTGCGCGGCAACCAGACCAGACTGGCGCCGGGCATGTGCTTCAGCAATGAGCCGACCATCGCCATTTGCGGTGAGTTCGGAGTCAGGCTGGAAGATTGCATGTACATCACCGGGAGCGGCGCGCGCCTGTTCACCAGGCAGAGCCCGGCCATCGACCAGCCTTTTGGATTTGGATAAGGAAAGCGGAGAGTGATTCACCATGCAGCAGACCACCGAAACAACCGCCGCGACGTATAGGGAGCGAATTGGCAAGCTTCAGGCGGCCATGAAGGAATTCGGATACCAGGCCGTCGTCCTCGAACCCGGGCCGGCCATGGTATACCTGACCGGAGTGCGTTGGGGAAAGAGCGAGCGCACCTTCGCGGTGGTGCTGCCCGCCCAAGGCGAGCCGGTGTGGGTGCTGCCGGGATTCGAGGAGGCCCGCGCGCGCGAGTTGATCCACGTGGGCGACGACATCCGCGTCTGGCAGGAAGATGACAGCCCCTACGAGCGCATCGTGCAGGGGATCAAGGACCGCGCCGCCGGTGCGCCCGCCGGGCCGCCCCGCGTGGGGATCGACGAGGCAGCGCGCTTCTTCGTCTTCGACGGCATTCGCAAGCTCGCGCCCAAACTGGATTACACCAGTGCCGCCACCATCTTGAAGCAAGGCGGCGTCGATAGCACTGCTCCGGCGGGCCGTGGCCGCGGCGGCGCGGGGCGTAATGAGTAATACGAATCGCCTCAGTTTAGTGCTGTAAATTCCCGCACGAATTTTTCAAAAAGTCGTAAAAGACCGCTAATTCCTCTTCCCATTGGAACCCGCCTGTGATAAACTCTTGCCAATATCTTCACAACGGGCGCTGATTTTGAGGTAGTCCGATAAGAGGCCAAGGGGCATTCGAACCAAGGTGGATAGCCGGTATTGATGTATTAGATGCAGTGCTTCGGCGCTGCATCGTGCCGGAGGTTTAGGCAGATGTGTCCTTTTTGAGACCTCAGTGAGGTTGTTGCGGAGTTGAATTCGTTTAAGACTTGACAGGGGGTACACACGAAAATGAAGACATTTATGGTGGCGCTGCTGGTATGCTTATGCGCCACTCTCGCTTTTTCACAAGTGAACCTTAGCCGTATCGACGGCATCGTTACCGACCCGTCCGGAGCTGCGGTTCCCGGCGCGGAAATTCAGGTAACCACCACCGGGACCGGCCAGGTTAGCAGATCCACAACCAACGAACGCGGCGAATTTACCGTAACGAGTTTGGAAGCGGGCGCTTATCAAGTCACCGTCACCAAGCCGGGCTTTAAGGTCGCCTCGGTCAACAACATTGCTCTCACGGCCGGCGTGCCGGCGTTAGTGCCAATCAAACTGGAAGTCGGCCAGACTTCCGAGACTGTCACCGTCCAGAGCGGTGCCGAAATCGTCCAGGCGACTTCCGCCGAAGTGAGCAGCACCATCACCGGGCGGCAGGTTAACGAGTTGCCGTTCGCTACCCGCAACGCCGTCGAATTGATCGTGACCCAGCCGGGTACCCAGACTCCCACCAATCCCCGCAGCTCGTCGATCAACGGCCTTCCCAAGGGCGCCATCAACGTCACCATTGACGGCATGAACACCCAGGACAGCATGCTCAAGAGCAGCGATGGCTTCTTCAGTTACATCATGCCGTCCGTCGACGCGCTCGAAGAAGTCACCCTCACCACGTCCGCGGGCGGCGTGGACAGCACCTCGCAGGGCGCCGCACAGATCAAGTTCGTCACCAAGGGCGGCACCAACTCTTTCCACGGCGGCGGCTTTGAACAGGTGCGCAACACTTTCTTTGACGCCAACTACTACTTCAACAACGACACCCGCAACCAGGTAACCGGCGCGGGTCTGCCCCGGGACATTGTCAAACTGAACCAATACGGCGGCCACATCGGCGGACCCATCCTCAAGGACAAACTGTTTTTCTTTACCAACTACGAGCGCTACCGGTTGCCAGGCACCAAGGCCTACACCCGGACCGTGCTGACGCCGGATGCCCTGAATGGCAACTACACCTATAAGGATGCTACCGGCGCAATTCGCACCGCGAACTTGTACCAGTTGGTCGGCGCGGCCAACCCCGCGCTGCCCACCACCACCCGGCAGTATCCCACCACGCCCGATCCGATCCTGGCGACCACCTATGGCCAGATCGCTGCCCTCACCAACGGTGGCAACCTGACATCCAACATTCCCAGCAACGACTACAACACCAATACCTACAACTACCAGCCCACGGGGAACGATCAGCGCGACTTCTTCACCACGCGTTTCGACTACAACCTCAGCCAGAAGCATCACATTTCGCTGGTTTACAACTACGATAAGTACGTTTCCGTTCCCGACTTCCTGAATAACGTCGTGGATGTCTATGACGGCGCCGGGACGGTCCTGGGAAGCAAGATCAATACCGGCCAGCGCAGCAACCGCTTCGAAGGCACTCTGGCGTTGCGCTCCGCCATCACCTCGCGGTTGACCAACGAAATCCGCGGCGGCTTGAACGGCGGCACCGTACTGTTCTTCGACGCGGTCGGCAGTTCGGCCCTCTTCTCGCAGTGGCGCGGTTACGTTCCTACCGGCACCGGGCTGGTGGTAACCACCACCAACAATTCGCAGCGCCGCAATGGGCCCGTCGAGGATTTTGCGGACACTCTGTCCTGGGTCAAGGGCTCGCACCAGTTCACCGTGGGCGGCAACTTCGATCAGATCGGTGTCTACCAGCAGATAGTTGGCAATTCGGTGATGCCCACCATCTCCTTCGGAGCTGTTACCGGCGACCCGCTGATCACTGGAGCAACCGCCGCCTTCAATGCCACCAGTCTGCCGGGTTCAACTAGTACTCAGCAGAGTTCTGCGGCGGCGTTGTACGCGTCTCTCACCGGTCGCGTGAATACCATTGGGCGGTCGGTAGTGTTGGATGGCACCACTCATCAATACGGGCTCGTTCCGAAAATCGATCGCGATCGCCTCCGGGAGTACGGCCTTTACGCCCAGGACACCTGGCGCATCGCTTCCACCCTCACGCTCTCCGTGGGCATCCGTTACGAAAAACAACTGCCCTGGGACAACATCGACAAAACATACACCCAGGTCACCTACCCAGGCTTGTGGGGAGTATCCGGTGTGGGCCATATGTTCCAGCCGGGTACCTTGACCGGCTCGGCGCCGGTCTACACGCCCGTCAACGGCCCAAGCGGCTACAAGATCCCGCCGGTGTGGGCTCCGTCTGTCGGCCTTGCCTGGCAGGTGCCGGGGCATGAGGGGCCACTGGGCTTCCTTTTCGGCAAGCATAACGGTGCCTCGGTCCTCCGCGGGGGCTATTCCATTTCCACCGTACGCGAGGGCTCCAACGTCTTCACCCAGATCTACGGCGCCAACCAGGGCCTTCAGATCACTACCAGTGTCAGCAACAACGGCACGCCCAGCGATTTCGGGCCGGCCGGCAGTGTGCTGTTCCGCGATGCTACCTTGCCTGTCAAGGCTGGCGTCCCCACCTCCCCGCAATATCCCATCGCCGCCGCCTTCACCGATCAGATCTTCGACTTCAACCCCAATCTCAAGATGGGGTACGTGCAGAGCTGGAACCTCGGCTGGCAGCGCGAACTGGGTAAAGACACCGTTATGGAGCTCCGTTACACCGGAAACCATGGCGTCAAGCTGTGGAGGCTCTACGGTCTCAACGAAACCAACATCTTTGAGAACCAATTCCTGAACGAGTTCAAGGTCGCGCAGAGCAATCTTACCATCGCTCGTGGCGGCAACATCAATAACAACCAGAGTGTCATCAACTTTGGCAATACGGGCTTGGCGGGACAACAGGCTGTCCCCATCCTCACGGCCGCCCTCGGCACCACCAGCGACTCCACCACCGCCACCAGCTTGATGCTGGGAGCCCCCGGCACCGTGGCAGCCAACATCCAAGGCACTCTGAGCCGTCTGCAGAACCTCACCAAAGCTGGCTACCCAGTGAACTTCTTCGTGGTCAATCCGGCGGTTAACAACGCTTTCGTGCTCGACAACCAGGGCTCCTCCTTCTACGATGCCTTCCAGGTCGAGCTCCGGCGCCGGTTGTCCCGCGGTTTCACGATCCAGGGAAGCTACGCATTCTCCAAATCCCTGGTCAATGGCTCCAGCAATAGCGCGATCGACAATGTCACCCCGGTGACCCAGCGCGACCTGGCTTACGACAAGATCTTGTCGCCTTTCGATATCCGCCACGGGATCAAGTTGAACTGGATCTACGAACTGCCTTTCGGCCCGGGCCGCTCGCTCTTTTCCAGCGTGAAAAACCCCTTCGTCCGGAAAGCCCTCGAAGGATGGGAAATCGCCGGCGTGATGCGCCTCCAATCCGGCACTCCGCAATACTGGAGCAGCCTCGGCACCTTCAACAACAGCAGCGGTGACGGCGTCATTCTCCACAACATCACCGCCAAACAACTCCAGAGCGAGATGGGGATCTACAAGATCACCGATCCGACCACTCTGCAGGGCCTTGTCTACTACCTGCCGCCGCCCGTGAAGGGCGCCGCCGTCGGCAGCAACTTCATCACCAACACGCAGGCTGCCTTCAACGTCAACAGCCTGACCCCGGCTCAGGTGGACCCCACCCAGCCGTATATGTCCTCTGCTCCGGCTGGAACTCTGGGCTGGCGCGGCTACTTCGAGCTCCCGTGGCAACAACACTACGATGTCAGTGTTGTCAAGGTCACGCGGATCCGTGAAAGCGTCAACCTCGAATTCCGCGTCCAGGCGCTGAATGTTTTCAATATCACCAACTTCCTCCCGGGCAGCATCAATAACTCGTCGTCGTTCGGGCAGGTCACCTCGGCCTACCGCGACATCTCGGGCACCGTCGATCCCGGCGGGCGCATTCTGGAGTTCGTGGCGCGTATTAACTTCTAACCCTGTATCGAGCCGGCAGCGTCCGGCGGTTTTCGAGGGCCGGGCCTATCCGTCATGCGGATGTGCCCGGCCTTTCGATTTTGTCGGATGTTGGCGGCCCTAACGTTTCCCCGCAAGCAGCCGATCCAGTCTCCGCCGGACTTCCGGATCGGGACTGATCCGCAAGGCGGCTTCGTACTCCGCGATAGCCTCGGCCATTCGTCCGGGCATTTCCGAAAAAGCGCTTCCCAGGTTGGCGTGCGCTTCCGCCAGATTCGGCTCAAACCGTAACGCCGCTTGATACTCGGAAATGGCGTCAGTGAGCCGGCCGGGCATTTGCAGAAGGATGTTAGCCAGGTTGTTGTGGGCTCTGGCGTAATCGGGCTGGAGGCGCAACGCCGCTTGATACTCGGCAATGGCATCGGACTGGTGGCCGGGCATTTGCGATAAGACGGTTCCCAGGTTGTTATGGGCTTTGGCGGAATCGGGTTGGATCCGCAGTGTCGCTTGAAACTGGGCGACGGCGTCGGGGAGCCGGCCGGGGATTTGCGACAGAATGGTTCCCAGGTTGTAGTGCGCATCGGCCAGATCGGGATCGGTTCGCAGCGCCGCTTCAAATTGCGCGATGGCGTCGGGGAGCCGGCCGGGGATTTGCGACAGAAGGTTGCCCAGATTGATGTGCGCCTGCGCGAAATCCGGTTCCATTCGCAGAGCCTGCCGATACTCCGCAATCGCGTCGGGGAGCCGGCCGGGGATTTGCGCCAGAGCGTTGCCCAGGTTGTAGTGCGCATCGGTGTAGTCCGGCCAGATGCGCAGCGCCGCTTCAAACTCGGCGATGGCGTCGGGCAGGCGACCGGGCTGCGGCAGGAGCGTGTTTCCCAAGTTGTTGTGCGGCCGGGCGCTGGCGGGTGAAACATTCACGGTGCTGGTCCAGAAGCTGAGCTCGTCGCGCCAATCGAGGTTGCGGGTGTAAGTGCGCGCGGACAACCCGAGGCACACGAAGGCCAGCGCGATCCATGCGGCCCGCTTTCGGAACAGCATGTGGAGCGCTAGCACCGCGCATCCGGCGAGCCCCAACGACGGCAGATAAGCGAACCGCTCAGCCATGATGCTGCCGATCAGGATGACCAGGTTCGCCGTGGGAAGGAGCGCAACGAAAAAAAAAGCGACGAAAAAAAACAGCGATTTCCGCGATTGGCGCGAGCGAAAGGCCAGCAGCGCCGCGCCCAGACAGACCGCCAGGGCGATCAGCGCCTTCGCATCCTCCCACTGGAAAAAGTGCCAGCCGAACAGCGGAATGGCGTTATAGGAATAGTCGGCCGACAATCCGGCCGGCCACACAAACAGCCACACCAGCTTGCCGATCACTTTGACGGCAGTGAGCCGCGCCGTCAGGAACCCGGCGCCCAGCAGCGGATTCTCCAGGAAGTGGATCAGCATGTGCGTCTGCACCTGGCTGCGCAAATAGAGCCAGGCTGCAAAGGGTACTGCCAGTGCGGCATAGGCAGACGCCCGAGCGCGCCAGGTGGCGCGCTCCGGCCACGCCAGGTCGCAAAGCAGCAAGATCGCGGGCAGCACGGCGGCGTTCTCTTTTGCAAAGAGGCCGGCGGCTTGCGCGGCCGCCATGGCCGCCAGCCACGCCAGCTTGCGAGGTCCGCGAGCCTGGGTGCCTTTCATATAGCAGAGTAAAGCGGCCAACACACCGAAGGCCGCGAGTAAGTCGGCGCGTCCGGCGACATTGGTGACGGAATCGGTGAGGAGCGGATGTAGCCCCCACAGGGCCGCCAGCGCCAGGGCCAGCGCGGGGTCCACGAAAATCAATATCCCCAGCGCATAGACCAGAGTTACATTGATTCCGTGCAGAAGGAAATTCGTCCAGTGATAACCGGCAGGGTCCGGGCCGTTGCTGAGCGCGACGTAATTCAGCAGGAAAGAAAAGGTAGTGAGCGGACGATACAGGCCGGAAGGGGCGCCCTTGTACCAATACTCTTCGCTGAAGATGAGCCGGATATTTTCCGGTGTGACGGCGTGGATGCGGGAATCCTGCATCACGATCTTGGCGCCGTCAAAGACCAGGGCGGCTTGGAAAGAATTGGAATAAGCCGCACCCAGCAGCGCCCAGAGCAATAGAATGCGCCACCCGTGACGTGACCATGAGGCCGGCGGCTTGTGCATCTCACTCACTGCGAGCCAGTATAACGTGCCGCCCTAAGCCTTGAAAATAGCTTCCAGTTGGGGCCAGAGGTTCTGGCTGCGGAGGGAGCCGGCGGAAAAAATCACGATTCCATCCGGTTTGGCGGCGCGAGCGGCCTCAATGGCGCGGATCAACTTACTCGGAGGATAAGTGCGGGACGCGGCTTCTTCTTTGTACAGGTCGGAGGTGTAAATGCCGGCATATAGCGGTCTTTCATGCCTCGTCCACTCCAATTGCCGGGCGGTGATCTCAGTTAGGTGCGTGCAGTAAGTATCGAAATCGCCTAGAAAGTGGCTGCGATAACTCATTGGCATATAGATATCGATCCAGGGATTCCAGTCGGACCACTTTTGCCCGAGATACCGGCCGCTCTGGATGGGATTCTTAAAGACGGCAGCGGTCATCTGGATCCTAGAATTGATGCGTTTGGAGCGGTCATGAGCCTCGCGTACGAAGCGGCTGATCTGGTCGATGCGGTACTCGTAGAAGAAGTGGCGCATGTCCGGCGGGCCGCCGGCAATGGTGCGGCCATTGAGAATAAAGTCGGCCTTCGCCCGGCGGTCCATCTGCTCCCATCCGGCCGGTAGCATGTCCGGTGTAGCCTCCCAACTGGCTTCCAGGCGCGGACGCACAATCTCGATGGGCTGGTGGTTCGGCGGCGCTTCCCAATGCAACAGCGCGTGGCGGGGCATTTCCTTGAGGCAATAGTCGCAGAAGCAGTAGCTGTCCGGGGCTACGTCGCCACCGTACCTTACGTAGTCGTGATGGATTCCGTCGATGGCGTAGTCCGAGACCAGTTCTTCGATCAGCGGCAGCAGCCACTGGTCGGTGTAGCCGGGGCGCCGCCCGGGACACATCCAGATGTTGTGGTACGGCGCGATGGGCAGTTTCTCGCCGTTGAGCAGCGTTTCGGTATTGGTGGGCCTTCCATCGGCGTTGAGTTGTGCCCATTCAGGATGCTCGCGGAAGGCTACGCCGGTGTCGCCTTCATAGAAATCGATCAGCCAGATGTGGACTTCGATGCCTTGGTCGTGCGCCTCGCGGACCAGGTTTTCCACCAGGTCAAAATCGCGATAGCGCGGAGAGATGAGTTGCGGGAAGCGCTTGCTGTGCCAGACGACGTTGCCGCCGCCCTCCTTGCAGCCCATCACGAGCTTGTGAATGTTGGCGCGCTTGAGTTGCGCGACGAAGGCGCGGACCGAATCGACGGTGGTGCCCGCGTCGGAAGCGCCGGCCCATACGGCGTGGGTCTCGCGCGGCGGGGTGGCGGCCGGTTGTTGCGCCCGCACTTGGGCAAGTCCCAGAGCGCCGGTGAGGGCGGTAGCCGCTTGACGGCGAGTCAGCTTCATGATGGCTTCACTACGGGCGTGCGCGCCTCCACGGGCGCGAGCGCCGGAAAATCGGTGAATGGAGAGGCTTGATACCAGTAGGCGCAGGAGAAGAAGTTGTCTGCGCGGTCGTTGGCATGGCCGTGCTCCATGGTGTGTTTCAAGTAACGCTCGAAGGTGACGGGGTTGTCACCATGGAAGCGGTAGCAGCAGTAACGGCCGCCCGTGCGTTCCGCGTTGACAATCAGCGGCGCGCCATACTGGGCATGCCCGAAAGGCTGGGCTCCGTCGCGGCCGCCGAAATCCCAACTCCCCAGGAAGTAGTCTTCCGAGCCCGTTCCGTTGATGACCGGCTTCGATTCATCGTCGACGAAAATCATGTCGTCGCCCTCGCCCCACCAGCCGTTNNGCGGATTGCCGGTACTGCGCGTGAAAGTACAAGGAATCCTGCGGCAACTGGGGCATCGTCATGTAGTCGATGTTGGAATAGAAGGCGCCGACATCGCGCTTTCCCTCATTGGTAACATTCAGCCGAGCTTTATGGCGAAAGGGCATCGCAAAGTAACAATTGAGCGATTTGCCCGGCGAGCAGGCCAGATACTCGGATTGATAAATGAAGTAAGAGCCCAGATTCAGGCCGAAGAAATCGCCGATGGGAGTTTCTATGCTGGGTTTGGGATTGTCGTCCCACCAGGCGCGCAGCACCAGCTCTTTCAGATGCATATCGCCCTGCGCCGCGATGGTGAACCAGATGTGGCTGATGACGCCGGCACCGTCCGCAAGGAAGAGTTCCTGGACTCCTCCGGCGGGAATGCGCCAGGAATCGCGATTGCCGCCCGTGCGGTCGAAGCTGGACTGCTTCAACGATCGATAGTTTTGCGCGCGGGCATAGGCGGGCAGGAAGGAAGGCGCAGCACCAGACGTACCCCGCTCCTGGGGCAGCGCGGCCTGCGGTGCGGCAGCCAAGCCGCTGGCCGTCAGCAGCCGGCGGAGAAAGCCCCGTCGCCCGTTCGAAGGCAGATTCGGAAAGAGCACCGTGCGCATGGTAGCTATTGTATGGCACGGCGCCTGGTTTGGAGGCGGGGAAGGACAACTACAAGACCAGCCGGCCAGGGGGAAGATTGGGCCGGCCGGTCGGGGGACTGCTTAGAAATCGATCTTGGTCTTGGAGCCGCCGAGTTCGATGTCCTTGATTACGCTGGTGGAGCCTTCGGTCGAGGAGTCGATCTTGGTATCGCTGAACTTCGTGTCCGAGTTCTCCACTTTCACTTCCGTGGTGAAGCTCTTGGCGGTATTGACGTCGGTGAAGATGGCTTTCGAGCCGTTCAGGTTCAGCCGGTACTCGCCGGCCTTGAGTTGCAGGTTGCCCGCCTTGGTCGGCGAGGAAAGAAGGATGTCATAGGTCTTGGCGCTTGCAACGGACAGGGTAAAAAGTGCCAGTGCTCCGGTCAGTAGTAACGTGCGTGTTTTCATAGTGTCTCCTTGTGAATTCTTAAACTGTCGCGAACCGGGGCGGGGCCTGGCGACTGCCTCGGGCCTCCTGCCTGTTGTCTTGATTGGCTCGCTAAATTGAAAGGCGGTGGCGGAACGCAGAAAGTTACACCACCCTCTGGGGGGAATTGTGAGTATTTACAAAATACGAGGCGATTCTCCTTATATTAACTCCGGCCGCGTAGTGGTATGGTGATCGGGAGCGTGGCGAAATGCAGGGGCCTCCGGATCCACGGGAACGTTTATTGGGGCTGTTCGGCGCGGGTGGCGAGCCGAGCTTCGTCGAAGCGCCGGGCCGCGTGAATCTCATCGGCGAGCACATCGACTACCACAATCTTGCCGTCTTGCCCGTGGCGCTCGACCGGCGGATTCGCGTCGCTTTCCGCGCGCGCAGCGACGCCCGCATCAGCGCGGTGAGCGCCGAGTATGGCTCGCGCGAGTTCGAGTGGACCGCTCAACTGGCTCCGGTGGCGCGGGGCGATTGGGAGAACTACCTGCGCGCCGCCGCGCAAGCGGTTGCCGGCCGATGGGGCAGCGGCAAGGGTGTGGATGCCGTCGTCGATTCTCGCCTGCCCGCGGCCGCCGGACTATCGTCATCTTCCGCACTGCTGGTCGCCTTCACGCTCGCGCTGCTCGAGGCCAACGGACTCGAAGCGAGCTTTACGGAACTGATGGAGATTCTGCCGGCGGGCGAGCAGTTCGTGGGCACGCGCGGCGGAGGCATGGATCACGCGGCTTCGCTCGAATCGCGCGCGGGCTGCGCCTCCCTGGTGGAGTTCGCACCGCTTTCGGTTCGCCCGATTCCCGTGCCGGAGGGCTGGGGCTTCTTGGTGGCGCACAGCCTGCAAACGGCCGAAAAGTCCGGGAGCGCGCGCGAAGAGTACAACCTGCGCCGTGCCGGCGGCACCACCGCGCTCGCACGTTTGGGATTCGCATCGTACCGCGAAGCGCTCCCGGTGGCTTTGGATGCTGCCCTTCGTCTGCAGCGTGGCCCCGAGCGCGATGCCTTTCTGCATGTTACTTCGGAAGCGTTGCGTGTACGCGCCGCGGTCGCCGCCATGGAAAGCGACGACGCCGTCGTATTCGGCCGCCTGCTGCTGGAATCGCACGCCAGCCTACGGGACCAGCTGCGCGTCAGTTGCCCCGCACTCAACCAGTTGGTGGAAGCCGCCATGGAATCCGGCGCGTTGGGCGCCCGCCTCACCGGCGCTGGATTCGGAGGCTGTGTGGTCGTGTTGTGCCGCGCCGAGGATCGCCAGGCCGTGCGCCGCGGCCTGGTGGATCGGTTTTATGCGGGCCGCGCCGGGTTCGACGAACGGATCCACCTGATGGATGTCCGGCCGGCGCCCGGCGCACTCCACCTCGAAAAGAAGTAAACTTTTTGTTCACCTATGCATTTGCATACGCTTGACTGGGTCATCGCCCTCCTGGCTGTCGCCATCTGCTTCGCGCCCGCGCTGTTCGTTGCAAAGCGCTCGGGTAAGAGCACCGCGGAGTTCTTCGCGTCCGGCCGGTCCGTCCCATGGTGGCTCGCCGGGCTCTCCATGGTGGCCACCACATTTTCGAGCGACACCCCCAACCTGGTTGCGAACTTCGTGCGCACCGAAGGCGTCGCGGGCAACTGGCGATGGTGGGCCTTCACTCTGACGGGCGTTTCCACGGTGTTCTTTTATGCGAAGCTCTGGCGGCGCTCCGGAGTTCTCACCGATCTGGAGTTTTACGAGCTGCGCTACTCCGGCAAGGCCGCCAGCGCCGTGCGCGGCTTTCGCTCCATTTACCTCGGCCTGTTGTTCAACTGCATCATCATGGCGACCGTGAACCTGGCGGCGTGCAAGATCGCCGCGATTCTCTTCGGCTTCGAACGCTGGCAAACGCTTCTGTTCGTCGGGCTGCTGAACGTGGTCTTCGCCACTCACTCCGGGCTGTGGGGTGTGCTGGTGATCGACATGGTGCAATTCTTCATCAAAATGTCGGCGGTCATCGCAGCGGCGTACTTCGCGGTGCAACTGCCGCAAGTGGGCGGGATGAGCGGCCTGGTGCATAAACTGTCGAATCTGCCCGGACCGCACGGCATCCACTACCTCAACATGCTGCCGGATTTCACCAACAACTGGGATCTCGCGGTGGCGATCTTCGTCATCCCCATCACCGTGCAATGGTGGGCCTCGTGGTATCCCGGCGCGGAGCCGGGCGGCGGCAGCTACATCGCGCAACGCATGCTGGCGTCGAAGACCGAAAAGGACGCGTTGGGCAGCACGCTGTTCTTCAACCTGGCCCACTACGTTTTGCGCCCGTGGCCGTGGATTCTAGTGGGCCTGGCATCGCTCATCGTCTACCCGCAGTTGTCGGACATCCAGAAAGCCTTTCCCAATCTCGATCCCAAGTTGCTGGGGCACGACATCGCCTTTCCAGCCATGCTGCGTTTCCTGCCGGTTGGCTGGATGGGGCTGATGTTGGGTGGGCTGATTGCCGCCAATTCGTCCACCATCCTTACGCACCTCAATTGGGGCGCGTCGTACCTGGTGCACGATTTCTACCGCCGGTTCGTGAAGACCGACGCGCCGGATAAGCACTACGTGGTGGCCGGACGGATCGCGACGGTGATCCTCTTCGTCGGTTCTTCCGCCATGGTGTTCGCCTTAGACACCGCCAAAGACAGCTTCGACGTGATCATGCAAGTGGGCGCCGGCACCGGCCTGATCTACCTCGTGCGTTGGTTCTGGTGGCGCGTCACGGCCTGGTGCGAGATTGTCGCCATGGTCAGTTCTTTCGGCATGTCTCTGCTTTTTTTGATTCTGAAGAAGTACGACATGGCGCCAGGCACTTACCAGGAGTTACTGATTACTATCGCGGTGACAACGGTGTTGTGGGTAACTACCGCTTATGTGGGGCCGCAAACCAGCAATGAGGCGCTGGTGAACTTCTACCACAAGGTTCGTCCGGGCGGACCGGGCTGGCAACGCATCCGCGTGATGGCGGGAGTTTCCGCCGCGGAGGCCGCGGCCGATTCCGAAGCCGCTGCATTTCCGATGTCCCTGCTCGGGTGGTTCGCCGGCTGCATCACGATCTGGTCGGCGCTATTTACCGTGGGCAATTTCCTTTACGGCCGAATGGATTATTTCTGGATGCTGCTGGCAGTATTCGTAGTGAGCGGCGCGGCGCTGATCCGGGTAGTGAATCGGCTGTGGAGATAGCGGCGCGAGCTTGGGGCCGATTCTGGCCGGTGAGGCGGGAACTGCGTGTCGGCGGTTATTGTTGAAACTCGACCGCATGATCGACCGCCCAGTCGTGGAAGGAATGTGCCGGAACTCCGGTGATCTCTGCAACTGTGGACGTAACGGGAGCGGGTTTCTCGACCGTGGCGGAACCGGCATACTCTACGTTCTGCCATGCGTCGAGCAGCATGTCCGCGATTGAAGCCGGCATGATAGTCGCCATCTCACGCCGCGCCGCTTCCGGTGGGATCTCCTCGAAGCGGAGCGGTCGGCCAATCGCATCACCGATGGTGCGAACCTGCTCCCGCTGAGTCAGGGACTGAGGGCCGGTGAGGATGTATTTCGCTCCGGCATGTCCGCCCTCGAGCAGGGCACGGACCGCGACCGCTGCGACATCGCGCTCGTGGATCGGCGATGTGACGGCGCCAGGGTAGGGCCAGCGCACGACATCGCCTGCACGGACCTGTGGCGCCCACCAGAGCAGCGCATTGGCAGCGAACGCACCGGGCCGCAGGAAGGTCCAGCGGACACCCGTCGCCTCAATCAGGCGTTCAATCTTGGCGTGCAGCGTCGTCACCGGAAAGTCCTGCTCTTCGATGCCGTCGCGCACGGTTAGATTTGAGAGGAAGACGATCCGACGGGCGTGCTTGGCAATCCGCTCCAGCGCGGGAGCGACGCCCGCGGCCGGAGCGAGCCACATCAGGAACACCGCATCTACACCGTCCAGGCATCGGTCGAGGGTCGTGGGGACAGTGAAGTCGCCGCGCACGACTTCGACTTGGCGCGGCAGACCGGCAGACTCCGGATTGCGAGTCATAGCGCGGACTCGGACATCCGTGGCGAGCAGTTGAGAAACTACTTGGCGGCCGACGTTACCGGTGGCTCCCGTGACGAGGATGTTTTCCATGTTGCCAATGCACGGCTGCTTGACAGACGACACAAAACGATCGTCTGTCCCACGTCGCTACTGCTTCTTCGCGGGCGCCTGTATCGCCGGCGCGTTCGAATCGTGGATCAGTTTGTTGAAGGCTGTCAGGTCGCTGGTCATCAGAGCGTCGAGCGCTTTTAGCTGGCCGTTGACGCGCGTGGCCAAGTCTTCATAGACCATGTAGGATTGCTGCGTGGGCTGGTTGTCCGAGCCTTCCACCAGGCCCAGCACGTGAGCCAGTTTATTGTTCAGCTTGATGGGAAAGTTGAGCGGATCTTCACTAGCGCGGTTCTTCGTCTGGTACAGCTCCTCTTCCACCGCCGTCAACTTTGCGCTGAGGGCTTTAGCGGCGTCGGCGACGCGCTTATCGTCACGGCGGGCATATTCGTCGAGCTGCTTGCGCACTTCGCGGATGCGGATCACACCCTCGTTGGTGTCTGATAATTTGTCGCGGACTTGCAGCGCCAGAGTCACTTGCTTGGTATATTCTTCTGGCGTGGTCGCGAGGCGCGGGTCCTTCTTCACCTCGAAGGTCTGGCTCTGCGTCTTGCCATCGACCGTGAGCCGGATGGTGTAGGTGCCCGGCGGAACGCGCGGTCCCGTGAGGCTACCGGCCCACAGAATCATGCCGGGGAAACTGGTGGCGTCGGGGTAGCGCAGGTTCCACACAAAGCGGTTCATGCCGGCCGCGGCGTTGACGCGCGCGGGCGGTGGCATCCGGAAATCCTCTTCTTCCGGAGGCGGGCCTTGCGGCACTACGGGGGCCCGGCTGGAGAACTTATTGACCATCTTGCCCGCGCTATCCAGGAATTCCAGAGTGACTTCGCCTTGCGGCCGGCCCTTGAGCCAGTAGTTGATCACAGCGCCACCGGCCGGATTCTCGCCAACTCCCGAGGCGCCCCCGCGACCCCCGCCCCCGCCGCCGCGCCCACCGCCGCCGAAGCGGTAGGTGGATTTCGGTTGGAACAGGTGAGCCTCTTCGGTCGAGACGCTGTCATTCAGTTGGTAGAGCAACGGCACATCGTCGAGCACATAGAAAGCCCGGCCCTGCGTGGCCACCACCAGTTCCTGGTCGCGCTTGTGAAACGCGACGTCCGTGATGGGAGTCACTGGAATATTCAGATTGAATGGCTTCCAGTTCTCGCCGGCGTCGTAGGAAATGTAGAGGCCGAATTCCGTGCCGGCGAACAGCAGACCTTTGTGGTTGGGATCTTCCCGCACCACGCGCGTAAAGGAACCGGCGGGGATTCCGTTAACGATCTTTTTCCACGTCTGCCCGTAGTCGGTGGTCTTGTAGAGATACGGCCGGAAGTCGTCGGACTTATACATGGTGGCGGCGACGTAGGCCGTTCCGGCATCGTGCGCCGAGGCGTCGATGGAATTGATTTGGATCCATTCCGGCATGTCTTTGGGAGTTACGTTGGTCCAGTTCTTGCCGCCGTCGCGTGTCACGTTCACCAGACCGTCGTCCGAGCCGGTCCAGATCACGCCCTTCGTCACGGGCGATTCCATGAACGTGAAGATGGTGCAGTAATACTCGATGCTGGTGTTGTCCTGCGTGATGGGGCCGCCGGAGGTGCCCATTTTCGATTTGTCGTTGCGGGTGAGGTCGGGGCTGATGACGTCCCAGCTCTGGCCTTCGTTGGTGGTCTTGAGCAGAACGTTGGCGCCGATGTAGAGCGTCTTCGGATCGTGCGGAGAAAAGGCGATCGGGTAGCTCCACTGGAAGCGGTACTTCATGGCCTCGGCGCCATAGCCCATGGTGTTGTCGGGCCAGGCGTTGATGTCGCGGCTCTGCCCGGTGCGGTGGTCCTGGCGGGTCAGCAGCCCGTCGTAGCTTCCCGCGTAGACAATCTGCGAATCGCGCGGATCGGGAGCAATCCAACCGCTTTCGCCGCCGCCCACGTCGTACCACTCGTGGTCCGTGATGCCACCGCCCGCCGTCCGGCTGGCCGTGCGCACGGTGGAATTGTCCTGCTGCGCGCCATAAATGTTGTACGGGAAATCGTTGTCCAGCGCGACCCGGTAAAACTGCGCGGTCGGCTGGTTGTTTATGCTGGACCACGTGCGGCCGCCGTCGTAGGTGATGTTGGCGCCGCCGTCGTTGCTCTCGATCATGCGCTGCGGATTGTCGGGCGCAATCCACAAGTCGTGGTTGTCGCCGTGCGGCGTGCGAATCGCCGCGAAGGTGCGGCCGCCGTCAATCGACCGGTACATGCCGGTGTTCAGCGCGTAGACCGTGTCGGCGTTTTGGGGATCGGCGAAGATGTGGTCGTAATACCAGGCGCGCTGGCGCAGGATGTTCTGCTCGTTCACCTTGGTCCACGTGCGGCCGGCGTTGTCGGAACGGAACACGCCGCCATCGGCCGCTTCCACCAGCGCCCAGACGCGCTCCGGATTGGCCGGTGAAACCGTGACGCCGATGCGGCCTTCGACGCCGCGCGGCATGCCCGGTGCGTGCGAGATGTCGGTCCATGTGTCGCCGCCGTCGGTGGATTTGAACAAGCCGCTGCCGGGGCCGCCGCTATCGAAATGGTAGGGGTTGCGCCGCACCTGCCAGAAGCNNCCAGCGCGGCCACGTACACGATGTCCGGATTCTTCGGATGCACGCGCACCGCGCCGATCGTCTGGCTGTCCTCCAGTCCCACGTTGCGCCACGTCTTGCCGCCGTCGATCGACTTATAAACGCCGTCGCCGTTCGAAGCGTTGCCGCGCACGCAGGATTCGCCCATGCCGGCGTAGACCACGTTGGGGTCGGAATCGGCCACGGCAATCGCGCCCACGGAGCTGGTCTTCAACTGCCCGTCGGAAACCGGCAGCCACGTGCCGCCGCCATCGGTGGTTTTCCAAATGCCTCCGCCCACGCCGCCGAAGTAGTAAACGTTGGGCTGCGAAGGCACGCCGGCTACGGCCACCACGCGGCCGCCACGGTACGGTCCTACCAGGCGGAACCGCAAGTCCCGAAACAAATCCGCCTGCTGGGCTACGAGGAGCAGCGGAAGAGCAATCAACAGAGCGACACGGAGTGACTTCATATTATTGGAATGGTATCAGAAGGGAGGAGCAGCGACGACTGGGGGCTGCGCCCGGCTGCACCGAGTGACATTCGGTGGGCAGGTTGGCGACCTTCCCCACCACGACCGGCCAGGAGGCCGGTCCCACTTGGGTGCTCATTTCACAACCACGGTCTTGCAGTTCCAGGCGTCTACTTCTACTGCGGGCTTGAATAGCCCGAGGTCGCGAGGGTTGTAGGTGGCGGTCACTTCGCGGGCCTCGCCGGGCAGGAGCGAAAAGTAGTTGTCCTCCCAGAGGACGGGCAGCACTTCATCGCCGTTTGTGCCCTTATTCACTTTGAGGCGTATGGCGAAGGCGATGGCTTTGCCCGTGTTCGTGAGGGTGATGGTGGTTTCGCCCGGCTTCGATTGGGATGTCGCTTGCAACTCCGCCTGCGGCAGAGTATTCAGCGCAGTGTAATCGGCGAAGGTCCTGGTAGGCGTTACGTACCAGTTGGACTTCTCCCAATCGAGCGTCTCGGCATTTGTGGAGAGCCAGTACAGATTCCGGCTCACCGCATGGTCGGAGGGATCCTGCAGTTCCAGGCTCAGAAAGTAGGTCGAGCTCAAGCCCTCG
>PLZX01000018.1:14402-19117 GCA_003152325.1 Bryobacterales bacterium | reverse complement strand
TCCACGGTGCGGACCGAATATTCCGTTTCACTCTGGGCGAAAAGGGAGAATCGGCCACGGTTGATCATCGGCGCACCTAGGGATAGCGCCGCGCCTTTCAGAACCGAGCGACGAGAGATCATAAGCGTCAGACTGGGGTCAGTCTAACACAGTAAGTGTACGAATCTTCACACTTGCACGCCGCTTTAGGCTTGCGACACCAGGTAGACGGCCACTTCCGCCAGCAGATTCGGCAGCCATGTCACGGTGCGGTGTCCCGCCAGGAAGTAGCGGCGCTCCACGCGGAAGCCTTCGGCGGCGGCCAGGCTTTCGAAATCCTGAACCGTCAGGAAGTGGATGTTGGGGGAGTCGTACCACTCGTAGGGAAACAGACTGGTGCGCGGAGCGCGCCCGCTGACGAGCATGGAAAGCCGCACGGCCCAATGGCCGAAGTTGGGAAAGGCCACGATGCCGCGCAGGCCCACGCGCAGCATCTCGCGGAGCACTTCGCGGGGGTGACGGGTTTCCTGCAGCGTCTGGCTGAGGATCACGTAATCGAAGGCCCGGTCGGGGAAATCGGCGAGGCCCGCATCGATATCGCTTTGAAATACCGAAACGCCGCGCGCGATGGCGCGTTGGACTTTGGCGCCGGAGATTTCGACGCCGCGCGCATCCACATTCTTGTTGTGCGCCAGCCATTCGAGCAGTTCGCCTTCGCCGCAGCCGAGGTCCAGCACGCGCGTGTTGGGGTCGACGATCTGGCCTATGATGGCGTAGTCGCTGCGTCCCAGGAGCTCGGGAACGAAGGCCCGTTTCCGGGCGGTGTGCGCGCTCATGCCAGTTTCTCGAAGGTGCTGGCCAGAAAGCCGCGTATCAGAGCGGATTGCTCGGCGACATCCACCAGGAAGGAGTCGTGGCCGTAGCTGGATTGCAACTCGACGTAAGCGACGTCGCAATTGCGCGCGCGCAGGGCGCGCACCATTTCCTGCGACTGGTAGCTGGGGTAGAGCCAGTCGGAGCTGAAGCTGATGACCAGGAAGCGCGCGCGGGCCGGTTGCAGCGCGACGGCGAGCGATGCCTGGCCGCCGGTCAGATCGAAGTAGTCCATGGCCTTCGAGATGTAAAGATAGGAGTTGGCGTCGAAGCGGCCGACGAACTGGCTGCCGCGATAGCGCAAGTAGTTCTCGACTTCGAAATCGACTTCGAAATCGAATCCGAAGGCCTCTTTGCCACGCAGGCGGCGGCCGAACTTTTCGCGCATGGAATGGTCGCTCATGTAAGTGATGTGGCCGACCATGCGGGCGACGGCCAGACCGCGCGCGGGCGGTTCCTTGCCGTAATAATCGCCGCCGTTCCAGTTGGGGTCGGCCATAATGGCTTGGCGGCCCACTTCGTTGAAGGCGATTTGTTGAGCGCTGTGGCGCGCGGTGGTGGCGATAGGGATGGCGGAGACCACGCGATCCGGGTGCGCCACCGCCCATTCGAGCGCCTGCATGCCGCCCATGGATCCGCCGGTGACCGCGAGCAGGCGCGGGATGCCGAGCGAATCGACCAGCATGCGTTGGAACCGCACCATGTCGCCGATGGTGATCACCGGAAACGTCAGGCCGTAGGGGCAGCCGGTGGCGGGGTTGATGGAAGCCGGGCCGGTGGTCCCGCGGCAGCCGCCCAGCACATTGGAACAGATCACGCAGTAGCGATCCGTATCGAAAGCCTTGCCGGGGCCGATCATGTTGTCCCACCAGCCGGGTTTGCCGTCTTCCGGGCCCGGTCCGGCGGCGTGCGCGTCGCCGGAAAAAGCGTGCAGCACCAGAATGGCGTTCGATTTGGCGGCGTTCAGCTCTCCGTAGGATTCGTACGCGATCTCGACGGGACCGAGAATGGCGCCGTTATCGAGGGGCAGGGAATCGAACCGGACAGTATGGGCTGTGACGATCATGCGGGAAGATTTTCATGATAACAGCAGCGGCCGTGTGCGGGCTTGAACGCGGCCGTTCGGTGGACTATGCTGAGGACTCCACGAGGTGAGCGATGCACAGACTTGCCACCATCCTGACGGTTCTGACCATGAGCGCTTCCGCGGCAGTGAAAATCGAAAAGACCAGTTACCAGGGCTGGCCCAATTGCTATCGCATCTCGAACGGCGTGGTCGAGGCGATCGTCACGGGCGACGTCGGTCCCCGCGTCATCCGGTACGGCTTTGTGGGAGGCCCGAACCTGTTCAAGGAGTTCAAGGAGCAGATGGGCAAATCGGGCGAGCCGGAGTGGCAGGCGCGCGGCGGTCACCGCCTGTGGATCGCGCCCGAAGATCCCGTGAAGAGCTATGCGCCGGACAACGCGCCGGTCGACATCGAGGTGCGCGGCGACACCATCGTGATCACCGAGCCGGTGGAACCTCTGACGGGTCTGGAGAAGAAGATCACCGTGCGGATGGATGCTGCGGGGACCGATGTGGAGGTGACCCACCAGATCCGCAACGCGGGCAAGCAACCGTATGAATTTGCGGTGTGGGCGCTGACGATGCTGGCGCAGGGCGGCACCGCCTTTCACGGGTTTCCGCCGCGCGGCCACCATCCCCACGATCTGGAGCCCACCAATCCGCTGACCATGTGGCCCTACACGAATCTGGCCGACAGCCGTTTGAAGCTGCTGCAAAAATACCTGGTGCTGCGGCAGGACCCCAAGAGCACGGGCGACGCCGAAAAGCTGGGCAGCTATGGCCGCGACGTGTGGGGCGCCTATCTGCTGAATGGCGATCTGTTCGTCAAGCAGGCGCATGCCGAGGCGGCGCCGGCCGAGTATCCCGACTTCGGGTGTAATTTCGAAACCTTTACCAACGCCGATTTCCTGGAACTGGAAACTCTCGGGCCGATCCGCAAAGTGGCGCCCGGCGAGACCGCCGCGCACACCGAGCACTGGAGCCTGCACAAGAACGTACACATTCAGAAATGGGACGACGCGGAACTGGACCGGGTGCTGTTGCCGCTGGTGACGGGGCGTTAATCCAGGTCGATATCCCGCTTGGGCGGCTCAAGATCGGGGTTTTCTTTGGCGCGCTTGAAGAGCTCGTCGAATTTCTTTTCGAGCACCTTCCCGTGCGATTTCTCGGCTTCGAAATTCTTCTGGAAAAGCTGTTCGCGCCGCGCGCCTTCACCCTTCAGCTTGGCCACTTCCGCCGCCAGATCCTCGATGGGGGGCGGCTTCACGGGCACCGTGTGCGCAATCACCGCGCGCGTTTCCGGGTCGATCTTGAGCACCGCCTCGCAGCACGGGCATTCCACGTCGAACATCGCCTTTGCCATAGATCTATCGTAAACGAGATGGAGCCTGCACCAGAAATAGGTGCAGGCCCGGGAAGAGACGGTTGTGGGGATATCGGCGGGAATCAGTGGGTTTCTTTGAGATGTGACTGGAAAGGTAGGAATCGACAGAGAGGATCAGCCGTCTCTCCAAGGGCCCATTTGTTAGTAGTCACGCCGCTCCAGGAGCAATTCCCGCACCAAACCCTAATTGCCATGGAATCAAGAGGCCGGGGTCGCCAAGCGTGAGGCTCCGTACGGAAAATTGGCACGGGTGTGTCAAGATTCTGTCTCGGCTGTATCCAGATTGGCTACGGACGCTTGCCGGGGGCTTGGTCGGGGATGACGCCGGCGGGGCGCGAGACTTTGCCCTTGAAGGCCTCCTCCAGTGAGATGCCGTTGCTATTGATGGTCTGGCCGGTGGCCCGCTCCAGTTCCACCTTGGCTTTGGCGTAAGTGGTTTCGGCCGCCAGCTCGTTGGATTCGGCCGTCACCAGATCGCGTTCGGTCAGGATCACGTTGTACGAGGTGGAAACGCCGGCCAACAGTTTCTTCCGTTCCGCATCCACGGTTTGCTCCTGCAGGACTCGCTGTTTGACGGCCGATTGGTGTTGCGCGCGCGCCTGCTGCACGCCGATCAGCGCGTTCTGCACTTCGACGCGCACCTGGTTTTCGAGGCGCTGGATTCCGACTTGCTGCTGCCGCAAGGCCAGCTCGCCGTTGATCAGGTCGGCCTGCGCNNGCGAAAATCTGCGACAGCACCGTTCCGTAACCGCCCACGAAGAAGGCCGTGGGACTGCCGCCGACGAGCGGGTTCACCTGCCCGGCGAGGCCGGCGTTGCTGAGCTGCCCGACCAGATCGAGCGTGGGCAGCAGCTCGCTCCTGGTTCCCCTGATGGCTATGTTTTGGTTCTCGATCAGGATGCGGAACTGCGCCAGCTCCGGCCGGGAAGCGATGGCCGTCGAGGTGAGATCCTGGATGGGAGTAAGCGGGTCGATATCCGGAACATGGATGCGGTCGGTGAGGATGACGTGCGCGGTGGCGATCGCAGGGCTCAGCACCCCGGTCTTGCTTAGGGCGTTTTTGAGAATGGTCTCCTGCTGGAACAATTGCGTTTGGGCCACGGTGAGGGCCTGTTGTCCGGCAGCGATTTCCGCCTGCGCGCGGGTCACCTCGATGGGCGCCAGGGTTCCCACCTCCACCTGCCGCTGGTCGTCGTTGAGCAGGCGCTCAGAGGCCGTCAGGGCATCGCGCTGCACACGCACGTTCTCGTTGTAGCTGACCAGATCCCAATAGAGGTCGGTGATGGCGGACACCGTGGTGATGACCTGCGCTTTGAATGTGAGGTCGGAAACCTCGCGATTGTTCCTGGCGATGCGGATCTGGCGCGAGTTGAGGGCCGGCCCGAAGCCTTGCAGCAGGTGCTGCGTCACGTT
>PLZX01000018.1:0-14394 GCA_003152325.1 Bryobacterales bacterium | reverse complement strand
AGTGAGGTGCGCCAGCCCGCCGCTGCCTGTCAGGGTGGGGTCGAACGAGGGAGGCGCGAAGCCAATCTGGGTGGAGCCGCTATTGAGGAACGATTGCAGACCGGACGATGGCGCACCGCCCGTGACGCTGGAGGGGCCGGCAAATACGCTGGTGGATACCGGCGAGGCAAAGCCGCCCGCCTGCGCGCGCAGCAGGTTGGTATCGGCGATCTGGGGCCCGTAGCGTTGGAGCTCGAGGTCGAGGTTGTTTTCCAGCGCCAGCGCGATGGTATCGGCGAGCGATAGATAAAGGTTGCCGGCGCGGAGCAGGGACTCCAGGCGAGTGGAGTTGGCCATGTCGGGCATGGGCGGAATCTTGGCGGTGTACGGCGACACGATTCGGCCGAAGAAACTGGGGCGTTCGGCATTGCCCGTCTGGTCGGCGGCGAAACCCGCCGGCGGAGCCAATATCAGAAGAACGCAGAGTGAGACAAGCTGTGATTGAGCGTGGCGCATGAGTGGTACCTCGCGCCTCGAAAGGCGGTCGGTTCAGTTTAAGTTCAATGGTATAGTAGGCCTTTGTGACGCCGCAAGCCGAGTCCGTTCTGGAACTGTTTCGATCCACGGGCGCATACTTGGAGGGCCATTTCCGGCTGACCAGCGGCCTGCACAGTTCCACCTACCTGCAATGCGCGCTGGTGCTGCAGCATCCGGCGGCGGCGGCAAAGCTGGCCGGCATGCTGGCCGAAGAAATCCGCAAACTGGCCGCGGCGCGAATCGAGCTGGTGGTGGCGCCGGCGCTCGGTGGCTTGATCATCGGGCACGAAGTGGCGCGCGCGTTGGGCACGCGCTTCCTCTTCACGGAACGTGACGCCGCCACATCGAAAATGGCGTTGCGGCGCGGCTTCACCGTGGGGCCCGGCGAAATTGCCGTGGTGATCGAGGATGTGATTACCACCGGGGGCAGCACCCGTGACGTCATCGACCTGCTGCGCGCAGCCGGCGTAAACGTGGTGGCGGCCGGCTCCATCATCGACCGCAGCGGCGGGCGCGCCGATGTAGGCGTTTCGCGCGCGGCATTGGCCACCTTGCAGGTGGCGGCGCATTATCCCGAGGAATGTCCTCTGTGCCAGCGCGGCATTCCCGTGGTGAAACCGGGCTCGCGCCCAACCTGATGCGCCGCATCCGCATCCATCTGGCCTACGACGGCACCACGTTTCACGGCTGGCAGGTGCAACCCGGCCTGGCGACCATCCAAGGCGCTCTCGAAGAAATTCTTTCCGCAATCGAAGGCGCTCCCGTGCAGGTGGCGGGATCGGGCCGCACCGACGCCGGCGTGCACGCCCTCGGGCAGGTGGCGGCCTTCAGCATCGAGAACCCCATTCCGACGGCCAACCTGCGCCGCGCTGTCAACCGGCTGCTGCCGCCAACCATCCGCGTGCTCTCCGCAGAGGAGGTGCATACCGAATTCCATCCGCGATTCCAGGCCAGGGCGAAAACGTACGAGTATCACATTTGCCGCGACGAGGTCTGCACACCCTTTGAGTGGCCGTTTGTGCATCATTATCCGTATCCGTTGGACGAACAGCGCATGTCGCTCCTTGCCAGCGCATTCGAAGGCGAACACGATTTCACGGTCTTCGCGGCCTCCGACGATCGCGATGCCGAAGGACGCTCCAAGGTCCGTACGGTCTTCTCATCAGTGCTGGAAGTCAGACCGCAACGCTTGGTTTATCGCATCCGCGGCAGCGGTTTCCTGAAGCACATGGTGCGCAATATCGTGGGCACGCTGATCGAAGCCGGCAAAGGAAACATCGCCGATGTGTCGGTGCTGCCCGCCGCTAGCGGGGCTACCGCGCCGGCCAAAGGACTGTTCCTGGTGAGCGTGGAATACGGGTCGGATGTTCACAACCGCACCGGCTTGCCATAGCCGGTCATCTCCAGATAGCCAACACCGGTGGCTGAGCCGGAATAAGTCACGGCGCCTTCCCAATAGGTAGGGCTGGCGTCATCCTCCGAAACCAGTTCCTGATCGGGGATGGCGGCCGCGCATTCGAGTTGCATCTTTAGCGACGGAACCGAGATCCGCCACCGGACGGGATAACGCGCGCCGGTCTTCGGGCTGGTCCAATAGTCGAGCGGCTGCAGCTCAAAATCGGCGCGCTTCAGGTGCGTCGAGCGGCCGTCGCGCGCGATGTAGGTGCCGGAGGAAAACGGGTCGATGCCGCCATCCTTACGCCGCAGATCGAAGAGCATGAGCTCGGCGCCGCCGTCCAGTTGCACGCTGAACCAGTCCCAGCCCTGCTGGCTTGCTTCGAGCTGCTGGGTGAACCATTCGTGATCCATCCAGGCGGTGCCGCTGACCTCCGCGCCGTTGAGCGTTCCCTCCACCTCGAGCCGCGGGAAGGAAATATAATACGACGCCTTGCCCGCTCCTTCGGCCTTTTGGCTCACGCCGTTCTCGCCGTGGATGACGGGCGGCGTTTCGGGCGCGAGCCGCAGCGTGAAGCGCAGCCCTCCCGCCACCGCGGAGAGCGTCTGCCGGCCTGAGGCCTTGTCCCACCGCGATTCCCAATTGCCGTTCCAGATGCGTCCCTCGTCGAAGCTGACGCCGGCGACGCCCGGGCCGGCGCGGTTCAAACGCTCGAAGTAGCGGAATCGTTTCCCATCGATATCGGTGAGCGCGAGATGCGCCAGATAGAGATCGTCAACGCGCCAGGCCGAAGGGTTATCGCGCGGCGTGTCCTTTTTCCCCTGGCGGAAGAAGACCAGCTCGAATCCGTAGCGATGGCCATCGCGCGCCCGCAGGTTGCCGGTGTAATACCACCATTCGGTCTGGAAATCGGCATGGGCGAAATGATCCCGCGGGAACTGATAGTGGTAGCCGGGCACGGCCAGGCGATAATCGGCGAACGCGAAAAACAGCAGCAACGCGAGCGGCATCCACTATCGATGGTATCGGATAAACTTGGACAATCATGAAAACCCGTAGTCTACTGCCGCTGATCTGCTTCGGCGCCGCTGCCCTTCAGGCGGCGAACACGCCTGCCAACGCTTTGCTGGTCCTCGAGAAGGAGCAGAACACTTTGGTCATCGTCGATCCGGCGCGCCTGATGATCGTGGCGCGCGTGCCCGTCGGAAACAACCCGCACGAAGTCGCCGTATCGGATGATGGGAAGACCGCATACATTTCGAACTATGGCGGCGGGGATAGCGCCGGTGCAACCATCGCCGTGGTTGACCTGACTGCCCAAAAACCGTTGGCCCCCATCGATCTGGGCGCGTTGCGCGCACCTCACGGATTGGTCTTTGCCGGCGGCAAGTTGTACTTCACCGCCGAAGGAGCGAAGGTGGTGGGCCGTTACGACCCCTCCACTCAAAAAATCGACTGGGTCATGGGCACGGGCCAGAACCGCACCCATATGGTGACCGTCTCGCAAGACCTCAAGACAGTCTTCACGTCCAACGTCAGTTCAGCGACCGTCAGCATCATCGAGCAGGGCGCTGCTCAGGGGCCTGGACCCGGGCGCGGCCCGGGTGGCAGCGGTGCGCCGGACTGGAACATCACCAATATCGCGGTCGGACGGGGATCCGAGGGCTTCGATCTGTCTCCCGACGGCAAGGAACTATGGGTAGCCAACGCGCAGGACAAGACGATCTCCATCATCGATGTCTCAAGCAAGAAAGTGGTCCGGACGATCCCGTCCACCGCAGCCGCCAACCGCCTGAAGATCACGCCGGACGGCAAATATGTTTTCGTGTCGGATTTAAGTGGCAACGATTTGCTGGTGGTGGACGCGGCCACTCGCCAGGAGCACAAGAGAATCACGCTGCCAGCCAGCTCGGAAGGCCTTCTGATGGCGCCAGACGGCTTGCATGTCTACACTACGCTGAACTCGCGCGATGCCGTTGCCGTGATCGATCTGAAGACCATGACGGTGGCTGGTGAAGTCAAGACCGGCCGGGGCCCGGATGGCCTGGCGTGGGCCGCACGGAAGTAAGCCGCCGGATCTCCACTGGGCACTGCTATTGCACGAGTTCGATGGGCGCTTTCACGCGCGGCGGATAGAGGTACGGCGTCACCAGGCTCTCGCCACCGTTCATCCCGAGGGCCTTGATGCCGAACTTCAAGTCGTCGATCGAGACGTCCTTCATCAGATACTCGGTCGCTTTCCCGACGTAGATTTGCTGCTCCCAGTAGGGCGCCGTGGTGGGCCGCACCACCACCACGTAGCCTTTGATGCTGGCATCCGGTCCCGCCGGTCTCCACTGCAATTGAGCGTCGTATTGCGACCGGCCCCGCGTAATCAGGGGTGTCGGCCTGCGTCCGCCGGCGGCGGGAGCAGCCGCGCCATCCGCGCCCCGACCCGCTGCGACTGGTGCGGCCCCCGCGTTGGTTCCGCCGCCGGCCGCGCCGCCAGCGCCATTCCTACCTCCGCCCTGGCCCGCGGCGCGGAAAACCAGCGGAGCTTTCGGTGAAAGCGCCAGGCTGGCCGCCACTACTGCATTCATGCGCGCCACTCTGGCGGTGTAGGGCACCGACATATTTTCGAGTGTGTCGGTGGCATGGTGCTGGTTGGCATAGATCTCATTAGGCGTCGAGAAACGCACCGCCGCATAACCTTCCCACTGGAACGGCGTGTGGTCGCCGCCGCGTCCCAAGCGGTCTCCCATGAAGACCGTGTTCACCCGCATCGCCGGAATGTACCGCTCTCCGATCTCGCGCACGTAGCGCGATAATTCCTGCGACGGCGAATCCATCGTCTCATCGCTATAGAGGTTGACCGTCGAGTTGCCGGTCCGGCCGGTGCCGCTCACTTCCGTGCCGATGATGTCGTTGTTCAGCACGGCTTCGATGACGGCGTTTTCCTTGTGCGCCTTCTCGGCTTCGAGCTGGCTGCCGACCAGGCCCTGCTCTTCGCCCGCGAAGGCCGCAAACACGATGGTCTTGTCGAAATCGTACTGGCTCATCACGCGCGCCAGTTCCATCACGGCGGCGGTGCCGCTGCCGTCATCGCAGGCACCCGGAGCGGGCAATTCCGCATTCTTCTCGTAATCCGCCGGCGTCAACTGCGGCGCGGCGGCCGCGCCGCCGCCTGTCGCGGCATCGCCCCCCGGCCCCGGCGCCGCCCCGCCAGCCGGCCGCGCTCCCAGGTTGAGCGAATCGTAGTGGCCGCTGATCCAGACCTGCGTTTCCGGCATCGTCTTGCCCGGCAGCACGGCGATCACGTCGTAGAGATCCACGTCCTTGAAAATTCTCTGCCCCTGTTTCTTGACGCGGAATTTGTCGAAGCGCACTTCCAGGCGCGGGCTGTAGCTCTTGAACTGGTCGAAGATCCATTGCCGCGCCGCGCCCACACCGCGCGCCGCGTCCTCGGCGTTCGACATGGTGTTGCGGGTGCCGAAGCTCACCAGTTTTTCAATGATGGCTTTGATGCGGTCTTCGGACACTTCGTTCATGACCTTGACCACTTGCGGGTTCACGGCGCTCTCGTCCGCCGGGCTGTAGCCGGCGAAGAAACACAGGGCCGCACCCAAAGCGAGCGTTTTTTGGGACATTTTCATTTCAGGAATATCTTATCCTAACTCTTAGGCCTCGAATGCCCAATCTTTTTTCGCCAGGCGCAGCCCGGGGAAACGACCCCGCTCTGGTCCGCCAACTCGGCTTCTTCAGCGCGACTGCCCTGGTGATTTCCAACATGGTCGGTATGGCCATCTTCACCACCACCGGCTATATGGCGGCCGATCTGGGCAGCGCCGGCCTGATCCTGGCCTGCTGGAGCGTCGGCGCGCTCTTTGCCCTCGCCGGCGCCTTGAGCTATTCCGAACTCGGCATCAACTTTCCCAGCTCGGGTGGCGAGTATGTGTACCTCACGCATGCCTTCGGACGGGAATGGGGCTTCATGACCGGCTGGGTCTCTTTCTTCGCCGGTTTTTCTGCGCCCATCGCCGCCGCCGCCCTGGCCTTCTCCGATTACCTCGGATACTTTTTCCCCAATTTGAAGCAGGCCAACGCTTCGCTGGTCCTTGGTTCGGGCATCTTCACGGTGCGTCTGGGGGCAGGCCAATTGGCCGCCGCGGCGTTGATTGCGGCTTTCACCGCGCTCAACTGCTTCGGCGTCGGCCGCACTGCCAAGGTGCAGAACGTGCTCACCTCCACGAAGCTGATCGTGATCGCCGGCTTCGTGGTGTTGGGCTTTGCCTCCGGCGCCGGAAGCTGGGGCCACTTCTCGCAACCGGCCGTCCGCACTTCCATGGCCGCGCTGCCCACGCAGTTCATCGTCAGCCTGCTGTGGGTGATGGTGGGGTACAGCGGATGGAACGCGGCCACTTACGTCGCCGAAGAAGTGCGCCGCCCGGAACGCACGCTGCCGGCCGCTCTGGCCGCCGGCACCGCCATCGTCGCGGTGCTCTACCTGGGGCTCAATCTGATTTTCATTTACGCCACGCCTCTCGAGCAAATGAAGGGTGAAATCGCCATCGGGGGCATCTCCGCCAGAAATCTTTTCGGGCTCAACGTAGGCGGCGCGTTCTCCGCTCTCATGGCTTTGTGCATTGTCTCCACCGTCAGCGCAGAGGTTACCGTTGGTCCGCGCATCTATTACGCAATGGCGAAGAATCGCGCCTTCTTCGCCGCTGCTACCAAAGTGCATCCGCGCTGGCGCACGCCGGTCATCGCCATCATCAGCCAGGGTCTCTGCGCCATGCTGATGACGGCCACTCCCTTTCCCGATCTGGTCATCTACATCGGCATGAGCCTCACCCTGTTCACCGTTTTGTCGGTGGCGTCGCTCTTCGTGTTTCGCCGCACCCGGCCGGGTTGGCAGCGCCTGCGCGCCCTCCAATTCGCCTGGCCGCTGATTCCCGCTTCTTATATTGTGGTGGGAGCCGGTATGGTGGTTTTCGGCCTCGTGCAACACCCCTGGGCCTCGATCAGCGCCTTCGCAACCATCGGCGCCGGCGCGCTGGTCTATCGTTTTGGAATCCGCCCGAGGGGCGTTTAACGCATGCCGCCCGCCTCCGTNNTGGGGCTCGACGATGTCCAGATGGGTTGGGCCTTCAGCGCTTTCGCCTGGGCCTACGCGCTGTTCGAAATTCCCGGCGGTTTCCTGGGCGATTGGATGGGCCCCCGCAAAGTCCTGCTGCGCGTCGTCGCCTGGTGGTCTTTTTTCACCGCCGCCACCGGATGGGCGTTCAGCGTCGTTTCACTCACCGTGACACGTTTCCTCTTCGGCATGGGAGAAGCCGGTTGCTTCCCGAACCTCACCAAGGCGTTCACCATCTGGCTGCCGCCCAATGAACGCGTGCGCGCCCAAGGCATCATGTGGCTGAGCGCGCGCTGGGGCGGCGCGTTCACACCGCCGATCGTGGCGCTGGTGATGGCTCACGTCGGCTGGCGCCATGCCTTTGAAATCTTCGGCTGCCTGGGCGTGGTGTGGGCCGCCGCGTTCTGGTATTGGTATCGCGACAACCCGCTACAGAACCCCAGCCTGAACGCCGCCGAACGTGAGCTGCTGCGCGACGAGGCCTCGCTCGCCGCGGGCCATACGCACGTGCCCTGGCTGCGCCTGGCTGGTTCCCGGCAGGTCTGGCTGCTGATGTGGCAGTATTTCTGCCTCTCCTACGGATGGTATTTCTACATCACGTGGCTCCCCAGTTACTTGCAGCGCGGCCGCCACCTGCCGCTCGATTCCGCCAAGTGGCTGGCGGTCCTGCCNNGCGCGCCCGCCGCACGGTGGCATCCCTCGGGTTCATCGCCGGCGCCGGATTCCTGGTGCTTTCCACGTACATCGAATCTCCGCTGCTGGCCGTTCTGGCGATTGGCGTCTCGAGTTTTGCGAGCGACCTTTCCATGCCCTGTTCCTGGGCTGCCGCGATGGATATTGGCGGCCCTTGCGCCGGCACCGTCTCGGGCGCCATGAACATGTGGGGCAACATCGGCGGCGCCATTGCCGCCACCGTCAACGGCTATTTGCTGCGCTGGTTCCACGCCAATTGGAACATCACGTTTTACGTGTCGGCCGCCATCTACCTGGTGGCTGTGGTGCTTTGGAAGTTCCTCGACCCGGTCACGCCGCTGCGCCACCCCGACGAGCCCGACGTAACTTCACTCGCTCTGTGAAGCATCATGGCCAGTCCCTCGGAGGGAAGAGGAGCAGACCGCTCGCCCCTTACCCGCAATGCGGTTCACTTAAAGGGGGTGTTGCAGAGCAGTTGTGTCGGCGCGACCGCGCAGAGTAAGCTGAAAACAGCGTAGCAGGGAGGAGTTATTCGCTGATTGCACTACTCAAGCTTCAGCAGTGCCTGATAGGAACTTACCCAGAGCCCCCCGTCCACCGGAGTCACGAAGCCAAAAGGCCAGTTCGGTTCCGCTGTCTGGCGCGAGAACGACCATAGTATGCGGTGGGAGTCCAGGTCGAGGGCGTAAAGAGTGCCACCAGGCGCAGGCGCTGGTCTGACGCCGGGGCTGCCCTGGAAATAAAGGACGTTGCCCGCAATCGCCATTGCCGGCCACGTGTCGCTGTATTGCCCGGCAATCTCCCACGATGTCCGCCCAGAATCCATTTCGAAGGCGATGAGGAATCCGGAGGTTATACCAATCAGCACGGAGCCCGCATCCACCAGACCGTGTACTTCTACGGGACGAACTTGTCCTTCCACTGGCCGCCGGATCTCGACGGGCTGCCAGCGGTCGCGTCCTCCTGCACGCTGCACCGCATAGAGACGCGAACCGCCCACCGCGAAGATCGTGTCCGCTGTGACCACAGGCTGACTCAGACAGACGCCCGCCGGCTCGTAGGGCGCCGTAGCCCGATACCGCCAGCGTTCCTGTCCATTGCGGGCATCCAGGGCGAAGAGGTAATAGCCCGCCGGTCTTTCCGGATCGCCCGGAGTGGCGTCGGCAGTGCCGGTCAGGTAAATGCTGCCATCTCTCACGATTGGCCGGGATACGCAAGCGGCGCGATTTGTGCCGAACGCGACCTTCCACCGCTCACGGCCGGTGAGGACATCCAGCGCGTAGAAGTGGCCGGTCTTGGCGAGAACATAGGCCAGATCGGCATGAATGGCGACCCCGGCATTCTGGACAGGGTCCGGACCGCGCCAGAGTTCTTTTCCCGTTGCGAGGGAGACCGCCACCACCGCGCCAGGATAAGCCGCGGCAAAGGGAGTGATCACCACGTCGCCAGAGACGGCAGGGGGCGTCGATACGGATGCCGTTCCGTTGCTGAACGCGGGCCGGTAGGTCCATTTCACCTTGCCGCTGACCATGTCGATGGCGAACAAGCCGCCGCGGCCAGTTCGGTTGCCGGCCAGTATCGTCGTGCCAGCGACGGTCGCGGGGCTCCAATCTCGGAAGCCGGGGTTTACTGAGAGCCTTTCCGAAGGCAGTTTCCGCAGCGGCTGGATCGGTACGGGACCTGACTGCGCGAACCCTAACATCGTGCAAAGCGCGGCGCCGATGATCGTGTGGCAGACGAACCGTGGTTGATGTGCCGCCATCATCGGGGGCTTCTTTCTTCTCTCGACATCCAGGGTGAAGAGGCGATCATGTCACTCATGGTACTACCGGCGGAAGGGGCTGCTCCGGGAGACTCACGCGCTGCTCGGAAACNNTCGTCCACTCACGGGAGTGATCTCCCCGGAACCAAGGGCATCGGCGTCAAATCGCCGTTGCGCCGGCGTACGGCGGTACCCCCCGGTACCCCCCCGCGCCCTTTTCCGGCTTACTTCGCCGGCGTGGCGAGAAAGACCGTGGCCCCCTCCGCGCGGCACACGTCGACTGCGTGGACGACGTCCCCGAACGGCGCCGTGCCATCCGCCTGCAGCACGACCAGCTTGTCCCGCCGCGCGTGCTGTTTTAGTTCCGCGTCCGAGGCAGGGCCGTTACCGGCTTTCAGGGTCACNNCAGCAGGATGGGAGCATTGACCCCGGCAATCCGTAGCGCGTCCAGCGCCTCCACAACGGTTGAATAAGGCGCACGGGCATCCCCTTTGAGGTAGACCCGCTTGCCGGGGTGCCCTGTGAGCTCCGCCTTCACTTTTCCGGACAACTGTGCGGGCGTCACCGTCGTGACCTCCAGGAACACGGTGCCGCGGAAGGTCACGGCCACTACCAGGGAGTCCGCCAGATCCGCATCCGGCATCGCTACCGCATTCGTCGTGACTGGCATCTGTACGCTGACGCCTTTGCGCAAGGCCGGAGTCTGGGCGGCCATCGCTGCCGCGAGCAGCACGCCAACACTGAAGCGGACCAATCGGCTCATCGGAAGACCCCGCTATCAGTATAGGACGAGTGCACGAGCGGTCTCTTCGTATCGGTCTCGTTCGCCCGCATCACAACGCATGCGGAAACAATCCCGCTCCCGGAACGTAGCTGGTTTCTCGACGCGAGCCAGACGTCCCCGTAGCGATGCACTGGCGTTGGGCGCGGGCGCGGTGCCCGGCAACTGCCGTGCTTACTGTTGCTCTTACTTGCCGATCACCAGAATGGTAAACGAACCTGGGACCGCTGCGCCCTGGGGCCCGCGGCCTCCGCCCGGCGGTGGCGGCGGCGCCGGCCCACGCTCCTGGCTCATCGTGAAAATATGGTTGGTCTTGCTGTCGAACGCGATGGTCCTTGCCCCGTTCATGGTCTGCAGGTTCTGCTCAACCTCGAAGCTGGTCGGGCTTTTCTCCTTGACCACCGTCAACGTGCCGTTGCCTTGCGTGCTGTAGGCTTCCATCGTCGAGGGGTTAAAAACGGCGCCGTCAGACCCGCCGGCGAGCGGCAGACTCGTGAAGATCTTGCCGTCCTCGGCGCTCAGAATCACCATCATGGGCTGTGCCGGCTGGGCAGGCGGATTCCCCGAGTTCCCGCACGCCGCGAACAGCACATGATTCTTCGCGTCCAACGCCAGCCCGTTGCACCTGCCCTTGTCCCCGAACGGGTAGTGCGCCGTCGCCTTCATCGTCTTGACGTCGACGGCCGTAACACTGCCCTGCGGGTCCTGCATGACGACGTAGAGCATGCCGTTGCCGTCGCCCACGCCCTGTTCCGGCACGCCGCCCAGATCGATCGTGCCGAGCACGGTGCCGTCTTTGGCGTCGATCACCGTCGCGTCCTTCGTCGGGTGACTGAAGACGTAGACCCTTTCGTTGAAGGCATCGAAGTAGATGCCGTCCGGCTGTGCGGCGCCCACATCAATGGACTTGATGAGCGTCATCGTCTTGGTGTCGAACATCGACACTTTCGGATGGTCGCTGGTGAAGCCGTGCCCGGACTTCGGATCGACCGCGGTGCCATTCCCTCCGACGCCAGAGATCTCACCGACCGGCTCGAGCGTGTCGAGATTGAAGATCGTCAACCGTGCCGGGCCCGCCGGCGCCGCGGGCGTCGTGTCCGTGGCCGCAACCGCGCGCGTCCCGCCGCGCGGAATATACAGCCGGCGTCCGGCGACGTCGGCATAGATGTAGTCCCAGCCACCCTCTCCGCCGACCCTAGCCGTCTTGAGCACCTTGTACGGGCCGGCTGGTTGAGCCAACCCGATTGGCGCGAACGTCGCGATTGCTACTGCCACCACTAAGCAAAACTGTCGCATTAGAGTTCTTCCGGAACGAGTATAACAGCACAGCCAGGCAAGGCTCATCGAGCCCAACGCGGTACCGCTCGCTCTGTGAAGCAGCTCACCGGCCGCGGCCGGGTCCGAACTCAAACCCCTTCAGAGGCCGCAGGCTGGTGACGCGTCCGTCCCGCGCGGCCGGCGCCGAGGCCATCGGGCCACCCTTCCAATGGGGGCTATACTTCTTCGATAGATCGACCGTGGCCACCAGGAGTCCGCTGGCGCAGTCGTGCTCCGCCGACTGAATGGCGGAAGGCGATTCGCGCGAATCGGGCGTCACGGTTTCGCCGGCGCGCTCGCCGCTCGATCCCCAGATTCCCGCCGGATGGAGAAGGCTGCTAGCGGCAATGCAGACGCCGTTATCGGCCGCGCGGGCCGGCATCAATTCCTCGCTGTAACCGGCGTTGGGCAGCAGGATCGCCTCCGCGCCCATCCTGGCAAGCGCCTTGGCCACTTCCGGAAACCAGGAATCGTAACAGATCATGATGCCGATGCGCGCAAAGTCCGTATCGAACACGCGCAGTTCTTTCCCCGGGGAGAGGCCGGAGTCCAGTTCCGGTTCATACGGCAGAAACTTCTCGTATTTACCCACCAATTGCCCGGACCGGTCGAACAAGTGCGCGACGTTATGCACCAGATCTCCGTGGGCCTCGTACACCGTGCCGCAGGTATACATGTTCCACTGGCGCGCCTTGGCCGCCAGCAGCGCCGCCGCTGGTCCGTCCGCAGGCTGGGCGGCCCCGGGCGACACTCCGTCAAAGGCCTCCGGAAGCAGCGCGATATCGGGTTGCCGCCTGCCGGCGCGGTCCAGCCATTCTCCCCAATAAGCCAGAGTGGCGGCCTCGGGGACCCGGCCTTCGCGGCAGGCAAAGGTCGCCAGCCTCGGCGGAATGGGTTCGCGCTCCTCGAGCGAAATCTCTTTCCAGGTCACGCGGCCGCGCGCGCTGTAGCGAAAATAAACCCGCAGCTCCGCTTCCATGGCTCGCTCCGGGCCCGCGATGCGCTCTTCGCCCACCAGGAACGCTCCCTCGGAGCGAAGAGAAAACAGACCGCCGGAGTAAGACGGACCGTAGAGCCCATGTACCACGTGGTGCTCAATGTAGTCGATTCCTTCGGCCACCAGACGAACTCGAAGCGTGTAAGACCTTTCCGCTTTCAGTTGCACGCGGAATCGCGCGTAGCCGTAACATTCATCCCGGCCGTTGCCTTTCGCAATTAGAGATACGCGCGAGAAAAGACCGGCTGAAATCTTACGAAATCGAGGAGCCAAAGCGGGGCTGGGAGCAATAAACTGCCACTTGCGCGAGCGCAGGCAATCCAGGCGGCCCGCGCCCATGAAGGGGTCACGAATCAGAGATTCCGGCACGTAATGAGACGTCTTTCATCTTTCCCCGTTGACACCAATTCTCCCACGCTAAGAGACGGGACACAACGGTCCTTTCGAGTTATCCTCACGTAGCGGGCTTCTTAGGAGCCGGCCGCTTCGGCCTGATCCCGGGGAAATGGTGATACGATGCGTTCACCGCAAGGCCCATGACTCCGAAAATCCCCGCCCATTCCGCCGGCCGGCACCTGATCCTCTATGATGCCGTGTGCGGACTGTGCGACCGCCTGGTGCGCTTCGTTCTGCCCCGCGACCGCCGGGAAGTGTTTCACTTCGCTTCCCTCCAGAGCGATTGGGGACGATCTCTGGTGCGCCAGTTCGGACGCGACCCGGATCGCCTCGATACCTTCTTCGTGGTTTCGGACTATCGCTCCGCATCGCCGGCCCTCCTTTGCCAGGCGCGGGCCGCGCTATTTGTGGCGAAGGCTCTCGGTGGTCCCTGGCGGGCGTTGACGGCGTTGGGCATTCTGCCCGATGGCCTGCTCAACCCGGTCTACGATGGAATCGCCCGCCATCGCTATCGCCTGTTCGGCCGTCGCGAAAGCTGTTTCCTGCCGCCGGCCGAGTACCAGCGCCGCTTCGTCGACCGATGAAGCGGCGTACGGCCCTCTCCGTGCACTGACTTCCCCGTGATTATGGGGTTTGTCTCATCGGCGGTTGTTTTCAGCAGCCCTCCCGCATCCGGATCGTGCCGTTTTCGCACACCAGTGTGGCCGTCGGGCATCACCGCCGGGGCGCAAGCCCTTGCTATACTAGTGGTTTATCTTGGCATTGCAAAGAACCCATAGACACAGCGCATGAAGTGTATTTCGGTATTCCTCCTCTGCACGGCGGCTCTCTTCGCCCAAAAGTTCATAACCGGACAGGCCGCCCGGCTGGTGATCGGACAGGAAACATTCACCAGCCAGGACACCAACTCCAGCGACACGATTGTCGGCGGGGTCAGCGGTCTGGCGTATGCCGGCGACACTCTATTTGTCGCCGATTCGAACCGCGTGGGCGCCTTCCCGTCGAATCATCGCGTCCTGCTTTTCCAGAATCTCTCCTCTCAACTGCCCGTTCCCACCGCCGAAATCCCCTATAGCAGCAAGTGCCCGGTATGCCTCGGGCAGGCTAATGTGGTGCTCGGACAACCCGATTTCGTCACCACCACCTTGAACCTGCCGGCCACCCAGAACGATCTGCGTCTGGCTACGGCGGTGGCGTCCGACGGCGTCCACGTGGTGGTGGCCGATACCGACCACAACCGCGTGCTCATTTGGAACCGCATCCCGGCCAGCAACAACTCCCCGGCCGATGTCGTGGTGGGGCAGCCCGATTTCGTCAGCACCGGCCTGCCCGGCAATCAGCCGAATGCCAAATCCATGCGGGGCCCTCAGGGCGTGTGGATTCAGAACGGCAAGCTGTACGTGGCCGATACCCAGAACAACCG
>PLZX01000360.1 GCA_003152325.1 Bryobacterales bacterium | reverse complement strand
GGACATTTTAAACGAGGCTTGACAACCGAGGGGCCGAGGAGCTCGCCTCCAGGCAATTGGGTGTATACTGATGCGCAATCGGGAGCAAGAATGGAACTCCCGGCTTATAAAGGTTTAACCACGGGGATCACAGGATATGGGGGACTAAAATGCCCAGGGCAGCGCTTCGAAGTGTCTGGTGTTTATGGATTTTGACCCAGGCTGCGGCGGCCGTCCAGGCCGGGCAGTTTCTGCTGGTGAGGCGCGCTTCCGATGGCTGGTTGCTGGAAGCGGTCGACGCTGTAACCGTAAACGGGAAAGAGAAAATCCGTACCGCGGGTCCATCGCCCGGCAATCCGGCCACATGGGACGCGAAATCCATCAGCAAACTGCCCGAGGTACAACTGGCGAGCTTCGTTGTGGTGCGCCGGACGGCGGATGGAGCGCTGCTCGGCCGAACAGCCGCGGGCGATTGGCAGGTGCTGCTTCCCGAAGGATCCCAATCGAAGACGGCGGAAACGGCCGCGAGCTTGTGGAACGGCGCAACCGTCGCGGTCAAGAAGGATCACAAAGACAAATCGGCGTCCAGCGTTCCGGCGCAGGAGATCTACGCAATCATGGCGGGTTCCGATGCCGCCGCCTCCGCTGCCACGCTCGCGTCTGACATTTCTCTCCATCAACTGCCGGGCCTGAGTGAGGCGGACGCGTTCGCACAGATGGTCTCGTTGCTGCCTGGCGCGGTGAAGACGTTCCCTGAGGCTGTTAAACCGGTCCACGAATATCTCAGCCAGAGCATCTCCGGTCGCATCCAGACGTGGCAGGATGGCGATGCGGCAATTGCGGTTCTGGACCAGTCGATCGCGCTCGCCAGCGCGGCCGAGGCCGCATTTCCGGGCGACAAGCCGCTAGGCGCGCTCTGCGACCAGGCGCGGAATCTGCGGAAAACGTTGGACCGGCGAGTGGCCATCCTGCGGGCGCTTGACGTGGGGAAACAATCGGACGCGTTTCTGGCCGCCTATCACGATTTCGAGATCTTCGACAAGTCCTTCCCGCAATTGTCGAAAGCGCGCCTGGCGCATATGCAGGCGAGCGCGAAGGCGCATCTGGAGACCGCGCGGGCGTTGCGCGCGAGTGGTGATTATCTGGACGCGATCCGCCATCTCCTGATCGCCCGGTGGCGCGATCCGAAGCTGACTGCGACGAATGATCTGCTGGAGCAGGTACGCCTGGAAGTGGCCAAACTCTCGGCGCAGAAATTTGCCGAAACGCGCCAGAACATCGACCCGCGTTCCCCCACTCAGGTTCAGGTGCAGCGCCGCCTGTTGCTCGCCGAACAATACCTGAACGACGGCAAAGCGGAGGAGGCGGAAAAGACTCTCTCCGAAGCCGAGGCGATCGACAAGGACGAGCCGCGGGTAACACTGCTGCAAGCCAAACTGGCGGTGACGCGCGGCGATCTCGGCAGGGCGCTCGCCTTGCTCGACAACTACGCCGGCATCGCGGTCACACCGCAGGAATTTGCGGAAGGAGAAAAGCTGCGGGCTTCGGTTCTATACAGCATTGAAACGTCGGCCCGGAAAACTCATGCGGATCTCGCCCAAGATAAGGATCAGCAGCGGTTCGCCACCGCCCTCGAATCCGCCGCAGAGGGCCTGAAGCTGGACAATGAGGATCCGGAGTTTCTGTTTGAAGCCGGCGTGAACGCGTGCGTCTTGCGGCATTGCGACCGGGCCGCTCCGCTGTTGCACCGGTTCCTCGATCTTACCGATTCCATCCAGGAGGATCACAAGCGGAGGATCGCCGCGGTTCAGTTGCTGCGCGAAGCGGAGAGCGCTTCGCAGGCTGAGGCGCAGCCGGCGCGCAAAGCCCTGGAAGCGCCCGAAGTGAGCTGGTTTTCGGGCGCGGCGCTCGAGCGCAGCGCGCTCTACGATCCGATCAGCCTGGCGTTTCAACCAAAGGTTGCGCACATCGACGCATCGGAACATCTCACCATCGCCTATGACTGGAATGGGAATCAATTGCGGTCTGTGCATGCCAAGTACGAGGAAAAAAAGACAGCGGGGAATCTCGCGCGGTTGGTGGGTGCGGCGGCCGCTTCGGCCGGCGGTCTTTCGACGACCATCGGCTGGCAGTCGCCGGATCGCGAAACCAACGATTTTTACTTCAATTATTACGACGAGCTTCCGCAAGTTCTGAAGGTCAGCCGCGACAACGCGGTTGTAAAGGGCACCACCAAACGGATCTCCATTCCGGGAGTCGGCTTGTTCGGACCATTCGCGGGATTCGGAGCTATCGGCATGCTCAGCAACCTGGGGCGCCTCGGAGCCCTGGGNNGGCGGCGCCGGCATCATGGGCAGCGTAGGCGGCGCTGGCCCCATGTCCGGAATGAGCGGCCTCATGTCGGCGTCCGCTGGTCGCCAGTTGACGGCGGCGCAGACGTATTCCGTCGTCAGCGACCCGCAGGGCGGCTCTTCGGCGGGGTTCCTCACCCTGTGGAACAGCCCCCGCCTCGACACGCGCCTGGCCTTCAAGGTCACCGGCAAACGCTCGGCCGTCGGATTCGCGGGGAACCGCTATTTCCATCCGTTCGTGTGGGACGGCATTTATTTATTCGAGTTCGATTACGACGACCAAGGCCGCGTCCGCCACGCCTGGGAGCTCGACAATCCGGGATCGCCGCGACTCGATTTCTCCTGGGATGGACAGCGCCTTCTGAAAATCACTGGACGCGACACCTCTGGCGCCGCGGTGTACTCGCGCACTCTCAATTACTCGAACGAGCGATTGACCAGTGAAACCATCACGTCTCAGGCCGGAAATTCGCACATCGAGTACAAGTACGGCAAGACCGGGCGCCTGGTGGAAGCGGATTGCGACACCGACCGTTCGCTCGACGGCCGTTCGAGAAAGATTTACTTTCTGGAGCGCTAAGACATAAGGAGAAACCTGCTATGAAAAATTGGTTGATTCTGGTGGCGAGTGGTTTGATGGCGTACGGGCAGACGGGCCAGACTCAACCGCCCGTCGAGAATCCCCAGCGCACCATCCGCGATGCGTCGGGATTCAAGCCGCGGAACGACGCATCGAAGGCGGAACCGGCAAGGTCGCCGCGCGCGGCGCCGGCCTCCGAAAATGGCCGCGGCGCCGGCGCCGATACTCTTGATTCGCTGGGTTCCTCCACTGAAAACCTAAACGTGATTCGCGACGCGAATCTGCGCCGGCTGCTCAAAGACGGCTGCGCTCCTGCCGTGTCTGCTCGAATCGTGGAACTGCGTGCGCGCCTGGGTCTGCCCGCGGAGAAGACCGATCACCCGGCGCGCGAAGGAGCCAAGCCCGAGCAGTCGCCCATCGAGACCGCCTCCGACTGGTACAAAACGCCGCCGGTGCCCGCTAACTCGAGTGCGTCCGCGACAACCAGGTCCGCGGATTTGCTCGGCACCGTTATGCCCGGAGCCAAGACCGACGCCCCTACCAAGAAAGCGTCTGAATCGGAAACCGCGGCGCTCAGAACCGAGCTCGAACAGTTGGTGGCGGCCTGCCCCGGCGCAGGAAAAACAGCCGCAAAAGAATAGACGAGGCTCCTATGCGCATGCGGATCCTATTCTTACTCGGCTTGGCGCCGGCCTTTTGCCAGGAACTTCCCCAGGCCCTTTCGCCGGCTGCGATTACCACGCCTCCCCCCATTCCGGTCATCACTCTGTCGATCGCGCCTCTGGCCGCGCCGGATCTCGATTCGCCCTACGCTTCGCCCCGCGACGCGGCGCGCCACCGCTTGCAAGCCACGCTTTCGGAACTTGGAGTGAGCCGCGATATCAAGGAAGCGATTCGAGGCTTCGGCCAGGCATTTCTGCTGGATCGCAGTTACGCGGCCGCCGCATTCGATCTTGGCATTCTGGCGGCAATCGAGGAGAAATGGGAGGATGCGCTGGGCTCTTTCGAAGAAGTCCAGCGGCTCGATCCGCGCGGTTTGGGCGCGGCGCTCGCGCCGCAGTTGGAGCGCGTGCGGCTTCTGGCCAGGCTCGAAACGTCGGCCGAGGGAAGGCGCAAGCGCCGCTACGATGAGACCCTTCTGTCTTTGCTCGATAAGTTGCCCGGAATGCCGCAGGGAGAGGCGCAGTCCGCATTGTCCGAACTCGGACGCATCGACCCGCAGCGCTGGGAGGCGCCGGCTTTGCTGGCGGGCTTAAACGACGCGCAAGGTTACGAAGCCGCGGCCAAGTTTCTGGAGATCGCCGTGGCCAACGCGGGCAATGGCACCGTGAAACCGGCGCTCGAAAATGCGCTCCAAGCGGCCGAGCGCGAATTGCGGTATTCGTCGGCTCTGGCGGCTGCCGAAACCGCTGCCGATGGGGGCGATTACCCCAAAGCCGCAGAGTTCTACCAGGCGGCCTGGACCACCATTCCCGCCCGCACCGCAACCGGCCTCAACGCGGTCTCTTCGCTGCTGCTCTCCGATGATACAAGTCACGCATCGACGCTGCTGCTCCGGCTCCGCGACAGCAGCGACGCCGGCGTCAACCAGGTCGCGGGTGCGATGCTCAAAGAACTCGAGCCGATCGAACCGGCGGCCAAGGCGGCGGCCAGCGACGCCGCGCAGTTCTTCAAGGATTCCGGCCCACGCGAGCCCGTACGCATCGCGGCATTGATCCCCCCCGTCGACCGGAAACCGTTCGAGATCTACACGCGTCCGCTTCCGAAGCTGGTGGATGACCCGGAGCCGGTGGTCTTACTGGCGTCTCTCGCGGCCGACAAACCCGCGGATCAGCCGTCCCCGATGCTACCGGCGCTTCCTGCGCCGGCCATAACAGGCGATCACCCGTGGCGGGAGCTCCGATCGATCGGCGATAAGCCTGTCCTCCCCCCTCCGTCCCTCCAGACCGTGGACCTCGCGGCAAATGCGCCTTCGCGTGGCATTCTTTTCGTAACCAGCGATCCGGCGGGCGCGCGGCTGTTCGTCGGCGACGCTGCCGAGCCCGCCTGCGAAACGCCTTGCACCATCCAGACAGCGCAAGGCACCTGGTCGATTCGTCTCAGCAAGGCCGGATTTCAGGACGAGCACCGAAGCGTCGAACTGAAGTTGAGCCAGGATCTCGCCGTGCCATTGACGGCCCAGCGAGGCAGTGTGATTGTGGAAGCGCCTTCCCCTGTGGTGCTCAAGGTGAACGGGACGGCGGTAGAAGCGCAGACGCCGGCCGAGTTGTCTTTTGTGCCGGGTCTTTACCGGATCAGCGCGGAGTTCGGATCGTCCACCCGCGAGCGCGTGTTGATGATCAAGCCCGGAGCGCGGTTGCGTCTCGAGTTTCGCCCGTGAGGGAGTGATTCCCCAGCATCCAACCCACCCGAACACAAGCGTGACAAAACGGCATGGGGCGAACGATGCGTGGCGGCGCCCCCGCTCTTCCTGGCGTTGACGGCGCACTGCGAAGAATTTAGCTCAGTGCCTACGCCTCTTCGTTACTCAGCCGGAGACCCGCCCGCGCCCGTCGCAGGGTCAGCCGGGAGGTCGAACACTTCTCAATTACGGATTGAGATGCATGCGCCGTACGAGAGTCTGGAAGCGTGGATCTGAGCGAATGTTAACATACGCGGGATCTGCCTTGAGGTATAGCCAAACGTCGCGCTGCTCGACGGCCCGTTCCAGCCAGCGGAGCGCCTCATCTTTTTCGCCGAGGTTTGCGTAGAGTTGAGCGAGAGAAGTGGCCGGTTCCGAGCCGCGCGCCGAAGCGGAAACCATGTGTTCAATTCGTTTCTTCAGGTAGCCGTTGTAACCAGAATTCGTGTAAGCCTGCCACAAGGTCTCGGCAAATTTTGGATCATCGGAAAGAGTCTGGCTTTTGCGCTGGCTTTCAACGGCAGCGTTCAGTTTTCCTTGTCGCCCAAGGATCGTCGAGATCTCGTTAAGCTGCGCCGGCTCCGTGTGTGGATACAGTTCGATCATCTTCTGGCGCTGAGCGACTGCCTCGTCATAGCGGCCTGCATCGTAGAGGATCGTTCCCAGCCAATCATCGATGTTGACTTCGAAGGGATCGAGCTGATGCGCTTTTCGGATTTCAGCGAGGCTATCGTCCAGCAGGCCAACTGCCGCGAGGTAGTGTGAGTACCAATGATGAGCGGTCGGATAATTCGGTTGGAGATCGATGGCTCGCCGGAATTCCCTCTCGCTGCCCGGCCAGTCCCAATCGACGAAGGCCTTTATCCAGCCGAGCGATGTGTGAGCCTCGGCCAGGTTGTCGTCGATGCGAAGCGCCATGCGAGCCGCCTCTCGAGACTTTGGGTAGGCCTCCGCCGGCGGCATGCGTCCGTGGGCGCCCAGAACCAGGTAGGAATCGGCAATCCCGGCGTAAGCGCGAGCATAATCCGGGTCCTGAGCCACGGCCTGAAGAAAATATTCGAGTCCAGCCTGCTCGCTCTCTCTGGTCCTTTGGCGCCAGTAATAGCGGCCCTGAAGGTAAAGGTCATGAGCTCGAGGATCGACCATATCGGCCTTTCCGGGTCGCTCTGGAACATTCGCCGGCAGTTTGGCCCCGACTTGGCCGGCTATGGCCCGAGCGACATCATCTTGAAGACCGAGGACGTCGCCCAGGCCGCCCTCGAAGCTCTGAGCCCACAGATGCTGTTCCTTATCGGCATCAATCAACCGCGCGGTGATCCGTACCCGCTTCCCCGACCGGAGTACCGTGCCTGCAACGATCGCGTCCGCGCCGAGCTCGCGAGCAATTTCTGAAATCGCCTTCTTGGTGCCTTTATAACGCGCGGTAGAGTTGCTGGAGATCACCCGTATCTGGGAAAGTTTGCCCAAATCGGCGATCAGTTCATCTGTCATTCCATCGGCGAAGTATTCCTCCGCCGGGTCGCCCGAGAGATCATGGAGCGGCAGGACTGCCAGCGATTTGATGTGGCGTGGGTAGGGCTTGTGCAGAAGCCAGCCGGCGAGAACGAGGCCCGCCAGTGCGGCAACTGCAGCGATGAGGTAGATCCGGATGCGTCTCCTCCCTCCCGGCGGACGGGCCGGTAAGGCGCGCTCTGGCGATTCGCGGAGCACTGTAGTAACAGGAGCAATAAACCGGTAACCACACCGCGGCACCGTTTCGATGAACCTCGGGTTGGCGGAGGAGTCGCCCAGCGCATCCCGCGCCTTGTTGACCGCGGTTGCCAATCCCTGCTCGTAATCGACGAAGGTGCCCGACGGCCAGAGGTCTTGCTGGAGTTCCTCGCGGGTCAGAATTTGCCCGGGGTGCTGCAGCAACAGCGCGAGCACCCGGAACGGCTGGGATTGCAGCTTGAGTCTGATCCCGTTCCGGCGTAACTCGCTGGCGCCTAGATCCGCTTCGAACGACCCAAAGCGGAAAACCCCATTCTGGGCTGGCATTTACCCCGTTTCTCTCTCCATAGATCTTACCGCATTCGTTCCAGCACTTGAACCAGGCCCGCAACCTGTTACGAACAAGCGAGATACCAGTTGAACTATATTTGAACCACAAACCAGACCCTGTTCATGGAAAAATCGGGTAGTTGGCCCCAGACTCGGAAGCACGTTCCGCCCTGACTCGCAGCCCTATCTGGAGCGACCGTATCGTGGGGGGAATGACAGCAGCGACGTCTCCGGCGACACAGGAAACTCGATGGTGCCATCAACTACTTCGGGATGGCCGGCTTGAACAAGAACACTCCAGTGCTGCGGGTATTCGGGAAAAGTGTACTACAAGATACTCCAAAAGAGGGGGCCCCATTGGCTTACCAAGTCACTCGTACATCACTTGCAAAGGCGATCCTTGTATTGGCCGTTGCTGCTTCAACTAACGTCCATGCTCAGACCTATTCCGTGCTGGCCAGCTTCAATAACGCTGGTGGCGGGACAATAGGGTCGAATCCAGGCCCTGCGTTCCCGGGCGTTGTGGCACAGGGCCGCGATGGCAACCTGTACACCACGACGGCGCATGCCGGCGTCAACGCTGAAGGGGCCATATTCCAGGTCACACCGGCGGGCGCGCTGAAGACCGTCTACAGCTTCAGTCTAGGGGTTGCGCCGGGCAGTCCCTATGCCCCTTATAGCGGCCTGACCCTGGGGACCGACGGATTCTTCTACGGAACTTCTTCCGCCGAAAATGGTTTCATCGGTGCGGTTTTCAAGGCCGACTCAAGTGGGAATGTGACCGTCCTTTATAGCTTTAAAAACAAGGGCGATGGCGCAGTTCCGTGGGCACCGCCGATCCAAGGCACGGATGGGAGTCTTTATGGGACGACAACCAGCGCCGACGGGGTGTACAAGCTCACGCCATCTGGGACGTTCACCGCGCTTTATGCATTCGGCCTTCTCGAAGGTCAAGGCAATTTGGCTCCCGGCGTTCAGGCTCCCTTGGTGCAAGGAAGTGATGGTTACTTCTACGGCACCACCCTGCGCGGCGTTCCGGGCCAGTCTAATTTCTTAGGTACTGTGTTCAAGATCACCAGCGCCGGTGCGATTACATATATCTACAATTTTGACAACATTCACGGTGCGTCGCCGATTGGTCCTGTAATTCAAGCGAGCGACGGCGATTTTTATGGCACAACGTCCGCAGGCGGTGATAATGGCTTCGGCGTCGTGTTTAGGCTGACGTCATCCGGCGTACTCACCGTTTTGCATAGTTTCAACGGTACCGATGGGAAGACCCCCATTGCCGGCCTGGTCCAAGCCAACAACGGAGTCTTCTATGGCACGGCATCGGCCGGAGGAACCCTTGGCTTCGGCACCATTTTCAAAATCACCTCGACGGGCACGTTTTCCGTTATCCACAACTTCGATAACACCACTGGAGCGACTCCAACAGTCACCTTGGTTCAGCACACCAATGGTCTGCTTTACGGGGACACATCCGCTGGGGGCGCTAACGGTGCAATCATCCAGGGAATCCCAACGACTTTCGGTGTCTTCTATAGCCTGAACGATTCCCTGCAGCCCTTCGTCAGTTTGCTGCCCACCTCCGGGCAGTTCAACGCTACCATTGGGATCCTCGGGCAAGGATTCACGGGGACGACTAATGTTTCCTTTAATGGGGGTTCTGCGGCGTTCACGGTTGTTTCCGACACTTTCCTCAGTGTCACGGTTCCGATCAGCGGTATCACAGGCAAAGTCACCGTAACAACTCCCAAGGGCACGTTAACCAGCGACAAAGTATTCACGGTGATCCCGGTGATCACATCGGTGGTGAATGCCGGTTCTTACACCAGCAGCCTGGCGCCCGGTTCGGCGGCGGCGGTTTTCGGGAGTCTGGGGACCAACGCGGCCGCCGGCGCTCTGGTGGGCGGGCAGACGGCTCAGGTGTTGTTGGCGACCGCCGCACAGTGGAGCCTGGCCATTCCCTACAACGCTGCGACCGGCCCCTCCACCGTTCAGATCGGATCGTCCGCACCCTTCCCCATCACGTTGACGAAGTATGCGCCCGCGCTATTCAGCGTGGATGGCAGCGGCTTGGGGAATGTGGTGGCTCAGCGACTTCTGGCAGGCAGCGCTCCCTCTGTGAGCGCCGCCGCGCCGGCCATTCCCGGCGACATGATTATCCTGTACGCCACCGGGCTGGGCGCGATTGACGCCAGCGGCAACACGATCCCGCTTCCCACGGTGACCGTGGGCGGCCAGGCGGTGACGGTGGTGAGCGCCGTCGCGATTGGAAGCGCGAATCCCGGCACCTACCAGGTGACCATTCAACTTCCCGTCACGACCCCCAGCGGAAGCCTGCCGGTGATTCTGTCCATCGGCGGCGCGAATTCCCCTTCGCTCGCTCTGCCGGTAGGAGTACTTACGGGCCTTGCCATCACCACTGTGGTGAACGGCGGCAGCTTCCTGCCGGGGTTTTCGCAAGGCTCCTGGACCACTATCAAGGGTGCGAACCTTTCCGGCACCACGCGCATCTGGACCGGCGCGGATTTCAACGGCGCCAATCTGCCCACGCAACTCGATCAGGTGAGCGTCACGATGGACGGTAAACCGGCTTACGTGTATTACATCAGCCCCACGCAGCTCAACGTGTTGTCGCCGGCCGACGCGGCGGTGGGACCGGTGCTCGTCCAGGTGACCTACGCGGGCAAGACCAGCAACGTGCTGAACGGGACCCAAGCGGCCTTCTCACCGTCGCTGTTCATGTTCGATCCCCAGGGACAGAAGTACGTCGCGGCAGTGCGTTCAGACGGACAGTACCTCGGGCCAACCAGCTTGTACCCCGGCCTCACAGTGCCCGCGCATGCCGGCGACGTGATCCTTCTTTACGGCACGGGCTTCGGTCCCACCAACCCGACCACCGACTTCAGCCAGACGTTCAGTGGTGCGCCGCCGACGGTCAACACCGTGACGGCGACCATCGGCGGTGTTCCCGCCACGGTGCAGTTCGCGGGGCTGGTGGCACCCGGGGAATACCAGTTCAATATCCTGGTGCCGGGCGGCCTTACCGGCGACAACCTGGTGGTGCTGAAGGTGAGCGGAGTCTCCTCGCAAGCCAACGCGTACCTGGCCGTGCAGTAAGTGACGCCTCTGACTTACTGATACTCGACCAGCCCGGTGAACGTAGCGTGCGGGAATCTGAGTAGTGTAAGCCTACTCGCCTTTGAACTCCCACACGTCCGTATTGGTACGAATCACCATGCGGCCGGCGCCCAGCGGCTTGCCGGCGGTAGGAAAGAAAACCGCGCCGTCGGTGGAATTCCCCGGCGCCATCTTGGTTTGCACCATCGCCAGCGCGCTCGCCACCGCCGCGGCTCGGGCCTTGGTCCCGGTGGAAGCGATCGCCGCCTGGCGCCGCTCTTCATACCCGTGCGTGGACTTTACGCTCGGGTTGCCCAGAATACCGGCCTCATAAGTGGTCACCAGTTTCGCCATGTCGCTCCCGCTGCCTTTCTTGAACAACATGTCCACCACCGCGCGGGCGGGAACCGCGCGCACCTCGGTGCCATCGGCGCGCACGAACGTGAAGTCTTCCGGCCGGATCACGTATGGCCCGGGCGATCCGTTGGAAACTGCCACCTGGATGATGGCGAACTCGTGCAGTGTGACCGGCAGGTGCGCGAACATGATGGTCACGCCCGAGCGGGTAAGGGCCTGATACTTCAGCCCGTTGGACTCCACTTCAATGACTTGGCCATAGGCACAGTGGTATAACAACATGAGCCCCAGACCGCAGGCCCCGAGGAGGCGCTTCATGAGACCATATTACGATAGGGGATGCTGTGAAATGGGAACGAGGGGAAAGAGGAATGCTGACTGAAGCAAGGAGCCTGCGGCCAACCCGCCACGGCTTGGAAGAACACGGGATCCGCAATATCAACGCGGCGTATTGGAATCTGGGTGCGGCCCAACTCCTCGAGCAGGCCATCCAACGGCGCGAGGGATCGCTCGCCGATGGTGGCTCTCTGGTGGTGCGCACCGGCCAGTTCACCGGTAGGTCTCCCAAGGACAAATTTATCGTGCGCGACGAAACCACCGACGCCCACGTGCATTGGGGAGCGGTCAATCAGCCCATGTCGGAGGCCCATTTCGACCGCCTGTTTCACAAGATGCAGTTGTTCTGGCAGGGCCACGAGGTCTTCGTCCAGGATTGTTTCGTCGGCGCCGATCCCGCTTACACGCTGCCCCTTCGCGTCATCTGCCAGTACGCCTGGCATGCCCTCTTTGCGCGCCAGCTCTTCATCCGGCCCGATTCCCAGCCGGCCGCCGAACACCATCCCCAGTTCACCATCCTGTTCGCGCCCGACTTTCAGGCCAACCCGTCCGAGGACGGAACCAATTCCGAGACCTGCATCGTCATCAACTTCAAGAAACGCGTGGTGCTCATCTGCGGCACGCAATACGCCGGCGAAATGAAAAAGTCGGCATTCACCATCATGAATTACCTGCTGCCCGACCGCGGTGTGTTTCCCATGCACTGTTCCGCCAACACCGGCCCGGCCGGCGACGCCGCGCTTTTCTTCGGCCTTTCCGGCACTGGAAAGACCACTCTTTCCGCCGACCCGCGCCGCCGCCTCATCGGCGACGACGAGCATGGCTGGAGCGACAACGGTGTTTTCAACTTCGAAGGCGGCTGCTATGCCAAGTGCATCCGGCTTTCCCAGGCGCTGGAGCCGCAGATCTGGAACGCCATCCGCTTCGGGACCGTCCTCGAAAACGTCGCCATGGACGCCGAAACGCGGCTGCTCGATTTCAACTCCGAGGAGATCACTGAGAACACCCGCGCCGCCTACCCGCTTGATTTCATCGAAAACGCCTTGATCCCTAGCGTGGGCGGCCACCCGGCCAACGTAATTTTTCTGACAGCCGACGCTTTCGGCGTCCTGCCACCCATCTCCCGCCTCACGCCGGAACAGGCCATGTACCACTTCCTGAGCGGTTACACCGCCAAGGTGGCGGGAACCGAACGCGGCCTCGGTCCGGAGCCGCAAGCCACTTTTAGCGCCTGCTTCGGCGCCCCTTTCCTGCCGCGCCCCGCGTCGGCCTATGCTTCGCTGCTGGGTGAGAAGCTCCGGCGCTACGGATCGGCCTGTTGGCTGGTGAACACCGGCTGGGCCGGCGGCCCCTTCGGCGTAGGTGAGCGCATGAAGCTGCGATACACGCGCGCCATGCTGAACGCCGCGCTCGCGGGCGAACTGAACCACGTTCCCATGACGCCGCACCCCGTGTTTAAGGTAGCCGTTCCGGCGTCGTGCCCCGACGTGCCCCCCACCTTCCTCGACGCCCGCGGCATGTGGCCCGACAAGACCGCCTACGACAAAGCGGCCCGCGACCTGAGCCAGCGCTTTAACAAAAACTTCGAGAAGTTCACCTCGGTCAAAAGCGAAATCGCCTCCGCCGCGCCCGCCGGCGGGTAACGCGGCGCACTTCGCCCGCGTCATCGAGATATGCCCTTCCGGCTCACTGCCGTCTTTCTGCTGGGCTGCTTCGCAGCCGCCGCGCAGAGCGCCGCGTCGGTCCGAGCCGTGGTGGAGAACGTCCGCCAGGGGCTTCGCCTGAATCATCAGGACAGCCAGGTGGCCAAAGCGCTACGCAAGTTCAAGCTCGCCGAACGGCTGGACGACCGCACCATCGAGACTCTGGAAAGCGAGGGCGCCGGCCCCGCCACCGTGGCCGAGTTGCAGCAGATGCGCGACACCTCGGCCCATCTGCCCGTGCCGCAAGTGCCGGCCATCGAAGCGCCGCCCGCGCCGTGGGCCGGTGAACAGGAGCGCGTCTGGGAGGCCGCGGGGGAAAAGTCCCTCAGTTACACCGGGTCGCTGCCGGATTTCATCTGTACCGAATCCGTCAAGCGCTACAAAGACCCCGAGGGTAGGGAACAATGGCATCTGGCCGATACTCTGGTGTTGAAACTCACTTACTTCGAGCGCAAGGAAGACTATCAGCTCATCAGTATTAATAACCATCCCACTCATCTCACCTATGAGCAGACCGGCGGCGCCATTACCGAAGGCGAGTTCGGCAGCCTGCTGGGCTCCATCTTTGCCGAGTCATCGCGCACCGAGTACCGCTGGGATCATTGGACCACTTTGCGCCAGCGTCCCACTCACGTCTACCGGTTCCGCATCGCGGTCGAGAACTCCGCATACCACATGTCGTTCGGCACCACTGGCGGCTACCTGCAACACGTGAGTATGGGCCAGCACGGCTATCTCTACGTGGATCGCGAGACCAACGCGGTGGTGCGCATCGCCGCCGAAGCCGAAAGCCTCCCGCCGGATTTCCCCGTGAAGCGCGCCGGCTCCTTGCTGGACTACGGCTTCACCGACGTCGGCGGCCATCCCTATCTGCTTCCGCTGCGATCGGTGACGCGTCTCGACACCCTCCCGCTCCAGCATCGCAATGAAGTCCAGTTTCTGGACTACCGCAAGTTCTCTTCCGACGCCACCGTCACTTTTGGCGACCCCGTGCCGCCCGTGAAAAAGTAAGCCTGCCGGTTAGTCCGGGTAGTAACCTTCTCGCGCGCGCACCTGCCGGCCTTTGCCATTCGCCAGCACGACTTCGATCTTGCGCCATCCGTGCTCCTCGCCTTCCGACGGCTGGAACGCCAGAAGATAGCCGTGCATCAGGTCCTCCGACACCTTCTGGAAGACCGCGCCGATATCGCTCAGCTTTCGGATCAGGAACGACGTGCCACCGGTCGAGCGCGAGATGTTGGAGAGTTGTCCAATCAACTGCTGGTGCACCAGCGCATCGCCTTCGGCGATTGTGTAAATGGGGATGCCGCGGCCCTTGGCGCGCAGGATGGCGGCGTCGGCAGTGAGCATGCTGGCGTTGTCGTCTCCGTCGGTAAACACGAGGATGACTTTTTTCCCGGCGCGTCCGGCCAGGTCGTGGTTCACCCGCAGCAGAGCGTCATAGAGCGCCGTGGTGCCCGCCGCGTGCGTGAGCAGCACGGCTCGTTTTGCGGCAACTTTATCGGTGGTGTAGGGCTGCAACTCGGTGACCCGGTCGTTGAAGCCGTAGACTGCCACGGAATCCTCGGGGCGCAGCTCGTCGAGCAACTGCAGCGCCGCGCTTTTCAGCGACGGCAGCGCCGTGTCCATGCTCCCCGTCGAATCGAACAGCAAAGCCACGGAGACGCTGGAGGTATGGTTCTCGAAAGCAAATACGGGCTTCGGCTGGCCGCCTTCGAGGATCGTGAACTGGCCCGCCGTGAGGTCGTCCACGTAACGGCCGCGGCTGTCGGTCACGGTCGCGTACACTTCCACAATCCGGCCGCTGGCGCGGAACAGGGGCGCCGTTGGCGGGCGGGTGCCGAGTTCAACCGGGCCGGGGCTCGGCTGCACAACCTCCTCGGGTGCCGCCGTTTCAGTGGCGGGCTCATCGGCGGCGCCCGCCTTCACCCTGCGGCGATCGAGCGCCCGCGTCACCTCCCGGAAGCGCGCGAACCCTCCGGCCAGGTTCGAACCGGGTGGGCTATTGGAAACGATCAGCGCCGAATCCGCGAACATTACCGCGCGCTTATCGCCGCCCGCCGGCAGGAAGTTGTGCTTCGCGAGCAGGCGCGGGTCTTCCGCCACCAGCAGGTAGTGCGGATCGAGCAGCGCCGCATAGACTGTGCCGCTCAGCGCACCGAGCGTCTTCAGCGCGTCGGGAGAATCGCCCAGCGAATGAATGCTGGGGACATTCTGCAGTGCTTTCAAACGCTGGTAGGCGCTGAGCTGCGCTCCACCCAGGCGCAGCAGGCGGACCGGGATCGCCTCGTCGAGATCCGCCGCGCCTCCCGCCATCTCGCGTAGCGCCGCGATCGACTTCGTGCTTGGATTGGCCGACCGCAGCGCTTCGGCTACCTGGCGAAAGGCCTTCGCCGCGCCGGCCTGGTCGAGTGATCCGGCCTCGCTCGCCAGCACCACAAGCTCTACCAGGGAGTGCCAATCTCCTATCAGCACTGCCTGACGCTCCGCCGGGGCCTTGGCCGCCTCACCGGCAAAACCGGCCAGCGCCTGGAACTCGGCGGCGCCCAACCCCGGTAGCTTCTCGAAATAGGGAAACAGGTATTGCCACTCGTCGTAATGCTGCGCCAGCAGGACCGCCGAAGCCTGGTCGAGCGGCGCGCCGCGCCGCTGTTCCAACTGGATCTCCGCTGCCATCGCCCGCAACGAAGGAAGGCGCAGCAGCGCTTCTTCGTCGCTTTGCGCCGCATTGGTCCACGCCAGGCGTCCGCCCGGGAAGATCACCTTGCCGGCGGAATCGAACCCCAGCTTTTGCAGAATGGTGGCTTGCCACCGATCTTCCGCGCGCCTCGTTGGCAGGGAATCGCGGTACCACTTGTAGAAAGCTTCGGCGCGCAACGGCGAGGCGGTGAAGAACTGTTGGTGCGCGGCGTCGGCGTGCGCCAGATCGTAATAGAACATCATCAGCCGCCCGCTGTCCTTGTCGAGCAGCGCCCGCAAGAACGGCGCCGGCTTTTGTGGATCGGCGCCGGCCAGCCGGGCCCACGCCGGGTTGGCCTTGGCGCCGCCCGGCGCGGTTACGTGATTCTCGCGAAGCGTCAGCGCCTCGCCCGTATCGGCCAGCAGGTTCGAGTATTTCGTCAGGAGTGTCGCCAGGCCTACCGCCGATACCACCGCGCCCGCGGCCTCCGGTTCCATCGCGCCCAGGCCCGTATAAACGCGCGCGAAGCGCCAATCGCGGATAAAGATCTCGGCCGGCCCGCCAGGCACATCCGGCACGCCTTTCAGCACCACGCTCCAGGCCGCGCCCCCGATCAGCCGCGCGCTCTCAATCGGAAATTCGAACTGGAAGGGGCGCCCAGCCTCGATGGCGGCGCGCAATTCGAGTTCGTCGATGCCGAAGGCGGCGGGGATGCGCTGGCGCAGCCCGTCGATCGCCTGGTCGCCCGGCTCTGTGGTTAGGGTCTTGCCGTTCTGCACCAGCCTCCACCCGAACAGCATCAGCACGCGCTCCGTCTTGTGGCGATGCTCCTCGCTATCCACGGCCATCTGAACCAAAACGCGATCCGCGTCGCGATCCCCGAGTTGTTCCAACTCCCCCACCACGGCGACAAAAGCGCGCACCGCCCCTCTGGACTCGAGCGTCTGGTTGTCCGTGTTCGAACCACCTTCGGTGATGGCGCGGCAGTATTGCAGGAAGAAGTCGCGGTTCGAACCCGGCGCGGGCATGCGGGCCACCGCGGCGAAGGCCTTCAGGCCGCCGGGAACCGGGGCTTCACCCGCGGCCGGCGCCCGCAGATCGGCGCCGCCCAGTTCGGCGCCGAGGTCCGCCGCCGGCGTCCGGCCCAGATTGGCCATGCGCTCCCGCACCGNNATCGTATTCCTGGCGCGCTTCCTCAATCAGACCTAGAATGTACTGCGCCCGCGGCAAGTCCTGCCGCTTGTCGAGCCGTATGACTTCGTGGATGCGATCGAGCGCGCCATTCAGATCCTTCATCTCATACCGGGCGATGGCGTTCAGGATGTAGGATTCGAGGTAGAGGTGTCGCGTGTCGGATTGAATCAGCGCCTGCGAAGTCTTGGTGGCGGCTTCCCAATCCCTGAGATCGTACTCGACGTTGGCGAGCATATACAACGGTGGAAGCGGTTTCGGATCGAGCTCGATGGCGCGCTCGAGCGCCGGCCGCGCCTCGGCGGCTTTGTGCTGGTTCTGGTAAGACGTGCCCAGCGCCACCCAGCCCGCCGCAAACTTCGGCGCCGCCTGCACCACCGCGCGTAGCGGAGTTTCGGCAGCAGGCCAGTCCCGCGCTTCGATGTACTTGAGCGCCAGCGACCAGGGCCGTGACGCCGCGCGGGGCACGCTGGCTCCGCGGTTGAGGTCCACCAGGGTCCCCGGCGCTGAGCGCGTGAGGACCATCGTGGGCAATTGCGGATTCATGGTGAGGCGCCGGTCGGTCAGGTCGATGCGGCTGGAAATATACCCGTCGAGGGTGGCCTCAAGGGAGCAGGGCAGCATGCCGTAGCTGTCGATATTGCCGGAGAACACCCCGCCGAACTCGCCGACTTCCATGCGTACCATATACTCACCGGTCTTACCCGAGGCGTTGCCTTCGCGCAACGGGTGCTCCAATCCGTCGCAGACGCGCTGGATTCCCACCAGCCGGCCGGGCGGCGAGCCATCCTCCAATAGCACTTTGCCGTGGAAGACGATCATCTCGGCGCTGGCAGGCCGCGTCAAAGAGCATGCCGCCGCGAGCATCAGGATTGAATGTAAACGCTTTCGCCGCACCCGTGTTTAAGCTAACACACCTGGTTGGACGGCGACCGCTTCTGGTACCGCAATACCACCGCGGAGGGTAGCGAGTTCGTGCTGGTGGATCCGTCCACGCGAACCCGCGAGCCGGCCTTCGACCATGCCAAGCTGGCCGCCACGCTCTCCTCCGCATCGGGCGGGAAATATGACGGAACCCATCTGCCGTTCCAGTCCTTTACTCTTTCGGCCGATTCGCTCTCGGTCTCATTCACCGCCGGCGACAAGTCCTGGAAGTGCGACCGCCAGGGCGTAGCGTGCGCCATAGATCCAAATCCGGCGCCGGTGCCGCCTGCCGGTGGGGCGCGTGGGGGCAGGGGAGGACGCGTCTGGCCGATCCTCTGGTGTTGAAGCTCACTTACTTCGAGCGCAAGGAAGACTATCAGCTCATCAGTATTAATAACCATCCCACTCATCTCACCTATGAGCAGACCGGCGGCGCCATCGGCGACCCCGTGCCGCCGGCGAAGAAATGAGCATGGCGCAGCCCTCGCTCCTCAATCCGGGAAATATCCTTCGCGCGCGCACCTGGCGTCCTTTGCCGTTTGCCAGCACCACTTCAATCCTGCGCCATGCGCGGTCTTCGCCGGCCGACGGCTGGAACGCCAGCAGATAGCCGTGCATCAGGTCGTCCGACACTTTCTGAAACACCGCGCCGATATCGCTCAGCTTCCGGATCTGGAATGGCGTGCCGCCGGTCGAGTGCGAAATATTGGCGAGTTGCCCGACCAGCTCCTGGTGCACCAGTGCCTCGCCCTCCGCAATCGTGTAAATGGGGATACCGCGGGCCTTGGCGCGGAGAATCGCCGCGTCGGCCGTCAGCATGCTGGCGTTGTCGTCTCCGTCGGTAAACACGATGATGACTTTCTTCCCGGCGCGCCCGGCCATGTCGTGGTTCACCCGCAGCAGAGCGTCGTAGAGCGCCGTGCTTCCAGCCGCGTGCGTGCGCAGCACGGCCCGCTTGGCCGCCCCCTTGTCGGTGGTGAAGGGCTGCAACTCAGTGACACGGCTGTTGAAGCTGTAGACCGCCACCGAATCCGCCGGGCGCAGCTCGTCGAGCAACTGCAAGGCGGCGCTCTTCAACGGCGGCAGCGCCGTGCCCATGCTGCCCGTGGTATCGAACAGCAACGCCACCGAAACGCTGGAGGTATGATTCTCAAAGGCAAAGACGGGCTTCGGCTGGCCGCCTTCGAGAATTGTGAACTGGCCGGCGTTCAGGTCGTCCACGTAGCGGCCGCGGCTGTCGGTCACGGTGGCGTACACTTCCACGATGCGGGCATTGGCGCGGAACCGAGCTTCCGCCGGCGGGCGCGGACCCGCTTCGGCCACGGAGCCCGGTTGAGCCGGTTCCTGGGCCGGGACTGTTTCCATGCCGGGCTCTTGGGCTGAGTTCGCTTTGACCCTTCGCTGATCGAGCGCGCGGATCATTTCCTTGAAGCGCGCGAACCCTCCGGCCAGGCTCGACCCGGGCGGGCTGTTCGAGATGTTCAGCGACGAATCCGCAAAGAAAGCGGCTCGCCTGTCGCCACCGGCGGGCATGAAGTTGTGCTTCGCCAGCAATTGCGCATCTTCCGCCACCAGCAGGTATTCCGGCTCCAGCAGTGCCGCATACACCGCGCCGCTCAATGCGGCCAGGCTCTTCAGCGCGTCGGGAGAATCGCCCAGCGAACGGAAACTGGGGACATTTTGCAAACTTTTCACGCGCTCGTAGGAATCCCGCCGCGCGCCGCTCAGGCGCAGCAGCCGCGCGGGCAGCGCCTCATCCAGATCCGCGGCGCCGCACATCGCCCGCAGCGCCTCCAGCGCTTTCGCGCTCGGATTGGCCGACCGCAGCGCTTCAGCCACCTCCCTAAAGGCCCGCGCCGCTCCCCCGCTGTCCAGGGAACCGGCCTCGCCGGCCAGCACCACAAGCTCCAGCAACGAGTGCCAATCTCCCGCCAGCACGAACTGGCGATCCGCCGGAACTTTGGCGGCATCACTGGCAAAATCGGCCAGCGCCTGGAATTCGGCAGCGCCCAATCCGGGCAGCCTTTCGAAATACGGAAACAGGTATTGCCACTCGTCGTAGTGTTGCGCCAGCAGGGCCGCGGAAGCTTCGTCGAGCGGCACCCCGCGCTTCCGCTCCAGCCGGATCTCCGCCGCCAGGGCCCGTGGCGAAGGAAGGCGCAGCAGCGCCTCTTCGTCGATTTCCGGTCCGGCAGTCCAGGCCCGGTGTCCGCCCGGGAATGTCAGTTTGCCGGCGTCGTCGAAGTTTACCTCTTGCAGAATGGTGGCCTGCCACCTGTCCTCCGCGCGCCGCACTGGCATGGAATCTCGATACCATCGGTAGAAGGCTTCGGCGCGCGCCGGCGACGCCGTGAAAAACTGCTGGTGAACGGCGTCGGCATGCGCCAGGTCGTAATAAAAGTCTACCAGCCGCCCGCCGTCCTTTTCGAGCAGCGCCCGCAGGAACTTCGCCGAGGTTTGCGGATTGGCGCCGGCCAGCCGCGCCCATGCCGCGTCGGCCCGGGCTCCGCCGGGAACCGTCAGGTGGTTCGCCGAGATGGCGATCGCATCGCCCGCATCGGCCACCTCGTTCGAGTATTTCGTCAACAGGGTCGCCAGGCCCACGGCAGAAACCAACGCGCCCGCAGCTTCCGGTTCCATGGCGCCCAGGCCCTTGTAGACAAGCGCGAAGCGCCTGTCGCGGATAAAGATTTCGGCCGGGCCGCCGGGCGCATCCGTCACGCCTTTCAGCACCAGGCTCCAGGCCGCGCCGCCAATCAGCCGGGCGCTTTCACTGGGAAGTTCAAATTGGAAAGCGCGCCCCGATTCGATGGCCGCCTGAAGATCGAGTTCGTCGATGCCGAAGGCGGCGGGAATGCGCTGGCGCAGCCCGTCGATGGCCTGGTCGCCCGGCTCAATCGAAAATGCCTCGCCCTTGCGCACCATCTTCCATCCGAACAGCGTCAGCACGCGCTCCGTTTTGCGGCGATGCTCCTCGCTATCCACGGCCATCGTGACGGTCACGCGGTCCGGGCCGTGCTCCGCGAGTTGTTCCAACTCCCCCACCGTCGCGATGAAGATTCGCACGGCATCACCGGATTCGATCGTCTGGTTCTCCCCCGTCAAACCGCTGTCCGTGATGGCGCGGCAATATTGCAGGAAGAAGTCGCGGCTCGAAACCGGCGCGGGTATGCGGGCCACCGCGGCGAAGGCCTTCAATCCGCCGGGAACCGGAGCTTCACCCGCGGCCGGCGGGCGCAAATCGGTGTCGTTCACCTCCGCGGAGAGATCCGCCGGTGGCGCGTGCCCCAGGCTGTTCAGCCGATTCCGCGCCTCGGCCGCATCCTTGGCGCGGGGATTCCTGGCCAGGTAGTCGCGCATGTGTTCGCCGGCGGCTTCGTACTCATGGCACGCTTCCTCAATCATGCCGAGAATATACTCCGCGCGCGGCAGATCCTGCCGCTTGTCCAGCCGCATGGCTTCGCGGATGCGATCGCGCGCACCATCCAGATCCTTCATCTCATACCGCGCGATAGCGTTCAGGATGTACACCTCCAGGTAGATATGGTGTGTGTCGGCCTGAATCAGCGCTTGCGAAGTTCTGGCCGCGGCCGCCCAATCCTTGAGGTCGTAGTCGACGTTGGCCAGCGCATACATTGGCGCAAGGGGCTTCGGGTCGAGCTCGATGGCGCGTTCGAGCGCCGGCCGCGCCTCGGCGGACTTGTGCTGGTTATGGTACGCCGTTCCCAGCGCCATCCATCCCGCCGCGAAAGCCGGAGCCGCCTTGACCACCGCGCGCAGGGGACCTTCCGCCGCCTGCCAGTCGTGTGCGTCGAGGTACTTGAGCGCCCGCGACCACGGCCGCGAAGCGGCGCGCGGCACGCTGGCCCCGCGGGTGAGGTCCACGCTGGTGACCGCCGATCGGCGCGTGAGGATCAGATCCGGCAATCGCGGATTCATGGTGACATGCGGGTCGCTCAGGTCGATACGGCTGGAGACAAACCCGCCGAGGGTGGCCTCCAGGATGCAGGGCAAGCTCGCTTGGCCCATTTCGTTGCCGCCGAACACGCCGCCAAAATCGGCCACCTCCAGGCGCACCGAATACTCGCCCGTCTTGCCCGAGGCGGTGCCCTCGTGCATCTCCTGCGGCAGCCCTATACAGACCCGCTGGACGATCACTTGACGGCCGGGCGGCGAGCCGTCGTTCAGAAGCACCTTGCCGCGGAAGATCACGGTTTCGGCGCTGCCGGGCCGCGTCAAAGAGCATGCCGCCGCGAGCATCAGAATTGAATGTAAACGCTTTCGCCGCACCCGTGTCTAAGCTAGCATACCCCCACCCTGCGGCGGCAGCCCGTCGCCGTCTTGACTTCCGGCCCGATTCGGTGTGATGATTCGGCCTGTGAACCGAAACCTTTCTCTCACTCTCACTCTGGCGATGAGCGCCGCGGCCCTGCCAGGACTGGCCCAGACGCGCGTCATAACCGCGGACGATTACACGCGCGCGGAGAAATTCATGGGCAACGGCCAGGGAGCGCTGGTCTACCGGTCGGGCGTGCGGCCCGTCTGGTTGGACGGCGACCGCTTCTGGTACCGCAATACCACCGCGGAGGGTAGCGAGTTCGTGCTGGTGGATCCGGCCAAGGGAACCCGCGAGCCGGCCTTCGACCATGCCAAGCTGGCCGCCACGCTCTCCTCCGCATCGGGCGGGAAATATGACGGAACCCATCTGCCGTTCCAGTCCTTTACTCTTTCGGCCGATTCGCTCTCGGTCTCATTCACCGCCGGCGACAAGTCCTGGAAGTGCGACCGCCAGGGCGTGGCGTGCGCCATAGATCCGAATCCGGCGCCGCCGGCGCCCGCGGGTGGGGCGCGGGGGGGCAGGGGAGGACGCGGCGGCGGTGGTGGCGGACGCGGCCCCGCGGGAGGCGGCGCTGTCTCACCCGACGGCAAGAGCAGCGTCTTCATCCGCGACAACAACTTGTGGATGCGTGATGTCGCCACTAACAAGGAGACCCAGCTCACCACTGATGGCGAGAAGGATTTCGGATACTCGACCGACAACGCCGGGTGGACCGCCAGCAACAATGCCGTGGTTCTCTGGTCACCCGATTCGAAGAAGATCTCGACCTACCAGCAGGACCAGCGCGGCGTTGGCGAAATGTATCTGGTCAACACCACCGTGGGCCACCCCACCCTGCAGTCCTGGAAATACCCGCTGCCCGGAGACAAGATCGTCACCACCATCCAGCGCGTGGTAATCGACGTGACCGTGCCCAAAGTGGTGCGCCTGCAAATGCCGGCCGATCAGCACCGCTCGACGCTGTGCGACGACATCAAGTGCGCCGGCACCATGGACGTGCAGTGGAATTCCGACGGCACGCAACTGATGTTCGTTTCCACCTCCCGCGATCACAAAGTGGAGCAGCTCAAGATCGCCGATGCCGCGACCGGCGCGGTTCGCGATGTGTTTGAGGAAAAGACCACGACGTTCTACGAATCGGGCAATGGCCGCATGAACTGGCACTATCTGCCCGACACCAACGAATTCATCTGGTTCAGCGAGCAATCCAACTGGGGGCAGCTCTATCTCTACGATCTGACCACCGGCAAGTTGAAAAACCAGATCACCACCGGCGAAGGCAACGTCACCCAGATCAACCACCTGGATGAGAAAAGCCGCGTGATCTATTTCCTGGGTGTGGGCAAGGAGAAGGGCCGCGATCCATACTTCACGCACCTCTATAGCGTCGGCTTCGACGGCAAGAACCAAAGGCTGTTGACGCCCGACGATGGCAACCACGCCATCGAGTGGTCTCCCGGCTTTAAGTACTTTGTGGATACCTGGTCGAAGCCGGACGTGACGCCGGTAGCCGCGTTGCGCGACGCCTCAGGCAAATTCGTGACGCCTCTCGAAACGGCTGACATTTCCAGGCTGCTGGCCTCCGGCTGGAAGCCGCCGCAACCCATCACCATGAAGGCGCGCGATGGCGTGACCGATATCTACGGCCTGATGTTTAAGCCGACCAACCTGGACCCCGCGAAGAGATACCCCATCATCAACCACATTTACCCCGGACCGCAGACGGGCAGCGTGGGGAGCCGCAGTTTTTCGGTGGCGCGCGGCGATTGCCAGGCGCTTGCGGAGCTGGGCTTTGTCGTCGTCGAGATCGACGGCATGGGCACGCCGTGGCGGTCGAAAAAATTTCACGAAGCCTATTTCGGCGATATGGGCGACAACACCCTGCCGGACCAGGTGGCGGGCATGAAGGAGTTGGCGCGCAAGTATCCGTGGATCGATATCGACAAGGTAGGAATCTACGGTCATTCGGGCGGGGGCTACGCAACCGCCGGGGCCATGTTCCACTACCCGGATTTCTTCAAGGTGGGCATTTCCGAATCCGGCAACCATGACAACCGCGAATACGAGGACGATTGGGCGGAGAAGTGGATGGGCCTGGACGAAAAGAAGTCCGGGGGCAACCAGCCTTACGACAACCAGGCCAACCAGAACTTCGCCAAGAATCTGAAGGGCCACCTGCTGCTGGCGCACGGCACCGTGGACAACAACGTGCCGCCGTACAACACCCTGCTGGTGGTGAGTGAGCTGATCAAAGCGAACAAAGATTTCGACTTGATCCTCTTCCCCAACCGCCAGCACGGCTATGGAGCGGATTCGAACTACATGACGCGGCGGAGGTGGGACTATTTCGTGCGCTACCTGATGGGCGCCGAGCCGCCGAAGGAGTTCGAAATGCGTCCTGCCGCCAGTGGGCCGCCCGGCGGCGGCGGCAGGGAATAGGCTCGGGCCTTTCCATGCTCATCACGTTGGAACAGGTGGAGGAGGCGCGCCGGAATATCGCCGGGGCGGCGGTGCGCACCCCGCTGGTGCGGTGTGGCGCGGATGCGCCCGTCGATCTCTACCTGAAGCTGGAAAACCTGCAACCTATCGGGTCGTTCAAGATTCGCGGCGCGGCCAATGTGATGGCGCGCACGCCGCGGGAACAGCTTGCGCGGGGCGTGCTCACGGCATCGGCGGGCAATATGGCGCAAGGCGTGGCGTTCTGCGCGCGTCGGTTGGGCGTGCCGGCCACCATCATAGCTCCGGATACTGCGCCAGCCACGAAAATTCGCGCCGTGGAGCGCATGGGCGGGCGCGTGATTCTGGCCCCGTTTGCCGAATGGTGGCGCACCTTCGAGACGCGCACCTACCCCGGAGTGGACGCCACCTTCATTCACGCCTTCGACGATCTGGATGTCATGGCCGGCAATGGAACCATCGCGCTCGAATTGCTGGAGGATCTGCCGGACCTGGAGGCGGTGGTGATCCCCTGGGGCGGCGGAGGCCTCGCCTGCGGCATCGCGGCCGTGCTGCGCCAACTGGCGCCAGGTGTGAAGGTGTACGCGGCGGAGGTGGAGACGGCCGCACCACTGGCGCCGTCGCTCGCGGCCGGCGAGCCGCGCCCGGTGGTGGATTACCGGCCTTCGTTTGTCGACGGCATCGGCGCCAAGGTGGTCTTCGCCAATATGTTCGAACGCGCGCGCGCGCTGCTGGACGGTTCGCTGGTGGTGACCTTGGAAGAAGCAGCGGCCGCCATGAAACTGGTAGCCGAACGCAATCGCGTCATCGTGGAAGGCGCGGCGGCCTGCGCGGTGGCGGCAGCGCTCTCGGGCCGGGCTGGCAGCGGCAAAGTTGTGGCGATTGTCTCGGGCGGGAATATCGATCTCGAGAAGTTCTCGAAGCTGGTGGCGGAAGTTTGAGGCTTCCGAGTGCTCTCCGGTTGCTGGGCGGGGCGCTCCTCGGCGTCGCGGCGGCCCATGCGCAGTGGCATTCCATCGGCCCGTTCGGCGGAGCGGCTGAAGTGGTGCGCGCCGATCCGAACCATGCCGGCACGGTGCTGGCGGCCACCCGCGACGGGTTGCTTTACCGCTCCACCGACAGCGGTGCCTCCTGGATGCACCTGGCCTTTCCGGCGGAGTTGTCGGGAACGCTGCATGTTCTGGAGATCGATCGCCGCCGGCCCGGAGTCTGGTACGCCGGCATCGAAAGCGACATTGCCTGGAATTCCGGGCTGTACCGAACCGTCGATGGCGGCGCGTCCTGGACCTTGCTCGCGGGGCTCAAAGGGAAAGCCATCTGGTCGCTGGCCATCTGGGACATCGACGCGCAAGTGATGGCGGCCGGCGCCGCCGATGGCGTTTTTCTGAGCCGCGACGGCGGCGAAAGCTGGGGCCGCATCTCACCCGAGGAGAATGCCGAATTGCGCCCGGTGGTCGCGCTGGCCTTTGATCCGGTGCATAGCGAGGTCCTCTACGCCGGCACCACGCACCTGCCCTGGCGCACCATCAATGGCGGCGCCACCTGGCAGTCCATCCACGACGGAATGCTGGACGATTCCGACGTCTTCAGCATCTCCGTTAATCCCGCGCGGCCGCCCATCGTATATGCCAGCGCCTGTAGCGGCGCGTATCGCAGCATCACGGCCGGGAAACAATGGATGCGCCTCGCCACTCCCGCCGGCGCCTTCCGCACTTATCTTGTTACGCTCGATCCACGCCGGCCCGACACGGTTTTTGCGGCCACCAGCGCGGGACTGCTCAAATCTTCGAACGCCGGCGTGGCCTTCCACAAGGTCTCCGACGCTAGCGTGAAGTCGATTGCCTTCGACCCATTGCGGCCCGGCCGGATGTACTTTGCCTCCACCACCGCGGGACTGATGGTTTCCACCGATGGCGGAGAGACGCTCCGCGAGAGCAACCGCGGTTTTGCCAATCGCACCGTAACGGGAATTTCCGGAGCCGGCGGGCTGCTCTACGTCAGTACGGCTTACGATAGCGGGGCGGACGGCTTGTATGTGAGCAGCGATCTCGGCGCGCATCTCCTGCCGGCGGGCAGCGCTGGCATAACCGGTCACCAGAATCTGCTGCAGACCGCCGCCATGCCCGGGCGGCCGCAGGTGGTTTTCGCCGCCGCTTATCACGGCCTCTGGAAATCGTCCGATTCCGGCCGCTCCTGGACGGAGGTTGCTGCCCCCGGTGACGGCAGTGTCACGGCCCTTGCGGCTGTGGCGGCGAAACCGGACCGCCTGCTGGCGGGAACCAACTCCGGCCTGTTTCTCAGCCTGGACGATGGGGCTACCTGGACCCAGGTGATCGCTGAGGAGACCGCCGGCGCCAGCCGCGTCCGGTTGCTCCAGGCATCCGCCGATTCCAGCGTGGCTGCGGTCACCGATAGCGGGGCCTTCGCCAGCTTCGACGCAGGACGCACCTGGACCGCCTGCGGCCTGCCTGCGCAGGGAGTCCAATGGTACAGCGTGGCCGTGCAGAGTGCCGGCGGGCGCACAGTGCTGGCCGGCTCGTCCCATGGGCTGTTTCGTTCCACGGACGGTTGCCGCACCTGGAGCTTGACGGCCACGGGCTCGCTCGATGGCGGAACCGTCAGTGCTGTGGTCGCCCATCCTGAAAACACCGCGGAATTCTTCGCGGTGCAAGGCGGCGCCGTGTGGCGGTCCATCGATGGCGGCCTCGTTTGGCGACCCTTGAACGATACCGGCCGCGACGGTTCGTATCCGGCCGCGCTGCTCATTTTGCCGGCCGCCCCGGATCGGCTATTCGCCTGGTTCCCCCGACGTGGCGTTTCGTACACTGCCTCCGCCCAATGAACCGCGCTAAAATTTGCTTTGGGGGAAGATTACATTGGTTAAATCAAAAACACAACAGCTCTTACTACTCTCCGTAGCCCTTGCTTTTCCTGCCATGTCGCAGACCAACACATCTACGACTCCGCCGGCCGGCGATTACTACTCGCGGTTTGATGTTAGTCCTTTTGTAGGTGCCCAGATTTTTCAGCTTTACCAGGGCGGCGAAGCCCGAGTTTATCAATTCGATAAAGGCCCGATTTTCGGCGTGCGGCTCACCGAGGACCTCTGGAAGTACTTCGGACTCGAACAGGGCGTGAGCTTTGCCTCGAACACTCTGGAATTGCAGCCGTTCATGACCTCGACTTGGATCAAGGCGAGTGTCCACAACTACCAGTTCAACGCCAATGGGCTGCTCTACTTCGCCAGACGGGAATCCAAGGTCCGGCCTTTCGCTACGCTAGGCGGAGCCTTCGTGGATTTTGATCCGCTGGGCAATTCCGTGAGCACGCCGCAGTTCCCGAATCCATATAAGCTGCGCTCCAAGTACGGTCCGGGCCTTTCCTATGGGCTGGGACTGAAGT
>PLZX01000373.1 GCA_003152325.1 Bryobacterales bacterium | reverse complement strand
GCCGTCATGAGTCTTTTGCGCGAATTGCACGCCGCCGGGTCCACCATCTGTATGGTGACCCACGATCCGCGCTACGCCGAGTTCGCCGACCGTACCGTCCGCCTGTTCGACGGCCGGGTGGTCGAAGAAAGCACGGAGTCGGCAAAAACTTAACGCCAACCGCGACCGTAAGGAAGCGGCCGGGCCACTGGGAAAAGTCCATCGATGAGGAGGGGCGCCATGTTCAAACGGCAAGCGATCTGGGCAGTGTTGCTGTCGGCGATCGCCGGCAATACTTTATCGGCTAGCGCCATTCGGCCTCCGCAAACGGAGTTCCGCCACCTCTACGCGCTGCATTCCAATGGACGCGTGGTCATCGAAAACGTCTATGGCGATGTCAGCATCACCGCCTGGGACCGCAACGAAGTGCTGGTGGAAGCCATCACGCGCTCTTCCGATCCTCGGCGCCTGGACGATGCGCACATCGTGGTTGAGCCCACCGCCGATTTGCTTTCCATCCGCACGCAGTATGCCGATTCGGACGGGCAGCAACCCGCCAGCGTGGAGTACCGCATCACGGTGCCGCGCGGCGCCAACCTGCAGGACATCAAGCTAACCAACGGCGGCCTTTCGCTAAACGGACTCGCCGGTTCCGTCAAAGCGTCCGCTATCAACGGCAGCATCACCGCGCTCAAGCTGCGGGGCCAGGCCGATCTTTCCACCATCAACGGCGGCGTAGTGGCCAGTTTCCAGAGCGTCAGCCGCGCCAACCCCATTTCGCTCGCTTCCGTGAACGGTCCCATCCGGCTCACCATTCCGCCTGCCGCCGGCCCTGCGGTGGAGGCCAGCAACCTGAGCGGCGGCATCGCTTCCGACGTTGGGCGGGTTTTCCGCACCGGCCGAGGCGATCGCCTGGTGGTGAAGGGCGCCGGCGTCCAGATCCACCTGCACAACGTCAATGGCGGCATCTCCATCCATTCCCACGAGCTCCCGTGGACGTAAGGGTCTCGCACTTCCGCCGTCCGCCGCGATCTGTTAATCTTACAGGCCATGCAGTTGATTGCCCGCGATCTTCGTCATGCGGTGCACCTGTTCCGGAAATCCCCGGGAGTGACCTTGGTTTCGCTGGTTGCCCTAGCCCTCGGAATGGGCGCCGCTACCGCCATTTTTAGCGTGGCCGACGCCGTGTTGCTCAANNTCAGGATGTTCGCCGCCGCCGGCAACTTCCTCGGATGGCGCAGCCAGTCACACGCGCTCGAATCCACCGGCGCGTTTCAAGACGTCCACGTCAATCTCTCGGGAGGGCCCAAGGGGCCCATCGAGGCGGAGGAACTTGCCGCCCAGCGCGTCTCGGCGGGACTTTTCCCTTTGCTCGGCGTCCAGCCCCTTGTGGGACGCGGCTTCAGCCCGGAAGAAGATCAACCCGGCCGCACCAACTTTGCCCTACTCAGTTATTCCCTGTGGCAACGCCGCTTCTCGGGCGACCGCTCGATCGCCGGCCAGACNNGTTTGGATTCCCCTGGGCCTCGACTCGAGCGACCCACGCACTCTCCGCAGCCGGTTCCTCACCGTGATCGGCCGTCTCCGCCCCGGCGCCACACTGCCGCAGGCCCAAGCCGAACTGGACACCATCGGCGCCCGGCTGGAGCTGGCCGATCCGGCTCTCAATCGCGGCTGGCGTCCGAACCTGTTTCCCATGCGCGAGGAACTTACCGGCAGCGTGCGCCAGCCCCTGCTGATTCTGATGGGCGCGGTGGGTTTTCTGCTGCTGATCGCCTGCGTCAACGTCGCCAACCTGCTTTTGGCGCGCGGCGCGGCGCGCAGCAGAGAGTTCGCCGTGCGCGCTGCCATGGGGGCCAGCCGCGCCCGCATCGTCTTCCAATTGCTTGCCGAGAGTCTGACGCTGGCGCTCACCGGCGGGATTCTGGGGTTGCTGCTCGCCTGGGGCGGCGTCGGCCTGCTCACCCGCCTCGGCTCCTCCACTATCCCGCGGCTTGCCGAGGCGCGCCTCGATTGGCGCGTGTTTTTGTTCGCGCTGGCAGTCTCGGCCGTCACGGGCGTGCTCTTCGGCCTGGCTCCCGCTCTCCAGGTCTCCACCGCCAACCCTCACGCGGCGCTGATTGAGGGCGGCCGCGGCTCCACCGCCACGCGCCGCTCGCGCCTGCTGCGCAATAGCCTGGTGGTTGCCGAAGTGGCCCTGGCTTCGCTCGTGCTCATCGGCGCCGGCCTGCTGATGCGCAGCTTTGNNCCCCCAATGCGCCCATCGAACGGCGGGCGGCGCTTCTCAATCAGCTTTCCGGCCGCATCGCCGTGCTGCCCGGTGTCCGCTCCGTCGGCGCGGTCAACAACCTGCCTTTGACCGGCTTGGGAGTCGGCACCACGTTCGCCGTGGATGGCCGCCCCGCTCCGCCGCCCGAACAGCGTCCCATGGGCCTGCTCCGGGGCGCCACTCCGGATTACTTCCGTACGATGGCGATTCCGCTGGTTTCCGGCCGCTTTTTCACGGAGTCCGATACGGGCCAGTCGCCGCCCCGTATCATCGTCAACCAGGCGCTGGCGCGCCGCTTCTGGCCGGAGGCGAGCCCCATCGGCGGCCGTCTGGTGCTCGATCCGGCCGGCCGGATCGCTGAAATCGTCGGCGTGGTGGGCGATGTCAAACCCGTTCGCCTGGATGGCGACGATTGGCCCACTATCTACAGCCCCTATCCCCAAACCAATTTCAATATTATGGTGATGGTGGTGCGCACGGCCGTGCCGCCTGAGGCGCTGTCCTCTTCCGTGGAGCGCGCGGTGCACCAGTCCGACCCCAATCAGCCGGTCGCCGACATGCGCCCCATGGATGCAGTGGTTGATCGAGCCGTCTCGACAGCGCGCTTCCATACGGTGGTGCTCGCGGTATTCGCCCAGATCGCTTTTCTGCTGGCCGCCACTGGCATTTACGGCGTAGTGTCTTATGACGTGAGCCGGCGCACCTCGGAAATCGGCATTCGCATCTCCCTGGGCGCCCAGCCGCGAGATGTACTCCGCCTGATCCTGGGCCAATGCGCCCGCCTGGCCGCGCTCGGCATCGTGCTCGGACTGGCCGGCGCGTTCGCGCTGACGCGCCTGATGACTTCCATGCTGTTCGGCGTCAAACCCACCGACGCGTATTCGTTCGCGGTCAGTTCGCTGCTGCTCGGAGCCGTCGCCCTGGTGGCCGGCTACCTTCCCTCGCGGCGCGCTATGGCGCTTCATCCGGCGGCTGCGCTGAGGCACGAATAGGACGAGAAAACGAAACCATGATTACACTTCGCAATGTCGAGAAATTTTATGAAGGCGGTTACGGCCGCAGTTATGTGCTTCGCCGCATCAACTTAGATATTAAGGAAGGCGAATTTGTCACTATTATGGGCCCGTCGGGAGCCGGTAAGTCGACGCTCCTGAGCATACTCGGCATGCTCGATGGCGCTTGGACCGGGGAGTTCGAATTCTTCGGCCACGCGGTCCACCGCATGAAACCTAAAGACCGCGTCGAATTGAATAAGAAGTATATCGGCTTCGTCTTTCAGAGTTATCACCTGATCGATAACCTTACCGTTTACGAAAACCTGGATATCCCGCTCTCTTACCGAAACGTCAAGAGCTCTGAGCGTGCCGCCATGGTCTGCGACACGCTGGACCGCTTCCACATCGTCGGCAAACGCGATCTCTTCCCCAGCCAGCTCTCCGGCGGGCAGCAGCAACTGGTGGCCGTGGCTCGCGCCGTGATCGCCAATCCCAAACTGATCCTGGCCGACGAGCCCACCGGCAACCTGCACTCCAGCCAGGGCAAGGAAATCATGGAGCTTTTCAAGAAACTCAATGACGAAGGCGCCACCATCATCCAGGTGACGCATTCGCAAGCCAACGCCGCATGCGGCCACCGCATCGTCCAACTGGCCGATGGCTGGGTGGTTACTTAGAGAACGGTCACCAAGGGAATGCGGAGCGGGGCCCTGCGCTACAATAGCCTTCGGCATGCAGGTACTCCAGGCGGGCCAATACAAGCTGATCTATCTCGAGCTCGAATCCGAGACGGTGGCGAGCATCGCCCGCCAGGCTGGGTTTGAGACACGGACCCGCGAAAGCCAGCGGGGCATCCAACTGGACCTGACGGCTCGCGAGCGCGAATCGCCGCTGCTGCTGTTCGACGCCGCCGATCCGGCCAACCTGGGCTGGTTCTCGCGCTGCCAGTTCTACGTGGACGGCCGCTCCGGTGCGGTGATGCAAACGCCCATGACGCTGGCCAATAAGAAAGACCGTAGCGGCAAGGCCCAGCGTCACGCGGTACGCCTTTCCATTACTAAGGAACTGCCCGCCACTTTCCGCCTGCCCGGCCGCCAGCCTCTTACCGAACAGGTGTTCTACCACCTGCTGTTCAATTTTCTGGCTGCCCTGACCCAGAGCGGTGTAGCCGTCTGCGGCGTGGGGGCGGTGGAACCGCTGGCCGGCCGCACGGAAAGTGTCGGCACGCGCAATTGATTATCGCCGCAGCAGCCGGGCCCCCCCGCGGGGATACACCCACCAGCCCGCCGCATTAATAAGCGCCAGCGCGCCGCCCACCTTGATCCCGAACAGCACTGGCCGCGCCACGTCGAGAATCGGCACGACGTCCAGTGCCACGGCCAGCACCGTGACGGCGCCGGCCGCGCAGACCGCGAAACGAAGCCACCACGGGGCGCGTTCTCGCTCGCCCCACCGCCCGCGGACCACCACGGCGAACATCGCCAGGTAGTACATGCCGCAGCAGGCCATCCCTGCGCCCACCAGGATTTGATTGGCTTCCTGCTCGCCCACCTGAACCAAACTGGCCGCGCCCAGCACCACGCAAGTCGCCACCGCAAGGCCGAGCGACCTTACGGGCGTGCGGAAGCGGGGATGCAGTTCGCTGAAGCGCGCGGGCAGCAGTCCATCCCAGCCGGCCACCATGGGCAGGCGCGAGACCTGCGCGAGGCAGGCCACCGTTTGCGTGAAGTAAGCGAACAGCAGCGCGAGGATAGCGGCGGCGGAGAGCGCGGCGACGAGCGACGAGGAAGCGAGCGAAGCGCCCAGGATCTGCGGGATGGGAGCGATGAGGTCGATGCGTTCCCGCGGTGTGTAGGCCAGCAGGGAGCAAGTGCCCAGAATGTAGAGCACGGCAATGCCCGGGCCGGCGATGAAAACCGAGCGGGCGATGTTGCGCTCCGGCGTATGACACTCGCCGGCGAAGACCGCCACCTGTTCGAAACCGCTGAGGGCGTTGAAGGCGATCTTACTGAACAGATTCACGGTGATGAGCGACAGCACCGGCCAGGCGGGCGCGAAGACCGGCTGCGGCGTTGCCTGGCCGCGCGCCAGGCGCAACACCAGCAGGCCGATGATGAGCAAATAGAGCGCCATCACGAGGGCTCCGCCGGCGCTCGTGACCCAACGCGCCAGATGCAGCCCGCGGTAATTCACCACGTAGACCAGCGCAAAGAAGACCAGGCTGGAGGCCAGAATGACCGGCTTCGACGAACTCATCCAGGCGCCACGTGGCCCGGCGACATAAGAGAGGCTGTTCGCCACCACCGATCCACTGGCCGCATAGATCAGGATCAGAAAGAAGGAATAATTCCAGCCCGCCAGAAAGCCGGCGAAGGGCGAAATGCCCAGCTTGACCCACTGATAGATGCCGCCTTCAAGCGGCAGCCGCCGGCTGAGGAAGGTGACCGTGGCGGCGAGCGGAAAGTAGAACAGCAGAATGGCGAGGAGCCAGAGTACGAAGTGCGCCCCGCCGAGTCTGGCGGCATAGCCGATCCACGGCAGCCCGAGGATCAGGAGGATCTGGAGGAAGACGAGGTCGGTGAGCCGGAGTTCGCGTTTGAGAGAGGCGGACCGCTCCTGGGTGCGCGCAATTTCACTCTGATCGCGGGAGGCCATAAATCAAGAGAGAGGGTAGCACGGGCCGCGGCGATTCCGCGCGTGCTGCCCTTTATCAGCGCGATGCTCGCGCAGTTGAGCTAATTCGGACTGCCCACCAGAATGAACCCCGCCCAGTAAAACGGGTGCGCGTATTTGCCTCCGGCGATCAGCTCGCGCGCTGCCGCCTGCAACGAGGCTGCCTTGGCAAAAGAGCCTTTCGCGCCACGCGCCGCCAGCCAGTGGCGGTGGAAGCCGATCATCAGTTCCGACGTGCTGGCCGATTCCACTCGCCACAAGCTGGCCACGGTGGTAGGAGCGCCGGCCACAAACGCCGCCCACAGCATGCCGTTGATGCCTTCACCGGGGGCGGCGCGCCCGCGCGCGGTTTCGCACGCCGAAAGTACCAGCACCTCCGCTTTCAGGTTGAGTTGCATCAGCTCGCGGGCCTCCAGAAATCCGTCTTCGCCCCCGCTCTTGGCCAGCAGCGTGTACGAGTACATCGGATTCACGTCGTCCAAAGTCGCGTGCGATGCCAGGTGCAGCACACGGTACTGGCCGGCCTCGGATTTCAGAGCCCCTTCGCTGGCGGCTTCCCCGATCAGAATCCTGCTCTGTGGCGCGCCGTAAAGCTTTTCGATTTCCCGCACCTGCCGTTCCGCCTCCGGCAGCCGGTCTGGTCCGGCGGGGTCGCCCAGCGCCAGCAGTTCGCGCGCCGCCGGCGCGAGGCTGCGGCTCCGCGCCATGCGCACGGTCTCGCCCAACACGGCCAGAGAAGGCGCATAGGAAATCGCCGTGTCTTCGATCACGAAACGCTTGGGCGCCGCCTGCAACGCATGAAAGGGCACATCCCACAGCGGCCCATCGGGAATGATGATGGCCGCGGATTGACCTGCCAGGTCGCGCTGCACCGGCCCGAGCAGCAGCTTGTAGAGTTCCTGCGCCGATGCCGCGTAGCCCAAATCGTGCGAGGCGATCTGCCGGTGAAACTCCGCCGCCTTCGTCTGCAACACTTCCTCTCCCACCCTCAGGGGCTCGACTCGCGAGCGCGCTCCCGCTTTCAGCACGAACACGTAGGTGTTGCGCGGCGTCACGAAGTACTCCAGCACCACCGCACCGGTTTCCGCCGCCAGCCGTGCTATCTCCGCGGCGCGCATGGGCGGCCGGACGCCCCGCTCGAACGCCGTCTCCGGATGCGCCGCGTATAGCCGGCTCTGCAGCGCATCCAGCTCGCGCCGCGTTTTCTCGCGCTCGGTCTTCGGCTCGGCCGCGTCCGGCTGTTTGGCAATCTTCAAATTGAGCGCCACCAGGCGTGTCTCCAACTGCCATTCCCCTTCCCGCTCTTCGGGCGTCAGGGATTTATCCAGCCCCACGCGGCCGGAGCGCAGCAGATCTCCCAACGCGCGCGATTTCGATTGCTCCACGAATCGCAGCGCCTCGTCGGTCCTTCCGGCGGCCAGTGCAATCTCCACCCGCTGCTGGTAGGGCTCCAGCTTGTCGCTGAAATATACCGGCAACGCCGTGGGCGGCCCGGCCACGCGCGCTCTCAGCGATTCGATGGTCGCGATCGACGCATCGAACTCCCGCGCCGCTTCGTCGTCCCGGCGCAACCGCCGCAGCGCTTGCCCGGACTCCAGTTGCGCCTGCCACAACGTCTCCGGCCGATCCATGGGACCCGCCATCGCAGCCGACTCCCGCGCCAGTCGCAGCGCTTCCTCCGCCTTTCCCGACTTCAGGGCTACGTGCGCCAGGTCCGCCAGCGTGCCAGCCAGCGCCGGCTTGTCGGAAATTTCCCGCTGGATCTGCGCGGCTTTCTGGAGTTCCGCCGTCGCCTCCGCCAAGCGATTCATGCGGAAATACACCATCCCCAATCCGCGGTGCGCTCCCGATTCCACCACCCGGTAGGACATTCCCTCGCTCAGTTCCAGGCTCTGCCGCATGTGAGTCAGGGCATCCTCCAACCGCCCCAGCGCCAGCATCTGCGAGCCTAGATTGTTGTGCGCGTCCGCATCCAGGCTCTTGTCTCCCACCGTACGATTGATCTCGATGGTCTTCCGGTAGCACGCGATGGCCTGTTCGTGGTTATTCTGCGCCTGATAAACCAAGCCGATGTTGTTGGTGGCCTCGGCCATCTCCCACGGCGATTTCGATCGTTCGTCGGCTTCCACCGCCTTCTGAAACACCTGCAGGGCCGTCCGGTAGTTTCCCCGGTACGTCTCGATCACGCCGATACTGTTGTAAGCGTTGCCCAGCCGCGTATCGGCGCCGAGTTTCTCCGCGATCGCCTGGCTCTTCCAGCTATACTCGAGTCCGCGCTCGTAATCGCCCAGTGACCCGTAGCCGATGCCGATGTTGTTCAGGACGGCGCAGCGGTAGCTTTCGTTGCCGAGCAAGGCGAACTCCCGCTCCGCCTCCAGCAGGTAATCGATCGCCTGGAGCTTATCTCCCAACTGGCGCGACGCGTTCGCCAGATTGTTCAACGACACCCCGATGCCCGCGTGATCGCCCAGTTCCCGCCGGATCGCGAGCACCCGCTCCACGGTCTCCTTCGAGGCCTGGAAATCGCCCCTCCGGTATTGCACGTTGCCCACCTGCGTCAGCGCGCTCGACACGCCGCGCTGGTCGCCGTGCTTCTCGCTGATGGTCAGAGCTTCGTGGGCCAGCTTGTCGGCCGTATCGTAATTGGCCTTCTGGTATTCCACCGCCGCCATGCCCACCAGCGCCGCCGCATCCGAT
>PLZX01000239.1 GCA_003152325.1 Bryobacterales bacterium | reverse complement strand
ATTGGCGGCCGGCGAATCGGTGGTCACCTTTATCGCACAGGAGCAAGGGCGAGCGGTGCGCTCACTCGGCACGCTGCCGTTCGGCTTGCGCCTGGAAAATGCGCTGGTCTCGTACGTGATGTACGTCGCGCGGATGTTCTGGCCCGTGCGCCTGGCGGTTTTCTATCCGTATTCCCATGACCTGCCGGCGTGGGGCGTATTGGGAGCGGGAGTCGCGCTGGCGGGCGTCTCGCTCCTGGTTGTGCGGCGGCGCCGGACCGATCCTTACCTGGCTGTGGGATGGTTTTGGTATCTGGGAACACTGGCGCCGGTGATCGGGTTCATCCAGGTGGGAGGCCAATCCTCTGCGGACCGGTATGCTTATCTGCCGATGATCGGCCTGTCAATCATGCTGGCTTGGGGAATGACGGAACTCTGTAAGAGGCAACCGCGGGCGCTGGCCGCAGGGGCGGTGGCTGCCTGTTCGGCGTGCGTCGTACTTACTTGCTACCAGATATCTTACTGGGCGAATAGCGGGACGCTGTTTCGGCACGCGGTGGCAGTCACCAGCGGCAATTACATCGCGCACAACAATCTTGCGGATTACTATCTGATCCATAGACAGAATGAGGAAGCCAGAGTGCAGGTCAACGAAGCGCTACGCCTCAGGCCTAGTTACCCGGAGGCTCGCGTCAATCTGGCAACGGTACTGAGCCGGATGGGGAAGATGAGCGATGCCGAGAGGGAATACCGGGTGGCGTTGGGTTTCCAGCCTGCCAACGTGGAGGCGCATGCGGGCCTGGGAGTCGTGTTGGCCATGCAGGGCCGGATCGCGGAGGCTTTGCGCGAGATTCAGGAAGTAGTGAGGCTGAGTCCGGGGTATGCCGAAGGGCACTACAGCCTTGGACGGGTACTGGCGGCGATGGGACGCTCGGACGAGGCGATGGCGGAATTCCGGGAAGCGGTCCGGTTGCGGCCCGATCACGCCGAGGCCCACCATAGTCTGGGAATCGCTCTCGCCGGCCGCGGAAGACTGACCGAAGCGATCGCCGAGTTTACGGCGGAAGCGCGATTGAAACCGGACGATGCGAATGTGCATAACAGTTTGGGGATTACGCTGGCGGGCGTGGGCCGGTACGACGATGCGATCGCACAGTTTGCGGAGGCGCTCAAGATCCAGCCGGGATTTGCGGCTGCGCGGAAAGGTTTGGAGAACGCGCTGGCCAAACGGGCCCAGCAATAGAGCTACTTAGTGGAGTTGGTAGGGCTTGACGGGAGCCTGGATCGGCTCCGGGAGTTTCGGCGGATCGATTTGGACGGCGCCCTCAAGACCGGTGCCGCTGACGTTATTGATCCCAATTAGCGGACCTGTGTAACCCGTGACTTGGATGTTACGGACCTCGGCGTTCTTAATGTTAGCTAGCGAGATACCTTTGGCACAGGTACCAGTTACGTTCACTAAGGCGAGACCGTCGAGAGGTTTGTCGGGATGGATGCCGGTTCCGTCCGCGAGGATTCCACAGTCCTGGAGGCGAATGTTGGAGAACTTAAAGTTCTTGATGGTGGGAATGCCTTCGTCACCTGGGACCGGCTCGGCGTCCTGAATGCCGCTCGCTAGGATGTTGAAGCGGAGAAATCCGCCGTTCATGTCGGAGGCGTCAAGATCGTCCGCCACGATGTCCTCAATGAACGCGCCGCGGCCGGGGCGGCTCTTGATATAGATCGCGAACGTCCGGGCATGGGTGAATTTGCAGTGTTCGATGCGGACGTTGCGAATGCCGCCGGAGGTCTCACTGCCGATGCCGATGCAGGCGAATATGGAATCGGCCATGGTGCAGTTGGTGATCAGCACATCCTCGGTGGTTCGCAGCAGGGTGTAGCCCTCCATGCCGCGGCCGCTCTTGAGGGAGATGCAATCGTCGCCGGTCGAGATGTCGCAGGTGTCGATGCGTACGTGCCGGCAGGAATCGATATCAATGCCGTCGCCGTTGCCGCCCGTCGAGCGGATTGTAAGATTCCGGATGACCACGTTCTCGCAGTAAGTCGGATGAAGACACCACATCAAGCGATAGTCGGTGGAGAAGTCTTCGAAGCGAAGATCGTGGCAGTTGATTGGTTCAATGAGGGCCGGGTGGCGCAGCGGGTTCTGAGCGTTGGGGCGGCCGCCCAGCGCGGGGTTGCCGACGATTCTGCCGGGCCCGACGATGCCGGTATGTCCGGCGTCGATGGCGTAGATGAGGGCGATGCGGCCCTGTATCCACTTGCCTTCCCAGCGCACCTGGCTGATGGGATAATCCGCGAACTCGGGACTACCGAGGATGACGGCATCCTTGTCGAGGCGCAGAAGGGTGTTGGACTTGAGGGCCAGCGCACCGGTGAGATAGTTGCCGGCGGGAACCAGCACTTCGCCGCCGCCCAGAACCCAACAGCGATCGATGGCCTGCTGAATCGCGGCAGTGTCTTTTGTGAGGCCATCGCCGGCAGCGCCGAATTCGCGGACGTTCAGGGCGAGATTCGATGGACTGGGCGGGGCCGGCTGCTGGGGTGGCGCCGCGCTGAGATTGACCAGGGGAGCGGCCAGCAGACTGCACCCGGCGCTCTTCAAGAAAGATCGGCGCGCGAGATCCCGATGGATCATGTCGCGATGGTATCACTGCGAGGGGTGCGAAAGGATAGAATGAGGGCCGTATGAAACATCTGGCGCAGGAACTGGTGGTCGCTCCGGGATCGAAGATCCGGCTGGCGGATTTCGACCCGGGAAACACGCACGGGGTCGCGAAGGACGCGGCGGTGGGGCAACTCGCTAAGAACCTCGACGATCTGTCTGATTTGCAGTACCGGCTGTACGCCGAATCGCGGCGATCGCTGCTGGTGGTGTTACAGGCGATTGACGCCGGGGGGAAGGACGGCACCATCAAGCACGTCATGAGCGGGCTGAACCCGCAGGGCGTCGACGTGACGTCGTTCAAAGTGCCGGAAGGCGTGGAAAAGCGGCACGACTATCTGTGGCGCATCCACCAGGCCGTGCCCGAGTGGGGCAAGATCGGGATCTTCAACCGCTCGCATTACGAAGACGTGCTGGTGGTTCGGGTCCACGGGCTGGTGCCGAAGCCGGTGTGGTCAAGCCGGTACGGCCAGATCAACGATTTCGAGAAGATGCTGAGCGATAGCGGCGTGCGCATCGTCAAGTTCCTGCTGTATATCAGCAAGGAGGAACAGGCCGCGCGGTTCCGAGCCCGCTTGGATGACAAGAACAAGAACTGGAAGTTTTCGCCGGCGGATCTGAAAGAGCGCCAGTATTGGGACGAGTATACGGCCGCGTATGAGGAAATGTTGCGGAAGTGCAGCACCAAGTACGCGCCCTGGTACTTGATACCGGCAAATCACAAATGGTTTCGGAATCTGGCGGTCTCGCAGATTTTACGGGACACGCTGGACAGTATGGACTTGAAATTCCCGCAGCCGGCGGCGGGCTCGAAGAAGATTCGATTTAAGTAGGGGCATGATAGAATGGTGCAACCAACACAAACATGGAACGTGCCAGCAAGCTCATTCGGGGGTTAACACTGCCTGGCGGTACGCTCAGCATTGAAGAACTGGCGTGCGCGGCATGGCCCGACGCAGTGGGCAAGAAGGTTGCGGGCCATACCCGCGCGGCGCGCCTGGTGCGCACCCGCCTGGTGGTGGAAGTGGAAGACCAAACCTGGCAGCGGCAATTATTCTCGCTGACACGCCAGATTCTGCGGAACCTGGAGCGGGCACTGGGGAGCGGGTTGGTAGACGACCTGGAATTCCGCGTGGTGCCGCGGCGGCGTGACCCGCAGCGAGCCATGCAGGCCGTGCCGGCGCTCGCCGCTGATGAGTCCGATGCCATCGAGGACCCCGTGCTGCGCAGCATCTACCGGGCGGCGCGGAATAGGGCACGGGCGTGAAGATCACCGAAGAACAGGTGCGTTACGTGGCGGCACTTTCCAACCTGCAACTGAGCGCGGAGGAAGTGGCGCACTTGCGGGCGGACCTGGACGGCATCCTGGAGCACATCGACCGGCTCAACGAGATCGACACGAGCGGCGTGGAGCCGATGGCGCAGGTGCTATGCGACACAGTCGCACTGCGGCCGGACACGCCGGCGGCGACGCTGGGCAATGCGGCGGCCATGGCCAACGCTCCGCAGCCGGGGGCCGGATACTTCAAAGTGCCCAAAGTGATCGAACGCTGACCCATGGACATTGCTTCTCTGACGATCGACGGCATCCGTGAGGGTCTTCTCGCGCGCCGGTTCAGCGCTGTGGAGTTGGCGACGGAAGCGCTGCGTTTCGCCGCAGCGGAGAATCCGCGCACCAACGCCTACCTGCATTTTTCGCCGGAGCGGGCTCTGGCCGCGGCGCGGCGCGTGGATGAGTGCATCGCTCGGGGAGCAGAGCCCGGACGATTGGCAGCGGTGCCTGTGGCGGTGAAAGATGTCATTGTCACGAAGGGCGTGCGGACCACCTGCGGGTCTAGGCTCCTGGCCAACTACATTCCGCCGTATGATGCCACGGCCGTCGAGCGACTGGAACAGGCGGGCGCGCTGCTCATCGGAAAGACCAACTGCGACGAATTCGCGATGGGGTCGTCCAACGAGAATTCGGCCTTCGGCCCGGTGCGGAACCCGGTGGCGCTGGACCGCGTGCCGGGTGGATCGAGCGGTGGATCTGCGGCGGCGGTGGCGCAAGGCACGGCAGTAGTGGCGCTCGGATCGGATACCGGCGGCTCCATCCGGCAGCCGGCCTCGTTCTGCGGAGTGGTGGGCGTAACGGCGACGTACGGGCGCGTGTCACGGTACGGGCTGACGGCGTTTGCCAGTTCGCTCGACCATATTGGACCGCTGGCGCGCTCGGTGAAGGAGGCGGCCACCGTTCTGGGAGTGATTGCCGGGCGCGATGCGCGCGATGCGACCTCGGCGGCCGCGCCGGTTCCGGATTATACGGCGGGGCTCGACGGCAAGGTAAAAGGGTTGAAGCTTGGGCTGCCCCGCGAGTATCTAAAAGAATTGACAAGCGAAACGGGCCAGCTGATCTCTGCCGCTGTGGATGATTTGAAGAAATTGGGCTGTGAAGTCCGGGAGATCAGCCTGCCGGCGACGGATTACGCCATCGCGTGCTATTACATTCTTGCGACTGCGGAGGCCAGCTCGAATCTGGCAAGGTATGATGGCGTACGATATACATTCCGCTCCGGACGTTCCGAAACGCTTGCGGAGATGTATCGAAACACACGTGGCGAGGGGTTTGGCGCGGAGTGCAAACGCCGGATCATGCTGGGCACTTACGTGCTGAGTGCGGGTTACTATGATGCGTATTACTTGAAGGCGCAGAAAGTGCGGGCTCTGATTGCCCGCGATTTTGCGAATGCATTTAACGAGGTGGATGCGATTGTCGCTCCGGTTTCTCCGTACCCGGCCTTCCGGCTGGGCGAAAAAATGGCTGACCCGATCGCCATGTACCTCTCGGACATTTACACGATTACCGGCGATCTGGCGGGCATTCCGTGCATGAGCGTGCCGTGCGGAAAGACTGCGTCGGGTTTGCCGGTGGGGATGCAAATTTTAACCACGCATTTCGACGAGCCCTCGATGTTCCGGCTCGCGGATGCCTTCGAGTCCCTTGGCAGGGCGGCCTAGCGCTTTCGGAGCAGCAGCCCTGCCCTAATGAAGTACCAAGCAGTTTAATCATTTGAGGAGATAGGAGATCAATATGCCGTTCACACTTCCGCCGTTGCCGTATGCGCCTGATGCGCTGGAGCCCCACATTGACAAGATGACCATGGAGATCCACCACGGCAAGCACCACAATGCGTACGTAACCAACCTGAACAAGGCGCTCGAAGGGGCGCCGGACCTTGCCGGGAAAAGCATCGAGGAACTGCTGGCCAACAATTGCGCTATCGTGCCGGAGGCCATTCGCACCGCGGTGCGCAATAATGGCGGCGGCCACATCAACCACTCGATGTTCTGGACAATCATGGGGCCGGGGGCCGGCGGGGCGCCGGTGGGCCACGTGAGCCAAGCCATCGTGGGGTCCTTCGGCAGCTTCGACGCGTTCAAGGAGAAGTTTAACGCCGCGGGCGCCACACGCTTCGGCTCCGGCTGGGCGTGGCTGGTCAAGGCCGGCGGCAAGCTGGAGATCTATTCCACGGCGAACCAGGACAGCCCGGTCATGGAAGGCAAATCTCCGGTGATGGGCCTGGACGTCTGGGAACACGCTTACTACCTCAAGTACCAGAACCGCCGCCCGGATTACATGGCCGCGTGGTGGAACGTGGTGAACTGGGCGGAAGTAGAAAAGCGCTTCAACTCGCACAAGTAGGAGCTAGCAGAGCCACAGACGTCCACGGATTCCTGTTGTGAATTCGTGGACATTCGTGGCCTAATTGTTCTAGTGCGTACCTACGATCTGATTGTCATCGGCTCAGGCCCCGCGGGCCAGCGTGCGGCCATTCAGGCCGCAAAATGTGGCCACAGGGTAGTGGTCATCGAGCAGCGCGAGATCGTCGGCGGCGCCTGCATCAACACCGGCACCATTCCGAGCAAGACCATGCGAGAGGCTGTGATGCACCTCTCCGGCTTCCAATACCAGGGTATCTACGGCGTCAGTTACCACGTCAAGGAAAATATCACCATGGCCGACCTGGGCTTCCGGGTCAACCAGGTGATCAAGACTGAAGTGGACGTGACCCAGTCACAACTTGCGCGCAATGGCGTGGAAGTCATGATCGGGCGAGCCAGTTTCCTCGACGCAACCCATATCCGCGTGGAAAACTCCGGCGGCTTCAGCGACATCGCGGCGCCCGCCATCATCATCGCCACCGGGACCAAGCCCGCCGCATCGCCCACGGTGCCGGTGAACGGCCGCAACATCTTGAACAGCGACCAGATTCTCCAAATGCCGGAGATTCCGAAGACGCTGATTGTGGTGGGGGGCGGCGTGATCGGCGTGGAGTATGCCTGTATGTTCGCGATTCTGGGCGTGCGCGTCATCCTGGTGGAGAAGCGCCCGCGCCTGCTGGAATTCGCGGACAGCGAAATCGTGGAGGCGCTTTCGTACCACTTGCGGGATCATCGCGTCACTATGCGGCTCAACGAGGAAGTGGCCAGCGTGGAGGAGACCCCCGGTTGCGGCGTCGTGGGCAACTTGAAAAGCAACAAGCGCATCACCGGCGATGCGCTGCTCTATGCCGTAGGGCGACAGGGTAACGTGGATGACTTGAACCTTTCGGCGGCCGGCCTGGAAGCCGACAGCCGGGGCCGCATCACCGTGGATGCGGAGTTCCGCACAAAAGTCCCGGGGATTTACGCCGCCGGCGACGTGATCGGATTCCCCAGCCTGGCGTCGGTTTCCATGGAACAGGGGCGCCTGGCCGCGGCGCACGCCTTCGGACTGAAACTCCAGTCGAACCCAGCCACGTATCCGTACGGCATTTACACCATCCCGGAAATCTCATTCACCGGGAAGACGGAAGAGCAACTCACGGATGAAGATGTGCCCTACGAAGTAGGTCTGGCTTATTATCGCGAGACGGCCCGCGGGCAGATCCGCGGCGATACCACCGGGCGCCTGAAGATCATTTTCCAACGTGAGACGCATGAGATCCTGGGCGTTCACATCATCGGTGAAGACGCCACGGAGCTGGTGCACATCGGTCAGGCCGTGATGATCCTCAAGGGCACGGTGGATTACTTCGTGAACACGGTCTTCAACTATCCCACGCTGGCCGAGTGCTACAAGCAGGCGGCTTTCAACGGCCTCAACAAACTGAAGTAACAATCAGCGCCCAGTTGCCCTTATGGCGGACATCGCGCACATCGCGCGCCGTGGGTAACGCGGCCTTCACCTGTTCCAGTTCGGCGAGCTCGAAGCCGCTCGCCAGCAGCACGCCTCCCTTTCGCAGGACGCGCACCAGGTCCGGCGCCAGTTGCACGATGGCTTCCGGGCTGATGTTGGCCACCGCCAGATCCACCGAAGCCGTCGCGACCGCGTTCACCGAACCGATAAAGCCATCGCCCGCAATTTGCACCGCGACGGGGTCGGTATCGCAGGCGTGGACTCTGGCCGCGCCCAGCAGCCTCGCCGCTTTCGCCAGGATACCGGAGCCGGTGCCGACATCGAGCACCGTGATGCCCGGTGTGACGAACTCCTCCAGCGCTTCGATGGCGAGGCGCGTGGTTTCGTGGACCCCGGTACCGAAAGCGAGGCCCGGATTCACAGCGATGCGGAAGCGGCCGGGCGGCGCTGGATCGTCGCGCCACTCGGGCACGAGGAAGAACCGCCGGCCCACTTCCATGGGCTGCAGAAGGTCGTGTGCCGCTTGCACCCAGTCGCGCTCCTCTTCGATGCGCATTTGAGCGCCGGGGAAGAGCAGCAGCAACTCGCTCGCATCGACCGCGTCCGGGAAGAACGCGCGGACGCGCCCCGAGCCCAGTTCGACGATGCCGGCGCAGTCGTGCTCCGACAACTCGGCAATGAGGAGATCGCGATCGTCCGGATCGCATTCGATTTCAAGAGAGAACATTGTTATCGTGGAACTTCCAATATGAAGCTACAGGGTATTTTCCCACCAATCACCACGCCGTTCGACCACAACGGTGATATTTATGCCACGAAAGTGCAACACAACATAGAGAAGTGGAACCTTACCTCGCTCGCCGGGTACGTTGTGATGGGCTCGACCGGCGAAAGCGTGATGTTGACCACCGAAGAGAAGTTTACGCTTTGGGAGATGGTGGCCAAGTACGCCGCGCCGGAGAAGCTGCTGATCGCCGGGACGGGGATGGAGAGCGTGCGTGAAACCGTGTCGCTCACGAATCGCGCCGCGGAGATGGGCTATAAAGCCGCCATGGTGCGGACGCCGCACTATTACAAAAACATGGTGAATCGCGCCGACGCGCAAATGTTGTACTATCGCGCGGTGGCGGACCAGTCGAAGCTGCCGCTCATCATTTATAACTGGCCGCAGGCGACGGGCGTCGACATTCCGGTGGAAGCCGTGGTGGCGCTTTCCGAGCATCCCAACGTGATCGCAATCAAGGAAAGTTCGGGCAGCATGGAAAAAGTGATGCAGTTGATCCGCGAGGTCAAGCACGGTTTCCAGGTTCTGGTGGGGTCGGCGCCGACCCTGTGGCCGTCGCTGCTGATGGGCGCTTGCGGCGCGATCCTGGCCTACGCCAACGCCGCGCCGTATTCAACCATCGCCATCTGGGAGGCATATCGCACGCGCGAAGACGCGGCCGGATTGGACTGGCAGAACCGCATCGGGCGGGCTTCCACGCTGGTGACGGTGAAATACGGGATTCCCGGACTCAAGTATGCGATGGATTTGAATGGCTACTACGGCGGACCGCCGCGGCTGCCGTTGACCACGCCGACCGAAGCGGCGAAGCGGGAGATCGAAGAGGCGTTTCGGGATTTGAAGGGGTAGCTGCCCTTCTCGTAGTCAGCGACGGTAAATCCTGAGGCTAGTTCAGTCTGTTTTGGGTCGTTGCTCTGAGGTTTCACCTTGGGGTCACCCTCGGAAACAGATTATAACGCGCGTTAAGCCAACGCTCTGTAGAGGGTGGCGTAGCTGACGTTCCAGGACGCCATGCTTAGATGTCCTTAGCCTGAATTTTCGCGGGGAGAGGCGACGAAACTCCCAAACGCCAGCGGCTGAGCCATTGGGGGTTGCGTAGCCTGAAACGCCGTCGCTGAAGCGCTTGGGGAGGGCAGAGAATCAGCTTGGTACCATAGGAATTAGCAGGAGATTCCGGCCATGCAGAACGTCTCGATTCAAAAGGCAAGCGAGTTGCCCCAAGCGGTGAAGTCGGCTGTTGAACAGCTTCTAGGCCGGTCGATTGCGCCTGACGAGGAGATTAGCGTTGCTGCCGTTCCTCCACAACGGGTTCCACCCTCGGAAAGCCGGGCCGCGGCGGCACAGAATCTGGAAGCGTTCCTCAATCGCCGTGCGGACAAAGTTGACGGTCTTCCGGAAGAAGAAATCGATGCGGCGATCGATGAGGCCCTCCACGCTGTGCGGCACAAGCGTACATGAGGATCGTCCTTGATACGAATATCCTCGTTCGGGCAAATGCGAAGGCCAAAGGACCAGCGAGGGAGCTTCTCCTGCTCATCATCAATTCACCGGAACACGTTTTGCTCCTATCGCCATTTCTTCTGAAAGAGCTTGAGCGCGTTTTCGAAATACGACCGCGTTCGAGCCGCAACAAAGCTGACTGATGAAGAGGTGGCCGAGTACCTCGGCTACATCAGAGCAAGGGCCGTATCGGAGATCATCTTCCCAGGGCCGGCGCCCCGCATCGTTCCATCGGATGCGGACGACGACCCGGTGGTTCATACGGCCGTGGTTGGTCGAGCCGAAATCCTGTGCACCTTGAACCGCGATTTCTACCACGCAAGTGTTCTCGAATACTGCAAGGCGCGTGGTGTCCTGGTCGGGAGTGACGTAGCCATCCTCGAGATCCTCCGCGGTCGAAGTTGATGGTGGTTGATTGGGGGTAGTGGGTCCCGTGGCGGCTCAACTCCGGCCGCCGCCGCTGCCGTTGAGCACGCCGACCGAAGCGGCGAAGCGCGAGATCGAAGAGGCGTTTAAGGCCTTGAAGGCGTAACGCTGCGCGTAATCCGGCGGAAGACTCCGGCGCATTCTTCCACGCGGAACAGGTAGGTCACGCCGAAATAGACAGCGCCATACAGGCACAGGATGGATGCGCCATACGCCAACGGGTGGCGCGTGCCGATGCCCAGTTTAAGACCCCAGGCCGCAGCCGCGGCGACGGCGGCTGAGGTCCATAACTTCGCCACCAAAGGCGCCGGCAGGCCAGTCGGGCCGATGCGGCGGTTCAGAGCGCGGCGCAGCAGCGTAAACTCGACCCAACCGGCCACACCGGCCGAAGCGGTGAGGCCCGCGGCTCCCCATCGCGGATCGATGCCGATTAATTTCGGCAAGGGCAGCGCGCAGAGGTAGCCCAGCGCGGTGGTGAGCCCCACACGCACCAGCGCGAAACGCAGCGGAGTGCGGGTATCGCGCAGGGCGTAATAGGTGGAGGAGTAGAGGCGGCCCATGGTGGATGCGAGCAGGCCCACAGCCGAGCCAGCCACGATGCCCCAAACGTACAACGAATCGGCGTGCGTGAACCGGCCGTTCTCAAACAGCAGCGAGGAGATGACGCCGCCGAGCGCCAGAAACGCCATCGCGGAAGGGACCACGAAGAATGCGATACGGCGCAGTCCGGAGTTCAGCCGCGCTTGCAGATAGCCGGCAACTTCCTGCCGATCGCCGAGCGCGCTCGACATGGCCGGCAACTCGGCGGCGGAGACCGACATGCCGAACAGGCTTACGGGGAGGGTGTAGAGCGTCTGCGCGTTGGTGAGCCCGGCGACGGCTCCCATGCCCAACCAGCTCGCCAGCCAGGCATCCACGTAGGCGCTGATCTGTACCACGCCGCGGCTCATGAAAACCGGCACGAAGTTGCGGACCACTTCACGCACCTGCGGCCGATGCGTCTCCAGGCGCACACGAACGTGTCGCGCCAGACGCAGCACCACGGGCAGTTGTATGCCGAACTGCAAGCCGCTTCCAATCACCGAACCCCAGGCCAGTGTGACCGCGAGCGATGACTCCCGCTCGCCGCGGAAGGCCACCAGCGTCGCGATCATCGCCAGGTTCCAGAGCACCGGCGCGGTATAGGAGAGGAAGAACTTGCGATGACTGTTGAGAATCCCCAGGCACCAGGCGGACAGCACCAGCAGGCCCGCGCCGGGAAAGAGAATGCGCACCAGGCGGATGGTGAGTTCCCGCTTGGCCCCATGGAAGCCGGCGGCGACCAGATCGGTTACGAAGGGCGTGAACAAGACGCCAAGCAGCACCAGTACCGACGTGGTCAGCGCCAGAATGGCCGCCACAGCGCCCGCCACGCGTCCCGACTCTTCCTCTTCATTTTCCGCCAGCAGCTTGGCATAAACCGGGATGAACGATGCCGAGAGCACACCCTCACCAAAGAGGTTTTGCAGAAGATTGGGGATGCGGAAGGCGGCGTTGAAGGCGTCGGCCGGATCGGTGAGACCGAAGTAGCGCGAGAAGATGCGCTGCCGCACGAAGCCGATGAGGCGGCTGAGCAGAATACCGGCGCCCACCAGAAACGCATGCCGGCCGGTCGCTTCACGCTGAGTTGTTTTCTCCACTAACCCAACTTCTCAAGCACGGCGTTAGCCACTTCTTCGGTGCTGTTGTGGCCGCCGAGGTCGGGGGTGCGCACTTTGGCGTCGGCCAGCACGGCCGCCACGGCGGATTCCACGGCGCCCGCGGCCTCATTCATTCCGAGATGATCCAGCATCATACCGGCGCTGAGAATGGTGGCCAGCGGGTTGACCACGCCCTTGCCCGCGATATCGGGCGCGGAGCCGTGCACCGGTTCGAACATCGATGGGAAGCGGCGCAGCGGATCGAGATTGGCGCTGGCCGCGAGGCCCATGCTGCCGACGATGATGGCGGAGAGATCGCTCAGGATGTCGGCGAAGAGATTCGAGCCGACCACCACGTCGAAGCTCTGAGGGCGGCGGATAAAGTTCATGGCCGCCGCATCCACCAGCAGCGACTCAGTCTCGATATCGGGATATTGGAGGGCCACCTGCTGAAAGGTGCGGTCCCACAACACCATGCTGTAACCCTGCGCGTTCGACTTCGTGATGGACGCGACCCGCCGCTGCTTGTTCCGCTTGCGGGCCAGTTCGAAGGCGAAGCGCACAATGCGTTCGACGCCGCGGCGCGTGAAGACCGAGGTCTGGATGGCGATTTCTTCGGGCTGATGCTGGTACATGAAGCCGCCCACTGGCGCGTATTCGCCCTCGGTATTCTCGCGGACCACCACCAGATCGATGTCGCCGCCGCGAGCCTTCGCCAAAGGCGATTCCACTCCGGGGTAGAGGTAGGCCGGTCGCACATTGGCGTACTGATCGAAAGCGCGTCGGATGGGCAGCAGCAGGCCGTTGAGGGTGGTGTGGTCGGGGATATCGGGATGGCCAACCGCGCCGAGCAGAATGGCGTCGCAGGGCTCCAGGAGGTCGATGGCCCCGGCTGGCATCATGCGCCCCCAGCGGAAGAAGTGCTCGGCGCCCCAGTCGAAATCCTGAAACGCAAAAGTGATCTCGTGTATTTTGGCGATCCGTTCCAGGATGCGCTTGGCCTGCGGGATGACCTCTGTGCCGACGCCATCGCCCGCGATTACTGCGATCGTGAATGTCTTCATTTGCTAGAAGACAATTCTCTCACGCGGACGTAGGCCCGGCGCACGTTTCCCGGCAAGCCGTAGCGGTCGAACTCAGCCGGAGCGCACCACGCGACGGCGTGCGATTCGGAGGAGGCCCGGAATTCCTCGGATCTGGCCCGAAAGTGGAACAGCAGGTCGTGATGTAAGTGATACGGCTCGCGACCCTTCGCAGGGATGCCGTGAACATCCACGCGGTGACCTGCCTCGATTTTCTCAG
>PLZX01000365.1 GCA_003152325.1 Bryobacterales bacterium | reverse complement strand
GAATACCGAGCGGCCGCACTTCCAGACCGGTCTCTTCGCGCACCTCGCGGCAAACCCCATCGGCCAGGCTTTCACCGGTTTCGAGCGCGCCGCCGGGCAGCGACCACCAGCTCTTGAGCGGCTCCTTGCCGCGCTGCGCCATCAGGATGCGATCGCGCTGCAGGATAATCGCGCCGACGCCCACCAGCGGGCGTTTGGGATACCGGCGGTCGTCGATGGGAGGCAGCTAGTTTTCTCCCTTCGGCTCCAGCCGGATGCGGAACAGAGTGCCGCGCGCGGTGATGTACAGCGACTTGCCGTCGGCGTCGCCGAACGCGAAGCTGGAGGGCCACTCGTACATCTCGATGGTGTGGATGAGATGGCCGTCCGCGCCGTAAATGGCGATGCCCTTCGATACTGCGACGAACAGGTCGCCTTTTTCGTCCACGCGAATGGTGTCCGGCACGCCGGCGAGCGAGCGAATCAGCACCCGTTCGTTGGATGCGTCGCCATTTCGGTCCAGGTCATAGGCGCGCACATTGCGCTCGTCGGTATTGGCCACGTACAAGGTGCGGCCGTTGGGCGAAATGGCGATCCCATTAGGCCGCCCGGTGGGCTTCGCCACCAGCTTCATTTCACCTTTCGGCGGGATGTGGTAGACGCCGTAGAAATCCAATTCGCGATGGTCGGACTGCTCGCCGAATGCCGGGTCGGTGAAATAGACGTGGTCGTTCCTGCTAACCACCAAGTCATTGGGCGCATTCAGCCGCTTACCCTGCCAGAGTTCCGCCAGCACTTCCACGCGTCCGGTCTTATCCGTGCGCGTCACGCGGCGCGCGTGAGTTTCGCAGGTGTAGAGGCGCCCCTGCGCGTCGAAAGCGTTGCCGCTGGGGCCCTGCGCCTCTTCGCGGAAGATCTCCACCTCACTCCCCGGGGTGAATTTATACAGCTTGCCGGCGGGGGTGTCGCTGAAGATCAGAAAGCCCTCTTTGGACCAGGCGGCGCCTTCGGTGAAGGTAAAGCCTCTGCCAATCACCTGGATGGAACTCCTGGAGAAATCCTGGCCGGAAGCGAGCATGCCGAATGCGGCGGCCAGACAGATTCCCAGGGCACGGTTCATTTAGCCGCGCTTCTTGACTTCGATCTGGTTGACCACGCTTTTGACGCCTTTCACCTTCTTGGCGAGTTTAGCGGCCTTATCCTTTTGCATCTGTGTTTCCACGATGCCTGCCAGCGTCACCACTCCCTGTTTGACATCCACCTTGAGGGCGCCGCCCTTCACATCGATATCGCTCGCGAGCTTGATGCGAACGTTGTCGTAAATGGCGTCGTCGGAAACGGGTTTGTCCGCCGCCAGGCAGAGGCCGGCCAGCAGAAAAAACACCAACAGCGATGCGCAAGTTTTAAGAATCATCCTTACCGGCCATTGTACGCCAGTCCAGCGTGTTCAGAAAGGCGGCCTGTTCGCGCCAGCCGGGCTGCACGCGCACGTGCAGATCCAGATAAATCTTGACGCCGAACAGACGCTCCATTTCTTCGCGCGCCAGAGTGCCGATCTTCTTGAGCATGGCGCCCTTGGCGCCGATCACGATGGCCTTCTGGCCCGGTCGCTCCACGCGGATAGTGGCGAAGATGCGCGTGAGCCTGGCAGTTTCCTCCCATTGATCCACCACCACCGCCACCGAATGCGGCACTTCCTGGCGTGTGGCGGCGAGTACCTTCTCGCGAATCAACTCGGCCGCCAGGAAGCGTTCGGGCTGGTCGGTGACGTAATCCTCCGGGAAGTAGGCGGGCCCTTCCGGCAAGCGGTCCAGGATTACTTTGCGCAATTCATCGAGCCCCTTGCGCCGCAGGGCGGAGACCGGGACGTAGTCGGCGAATTCGTGGCCTGCCTTATACTGCTCGATGAGCGGCAGCAGCAACGCCTTGTCTTTAAGCAGGTCCACCTTGTTGAGAACCAGCACCACGGGCGTGCCGGTCTTATGGACCAGGTCGGCGGCGCGCTGGTCCTGGATGCCGAACGGCGCCGTCGAGTCCACCAGGAACAGCAAAAGGTCGCGCTCCTCCAGGGAATTACGCACGGTGTCCATCAGGCGCTTGTTGAGCTGCGAATCGGGTCGGTGAATCCCGGGAGTATCGACGAATACGATTTGCGCGCCATCGATGGTCAGCACGCCCTGAATGGCGGTGCGCGTGGTCTGGGGCTTGTCCGCGACAATGGCTACTTTTTGCCCCACCAGGGCATTCAACAGCGTCGATTTCCCGGCGTTGGGACGCCCCACCAACGAGACGAACCCGGACTTGAAGTGATCTTTCATAAAGCTACCGTTTCCGACTTGCCAATGCGCACCTGTTCCACCCGTTGATCGTCACTGGCCAGCACCTCGATGCGCACGCCATCGCGATCCACCGACTCGCCGGCCTTGGGGACCCTCCCCAGCCACTCGCTGACCAGGCCGCCCACAGTGGTCGATTCGATGTCTTCTTCGCGGTGGAACGATTCCAGCAGATGGCCCAGGCGGTCCAGTTCGAAGCTGCCGGAAACGATATAGCGGCCGTTGCCCTCTTCGGTGACGTCGCTCGAGGGCTCGTGTTCATCGCGGATCTCTCCTATGATGACTTCCAGCAAATCTTCCATGGTGGCGAGGCCGGCGGTGTTGCCGTACTCGTCCACCACGATCACCATGTGGGTGTTCTCCTGTTGCATCTGGCGCATCAGGTTGTGCACGGGCTTGCTCTCCGGCACGAACTTCAGTGGCCGCAGCAGCTCGCGCACGGAGCGGCCGGTGCGCTCTTCTTCTTTCAGCTCGAACATGTCGCGGACGTGTACGAAGCCGATGATCTGATCGATATTCTGCTCGAAGACCGGGACGCGGGAGAATTGCTCGGTGATCACGAGTTGCCGCAATTGTTCGAGCGTGGCGTCGGCCGGAATCGCCACGATATTGGGCCGCGGCGTCATCACCTCCCGCACGACTTTGTCGCCGAACTCCACCACTGATTGGATCAGTTTGCGGTCCTGCTCCTCGATCAGCCCCTCTTCGGCGCCGGCGGAAATCAAGGCGTCGATGTTTTCGGCGGGCGTAGGCTCTTCTTCTTGCTTGTCGGTGCCGTCGGTGAGATCGATCAGCGATTGGAAGAATCCGAGCACCGCCACCAGCGGCCGGGCCGGCCACGCAATGGCGCGCAGCAGCGGCGCCAGGGGCAGGAGCCACCGCGCCGACGTGCGGCGGTAGAGAAGCTGCGGGACGGCATAAGACGCCACCATCATGGTGAGCCACGCGCCCACCGCCGCTTCCCAGAAAGAGCCGGCCTGCCAGGCCAGAAATAACACACCCAGCAGAACCAGCAGCGTGTGTTTGATGACCGAGAAGATTGCCGCGCCGTCTTCGGTCTCGAACCCCAGCCGGTCTTCCAGGGTTTCCTTGAAGAATTTGACCGACGGCAGGTCGCGCGGCCGCAACCGCATGCTTTCCAGGTAAAGCAACTGAACGAACGTCGCCAGCGCGAGCACGGGAACTGACGCCAGTGTCGAGACCACGATGGCCAGCATCATTGCCGCACCCGCTCGATCAATCCGGGGGCCAGCCCCAGACGCACCCGCCAGCGCTTCTCGGCGCGCGCCATGCGGCCGTTATCGGCTTCGTGGTCCATGCCCATCAGGTGCAGCACGCCGTGGAGCATCAGGATCGAGACTTCCTGCTCCACGGGGTGGCCGAACTCACGGGCTTGCGCCCGCGCGCGCTGCAGGGAGATGGCGATATCGCCGAGCGATGCCGGTCCCGCGCTAGCGAACGACAGGACATCGGTCGCGCAATCTGCGCTGCGGAATTCCCTGTTCAACCGGCGCAATTCCGCATCGCCGGTAAGCAGGCAATCGAAAGGCCGCCCCTTGGTGACTTCCGCCTGGAGTCGGCGCGCGAACCGCTCCACCACGCGGCGGCGGAAATCCGGTGGCACGCGGCGGAAGGTTGCGGTGCTGGGTTCGGGTGACGGCATCGGGCGGCTCAGGCTTGCGGCGCGTCCTCGGCGGCGGGCGCGTCCGGTTCGGCCAGCTTCAAGCTGAGTTGCCGGGCCGCGCCCGTGGTTTCGTTGTACCGCTCGTAGGCTTTGACGATGCGTTGCACCAGCGCGTGGCGCACCACATCGCGCTCGTCGAACTGCACGAAGCTGATGCCTTCCACACCTTTGAGAACTTCCACCGCGTGAATCAGGCCGCTCATGCGTCCGGTGGGCAGGTCGATCTGGGTGATGTCGCCGTTCACCACCATTTTGGAGTTGAAGCCCTGGCGGGTGATCACCATCTTCATCTGTTCCTGCGTGCTGTTCTGGGCTTCGTCCAGAATGATGAAGCTGTCGTTCAACGTGCGGCCGCGCATGAACGCGATTGGCGCAACTTCAATCACGTTGCGCTCCAGCAGTTTCTCCACGCGCTCGCTATCCAGCATGTCGTAGAGCGCATCGTATAGCGGGCGCAGGTAGGGGTCCACTTTTTCCTGCAGAGTGCCCGGCAGAAAGCCCAGGCGCTCGCCGGCTTCCACCGCCGGCCGCGTCAGAATGATGCGCGCCACCTGCTTGTTGATGAGCGCCGAGATGGCCATGGCCACCGCCAGATAGGTCTTGCCGGTGCCCGCCGGACCAATGCCGAATACCAGGTCGTTGCGTTCAATGGCTTCCAAGTAGCGCCGCTGATTGACGGTTTTTGGCGCCAGGATCTTCTTGCCGAAGTTGCGCTGCTTGCCGCTCGAGACCAGCGCGCGCAGGGTCACTTCCGGATCCATCGTCACCACCCGCAGGTAGCTGTTGAGGTCGCCGTTGTTGAAGACGCAGCCTTCCCGCAGCAGCGCGTTGTAATCCTCCAGGATGCTCTCGGCCCGCGAGACCGACGCGGCCTCGCCTTCAATTTCGAGGCTGTTGTCCACCAGTTGGGTATGGACGCCCAAGCCGGCTTCGATCAAGCGGATGTTCTCATCGCGGGTGCCAAAGAGGCTCTCGACGCCTCGGCTGATACGCACGCTGGTCTTCATGGGGTGGGTGCTGGATACCTCCGGCGAATCACGAGACAGGAAAGTACGTTCCGATGGAAGCGGTTCGATCGTTCGACAACCCGCTCGCGCGGGTAGCTGAAAACCATCTGCAGGTATTATACCAGCGCTGTAAAGCCTACACGATTTAGGCCGGAGATCTCCGCGGAGCACGCGCCGCCGCAAGACGGGGACTGGAAGCTGTGAAAGAACCGCTGGGATCGCTGGGTTGACAGACGAAAGCGTCTGTCCCACTTTGGTGCGCAAGGGCTTGCGTTTTTGTGGGGCAGGCGCTTTCGCCTGCCAACCGATTTTTTCACAGCTTCCTGCTACCAATTCCCGCCTTTGGAATCGGATAGCTGTCCCCGCTTTGCCCCAGCCACACATTGATGTCAATCAGATACGAGGTCATAGGGCGTCCCGGTGTTCGGACAGAACTGCCCGGGACCGCCCTCGGGAAGATCCTCCAGCAGGGAGAGACGCCGGCGGCGGAAATCCGTGATGCTGAGGTCGCGCACAACTCAAGCGTACACCAGAACGCACAACTCGGACCGTCGCTGCAGGAGCGTCAACCCATTCGCGCCCGGGATGGTGAGATACAATGTATCTCAGGGAGTGGAATCATGGCAACGACGATGGTTCACGTTCGACTGGATGAGAAGACGAAGCGGAGGGCTGCGAAGACACTGGCCGGGATGGGAATCTCCGTGTCCGACGCCGTGCGCATGTTGTTGGTGCGCGTGGCCGCGGAGAAGGCCCTGCCTTTCGAGGTGAGAGTTCCCAACGCGACCACGGTGAAGGCCATGCGGGCCGCCGACAAGGGCAAGGGAAAGCGGCTCAAGTCCGCGGGCGCACTGTTCAAGGACCTGGGAATCTGATCCGGTGCGGAACCCGGTAAAGGGCGCGCAGTTCCGGCGCGATGTGAAACTCGCGCAGAAGCGCGGCAAAGACGTGGCGAAGTTGCGCGAGGTGATCCTGCTGCTGATCGACGGAAGTCCGTTGCCGCGGCACTATAAGGACCATCCGCTCGGCGGCGACTGGAAGCACTTCCGCGATTGCCACATCGAGCCGGATTGGCTGCTAATCTACAAAATCGACGGCGACGACCTGCACCTCGTCCGCACCGGAACGCATTCGGACCTGTTCTGAAGGCCTGCTGGCAGCTTATCGGCTGCGCCAGTCTGAAGGAGGGTTCGAAAACTCCGTAAGGAGACGTCGCGCTGATCACCTGGGACGACGCCGACAGCCCCGTCTGGCTGCCAGTCATGACATCGTGAGGGGATTTCGGGGACGGGCTATTGCAGCAGCGTCAGCCCGTTCGCGCCCGGAATGGTGCGCACCCAGGTGTTCATCTCTTCTTCGTTCTGTAACAAATCGCGCAGTGTGGCTTTGGCCAGAACCTGGTCCACCGCTACCTGGACCGCGCGCCACAGCGACCGCACCGAGCAATCGACCGAGCGCGTACAGATGGACGCCTGGCCGGTATGGCTGTCGCAGAAATCGGTCTCGAACAAGCGGCCGCCCAACACGCCGATAACGTCGCTGATGGCGATCTCTCCAGCCGGCCGCGCCAGCGTATAGCCGCCCTCTTTGCCGCGGGCCGCCTTCACGAAGCCGCCCTTGCGCAACACGCGCAGCAACTTGGCCGCATAGGCCGTGGATACGCCTTCGGCCGCGCTGATTTCCGGGATGGTGAGGCCCTGCCCGGCGAAGCCAGCATAAGCCAGCCGCACCAGGCAGCGCACGCCGTATTCTTCGTTGGAGCTGAGCTTCATCTTCTTTGCAGCCTCGCGATGGGAATGAGGTCCTCCAGACCAAGCGCCAGCTTGGCCGCCTCCGACATGCGGTCCTTGGACCACGGCGGATCGAACGTCAGTTCCAGTTTGACGCCAGTCACGCCGGGGACCGCGCGCGCGGCCCGCTCCACCTCGGCCGGCAGCGTTCCAGCCACCGGACAATTGGGGGCGGTTAGCGTCATGCGGAGGGCCACCTGGCCCGCTTCGTCCGCCGCGCAATCGTAGATCAGGCCCAGTTCGTAGATGTTGACGGGCATCTCCGGGTCGTAGACCTTCTTCAGCGCGGCAATGACCTGCTCCTTGAGGTTCATTCGGTGGTGACCGTCTCGGGCGTTCCGTTCAGCGCCGTTTTTAGGGTGTGCCAGGCCAGCGTGGCGCATTTCACGCGCGCCGGGTAATCGCGCACGCCGCAAAATACCACCAGCTTGCCCATATCCTTGCTGACCGGCGAATCGGTGGTCAGCAGATCGTGGAACTTTTCGAGCAGTTTGAGGGCTTCGTCGCGGGTCTTGCCCTTCAGGCTCTCGGTCATCAGCGATGCCGAGGCCGTCGAAATGGCGCAGCCGGAGCCCAGGAAACTGGCGTCCTTTACCACGTCGCCATCCATCTTGATGAACAGTTTCAGCTTGTCGCCGCAGAGAGGGTTGTAGCCCTCGGCGCTGCGGGTGGCATCCGCCATCGCATGACAATTGCGGGGATGCTTGGTGTGGTCCAGGATCGTTTCCTGGTAAAGATCGTCTACCATCAGGAGAAAATCTCCTTCACTTTTTTGAGGCCTGCCGTCAGCGCGTCGATTTCCGCCGTAGTGTTGTAAAAAGCCAGCGAGGCGCGGGTCGTGGCCGGCACGTGGAACCAGTCCATCACCGGCTGCGCGCAATGGTGACCCGTCCGGACTGCGATTCCCTGCCGGTCCAGCACCGTGCCGATATCGTGCGGGTGAATTCCCTCGATCACGAAGGAAAGCACGGCCGCCTTTTCCCGCGCCGTGCCGATGATCCGCAGCCCTGGAATTTGAGAAAGCGCTTCCGTGCCGTAAAGCAGCAATTCGTGCTCGTAGGCCGCGATCTGGTCGAGTCCCAGATGGTTGAGGTAATCGAACGCCGCGCCCAGCCCGATTCCGCCGGCGATGTTGGGCGTGCCCGCTTCGAACTTGTAAGGCAGGTCGGCGTAGGTGGTCTTCTCGAACGTGACCGTTTTAATCATGTCGCCACCGCCCTGGTAGGGAGGCATGGCGTCCAGCAGCTTGGTCTTGCCGTACAGAATTCCGATGCCCGTCGGCCCCACTACTTTGTGACCGGAAATGGCATAAAAATCCGCGTCGAGCGCCTGCACGTCCACTTTCATGTGTGGCGCCGCCTGCGCTCCATCGATCAGCGCCAGCGCCCCGGCTTTGTGCGCCATCTCGATGATCTGCCGCACCGGGTTGATGGTGCCCAAGGCGTTCGACACGTGCGCCACTGCCACCATGCGGGTGCGCGGATTGAGCAGCTTTTCGTACTCTTCCAGGATCAGCTCGCCGCGGTCGTTCATGGGGATGACCCGCAGCCTGGCGCCCTGTTCCTCGCACAGCATCTGCCAGGGCACGATGTTNNGATCTCGTCGCCGGTTTTGACGTTGTGGCGGCCCCAGGAACTGGCCACCAGGTTAATGCCCTCGGTGGTGCCGCGCACGAAGATCAGCTCGTTCTTGAAGCGCGCGTTCAAGAAACGCCGCGCCTTCGATCGCGTCTCTTCGTAGGCGGCCGTAGAACGCTGGCTCAGTTCGTGCACGCCGCGGTGGATATTGGCGCAATCCACTTCGTGGAACTTGCGGATGGCGTCAATCACCGCGAACGGTTTCTGCGCGGTGGCCGCGCTATCCAGGTATACCAGCGGCATACCGTGGATGGTCTGCTTCAGGACCGGGAAATCTTTCCGGACCTTCTGCACATCGAAACCAGCCGCGATTTCACTTCTGACGGTGCTCATGGAATTTCTCGAAAAGGATCCGCTCCAGGGAGTCTTTCAGCGCCGGAATCTTGATACGGTCCACGATGTCTTGCGCGAACGCGTAGGTCAGCAGGCCGCGCGCCTGCTCCTTGCCGATGCCGCGCGATTGCAGGTAGAACAGCGACTCCGCGTCCAGTTGCCCGATGGTGGCACCGTGGGTGCAGCGCACGTCGTCGGCCCAGATCTGCAACTCCGGCTTGGTGTCGATCACCGCCTCGTCCGACAACACCAGGTTCTTGTTGGTCTGCTTCGAATCGGTCTTCTGCGCGTCCTGCCGGACGATGATCCGCCCGTTGAAAACCGCCCTGGCCTGGTCGTCCAGGATGCCCTTGTACAATTCGTGGCTGGTGCCGTGCGGCTTGGCGTGGTCGATGGACGTGTGATTGTCGATGTGCTGCGTGCCGTTGACGATATAGAGGCCGTTGATGGTGGCCTCGGTGCCTTCGGAAAGCACCACGTTGACGTCATTGCGCACCAGCGCGCCGCCCAGCGAAATCGAATGCGAGACGAAATTCGCGCTACGCCCCAATTGTGCCGCGAGCGTGGCCACGTGAAACGCCTCAAGCGACTCGCGTTGAATCTTGTAGTGGTCCACCACCGCGCGGTCGCCGGCTACGATTTCCGTCACCGCGTTGGTGAAGTAGTTGCCAGCGCCCGCGTAGCTTTCGACAATAGTGCAGTGCGCATCCGCTCCCACCACGATGAGAACCCGCGGATGAGTGACTTGGCCGGCCTCGCCGTTGTAGGTAATCTGAATGGGTTCCTGGATCACCGCTCCGCTGGGAATCCGAATCACGATGACGTTTTCCAGGAACGCCGTGTTCAGCGCGACGAAGGCATTCTGGTCGAATACCGCCAGGCGCCCCAGGTGCTGCCGCGCCTCCTCGAGCGTGCAGGCCTGCGCGCCGCCGGTGAGTCCGGTGATCTGGCCCGCGGTCAAACCCTTCGTGAAGCTTGCGCGCGCGATCGGCGCCACATTAGTGAAGCGCCATTCCTCATCGTGCGTGGTGGGGAAGCCCAGCTTGGCGAATCGCTGGAAGGCTGTCTCGCGCAGTTCCTGGGCCCACGGGGCAACGGCCGGTAGCCCGGTGAATTCCTTCAGCCACGCGCCGGTCTGCTCGGCCACCGCTGTCATGCCGCTTCCTCGTCGTGAATGCCCAGCCCGGCGTAGCCGCTCTCTTCGAGCTGCAGCGCCAGTTCCTTGCCGCCCGATTTCACAATCCTGCCTTCCGACAGCACGTGCACAAAGTCCGGCACGATGTGGTTGAGCAGCCGCTGGTAGTGCGTGACCACGATCATCGCCCGGTCCGGGCTGCGTAGCGAATTCACGCCGCTGGAGACCAGCTTGAGCGCGTCGATGTCCAGGCCCGAATCGGTTTCGTCCAGCACGGCCAGCCTGGGCTCCAGCACGGCCATCTGGAAAA